>NZ_QAJS01000003.1:0-195879 GCF_003852595.1 Aquitalea sp. FJL05
GCACCCCACCTGCGTCAACGCCTTTTTACTGAAAAATGGCAATAATTCACAAGATCAATTTTATCATTTTGATTTCAAACGAATTTATCGTTTAACTTTTTTAATCATCTTGCTGACTTTCCGCAGAAAAATGGCCATCGCCAATCAGGCAGCACCAATCAGATTGGCAATCTGCCCGGCGAATCGTGAATTAATTCTACATTTATGCCATTTAGCATGGTTATCTCGACGTCCAACAAGCAGACAGCGCCCTGTCGGGCGCTGTCTGGCGCTTCCTTGCAGATTCTATATAGAGAATCTGCGGGGAATCAGAGTACGTAGCGGGCCAGATCTTCGCGCTGGGACAGCAGGTCCAGCTTGCCATCCACATAGTGAGCATCAATCTGGCAGCTGCCCGACCGTGCATCGTAAGACACTTCTTCCAGCAGCTTTTCCATCACGGTGTAGAGCCGACGGGCGCCGATGTTTTCGGTTTTCTCGTTAACGTGCCAGGCGATCTCGGCCAGGCGACGGATGCCGGATTCCTCGAATTGCAGTTCGACACCTTCGGTTGCCAGCAACGCCTGGTATTGGCGGGTGAGGCAGGCATCGGTGCTGGTGAGGATCTGCACGAAGTCATCTACCGAGAGGGAGGACAGCTCCACCCGGATGGGTAGGCGGCCTTGCAGTTCCGGAATGAGATCGGACGGCTTGGACAGCTGGAAGGCTCCAGAGGCGATAAACAGGATGTGGTCGGTCTTGACCATGCCGTACTTGGTGGAAACGGTGGTGCCTTCCACCAGCGGCAGCAGGTCGCGCTGCACGCCAGCGCGGGAGACATCGGCACCCTGCCCTTCCGAGCGGCTGGTGACCTTGTCGATTTCATCGAGGAAGACAATGCCGTTCTGTTCGACATTTTTCAGCGCTTCCGCCTTGAGCTCGTCTTCATTGACCAGCTTGGCGGCTTCTTCATCGATCAACAGCTTGAAGGCCTCGGCCACTTTCAGCTTGCTGGCTTTTTTCTTACCGGCATTCATGCCCTGGAACATGCTTTGCAGCTGGCTGGAGAAGTCTTCCATGCCCGGCGGGGCAAAGATTTCCATCTTGGACTGCGGCGCCGCTACTTCGATTTCGATTTCCTTGTCGTCCAGCTTGCCTTCGCGCAGCATCTTGCGGAATTTCTGCCGGGTGTGACCGTCTTCCGGCTTGCTTTCTTCTGCTTGCGGCTCGCCAAAGAAGCCGGGGGCGCTACGCGCGGGCGGCAGCAGCACATCCAGGATGCGGTCTTCGGCGGCATCTTCGGCGCGGACGCGATTGCGCTTGATGGCGGCATCGCGGGTTTCCTTGATGGCCACTTCCACCAGATCGCGGATGATGGTGTCGACGTCGCGGCCGACATAACCGACTTCTGTGAACTTGGTGGCTTCCACCTTGATGAACGGTGCGCCGGACAGACGGGCCAGGCGGCGGGCGATTTCGGTCTTGCCCACGCCGGTGGGCCCGATCATCAGGATGTTCTTGGGGGTGATTTCACTGCGCAGCGGCTCGGCTACTTGCTGACGGCGCCAGCGGTTGCGCAGGGCAATGGCCACGGCGCGCTTGGCGGCATCCTGGCCGATGATGTGCTTGTTGAGTTCGTGAACGATTTCTTGCGGGGTCATCTGGGTCATGACAGTACTCCCGGCCGGCGCGTTCGCAACGCAGCGGCCCGTGAATCGATGGGGACGAAAGGCTGGGTTTATTCGGCAGCGGGCTGGGGCTCGGCTCCCAGCGTTTCGATGAGGTGGTTCTGATTGGTATAGATACAGATGTCGCCGGCAATTTCCAGCGACTTCTTGACCACCACCGCCGGGTCCAGCTCGGTGTTCTCAAACAGGGCACGCGCAGCAGACTGGGCAAATGCGCCACCGGAGCCGATGGCGGCAATGCCCTGCTCCGGCTCCAGCACATCCCCGTTGCCGGTGATGATCAGCGTGGATTCCTGATCGGCGACGATGAGCATGGCCTCCAGCCGGCGCAGCATGCGGTCGGTGCGCCAGTCCTTGGCCAGTTCGACAGCGGAGCGCACCAGATGGCCCTGGTGTTTTTCCAGCTTGGCTTCAAAGCGTTCGAACAGGGTGAAGGCATCGGCCGTGCCGCCGGCAAATCCGGCCAGCACCTTGCCGTGATAGAGACGACGTATCTTGCGGGCCGTGGACTTGATCACGATATTGCCCAGGGTTACCTGGCCGTCGCCGCCCAGCGCCACGCGCTCGCCGCGACGGACGGAAACGATGGTGGTTCCGTCAAACTGCTGCATGTTTCTTTCCAATACATTAGGTGGTCTGCGCCATGCAGACGTGCATTTTCCAATATGCAGCCAATCAGCGGGATTGCAAGCCAACCCTAACGCCGGCAGGGATGCTTGCACTAGCGCATTTCCTCAATCTTAACAATTGATAATGATAATGGTTTGCATTATCATTATTGCCATGAACCTGCGACTCCAATCCTCCGACACCACGCCTGCTACCGGCGCGGTGCTGGGCAGCTGTGGCTTGCATGCGCTGGCCTTGCTGTTACTGACTGGCATACTGGCCAGCCAGACGGCCATTCAGCTGCCCCGGCTCGAAAGCCTGCCAGCCATGACGCTGGCCGCACCCAGTGCGGTCACCGCGCCGGTGCCGGCACCATCCGTTCCAAAGCTCAGGCAGCACAGCGTGGCCAAAGCAAGCCCGGCACGCCCGGTGGCCACCCCCACGCCCAAACCAAGGCCGGCACCACAAGCGCTAGTCCGCGCCGCTGCAGCGACTGCCAAGCCAGCCAGCACCAGCACCGAACACGCGGACACCGCGCCCACCAGCCCCACCACGCCGGCGAGCGCAGCAGCAGCACCCGCCCCCTCGCCCGTGGTACACGAGCCACTGTACCGTGGGGGTTATCTGAATAATCCGAAGCCGCTGTATCCGCCGCTGTCGGTCGAGATGGAAGAAACCGGCACCGTACGCCTGCGTGTGCAGGTCAGCGCCCAGGGCCTGCCGGTTGCGGTGGAACTGGAGCAAAGCAGCGGCTTTCCCCGGCTGGACCGGGCGGCGCTTACCGCGGTGCGCGGCTGGAAGTTCATCCCGGCCAAGCGTGGTGACGAGGCCATTCCTTATACCTTTATTGTCCCTGTTCAATTTTCCCTGAAGAACCTGCGTAAACCATGAAGCTACTGACCGTCTTCCAGCAAGGGGATGTTGTGTTGATCACAACATTCATGATTCTCATCCTGATGTCGATTGCCACCTGGTCGCTGATCCTGCAGCGCGGGGTGCAGACACTGCGCCTGCGCCAGGCTAATCGCCAGGCCGAAACGGCACTATGGGATGCCCCGGACTGGCACAGTGCCGAGCAAGCCCTGAGCGAGTCCAACGCACCGATGGCACAGATCACCCGCCAGGGTCTGGCCGCCCTGCGCCACCATCAGCAGCATGCCGAGCGCTCCTTGGGCAAGGCCTGCGATCTGAACGAATTCGTCACCCGTGCCATCCGCAAGGCACTGGCACAGGAAAATGCCCGGCAGGAATCCGGCATGACCCTGCTGGCTTCGATCGGCTCCACCGCACCGTTCATCGGGCTGTTTGGCACGGTGTGGGGCATTTATCACGCACTAGTAAACATCGGTGCAGCAGGTCAGGTGAGCATTGCCACCGTGGCCGGACCAATCGGTGAAGCCCTGATCGCCACTGCGGCCGGTCTGGCCGCCGCCATCCCCGCGGTACTGGCTTATAACGCCTTCACCCGCAGCCAGCGCGTGATGTCGCAACAGCTGGATCACTTTGCCCATGATCTGCATGCCCAACTGCTGACCCAGCCGGAGTCCAACCATGGCCTTCGGTAGTTTTGACAAGGGCCCCGGCGCGCCGATGGCCGAAATCAACACCACGCCGCTGGTGGATGTGATGCTGGTGCTGCTGGTGGTGTTCATCATCACCGCACCGCTGCTGACCAACAGCGTGAAGCTGGATCTGCCACAAGCAGCGGCGGCAGCGCATCAGGACAAGCCGGAACAAATCCGCCTGTCCATCGCGGCGGATGGTGGCTTGTTCTGGAACGACCAGCCGGTCAAGCACGAGGCGCTGGCCGCACGCTTTACCGCAGCCGTGCAGGCCAACCCCAAGGTTGAACTGAACCTGCGTGCCGACAAGAGCGTGCGTTACGAGCTGGTGGCCACCACGCTGGCCGCTGCTCAGCAAAGCGGCGTCAGCCGCATTGGCTTCCTGACCGAAGCGCCCTAGCGCAGCCGCGCATTTTTTGCTGGCCGGTACGCCACGGGGGTGACACGCCGGCCGGCCCCACCCCATGCCTTGCCCATTGCAACGCTCCGCCCACACGGAGTGCGGGGACGGCTGCGCCGTTCTCCCGGCACCCGGGCAGGCATGCCACCGTGCATGACACACAATAAGAGAGGAATCCATGAAACAGAGCTTGCAGCAATCAGCCCACCTGCAGCAGCGCAAACTTCCGGCGCGCATGGCAGTCGGCATGCTGGCCGTGGCCCTGAGCCCCAGCCTGGCCCTGGCCGCAGAAACCGGCCAGACACTGGAAACCGTCACGGTAGAAGGTGCAGCCCCGGTACGCGACACCTACAAGACGGTGACCAGCAATATCGGCAAAACCAAGCAGCAGCTGCGCGATATTCCGCAGTCCATCACCGTGGTCAATCAACAGTTGATGCAGGACCAGGGTGCCGCCACGCTGAAAGACGCCCTGCGTAATGTCCCCGGTATTACCTTTGCCGCCGGCGAAGGCGGCCGCACCGGCGACCAGGTGGTGATTCGCGGTTTTTCCGCTGCCACCGATACCTATCGTGACGGCATGCGCGACATCGGCCAGTACAACCGTGATGCCTTCAACGATGACAAGGTGGAAGTGCTGAAGGGTGCCAGCTCGATGTTGTTCGGCCGCGGCTCTACCGGCGGCGTGGTCAACCAGGTCAGCAAATCGCCCTTTCTGGGTAGCAAACTGGAAGGCGACCTGACCATTGGCACCAATGACTTCCAGCGGGTCACCGCCGACATCAACCAGATGACCGGCGACCACTCTGCCGTACGACTGAGCCTGATGGACACCCACGACGGCAGCGATCGTGGTTCGGCCAAGAACGAACGCTGGGGCATTGCACCGTCGGTCGCCTTTGGCCTGGGTGAGCCTACCACCGTGGTGCTGTCTTACATGCATCAGGAAGAAAACAATGTGCCGGACTACGGCGTACCGTATAACACCGCCACCCGCCAGCCGCTGAACGTGGATCGCAGCAAGTTTTACGGATTGGACAGCGACTACGAAAAAACCACGGCCGACATCGTCACCGCCAAGATCACCCACGACTTCGGCGACGGCATGGAGCTGTCCAACCAGCTGCGCTACAACCGTTTCTGGCGCGATGTCAGCCCTACCGCCCCGCGCCTGGCCAGCACGGATACCAGTGACAGCGCCATCATGCGTCGCAGCAAGCCGCTGCGCGACGGGGTGGACCAGTCGTGGAACAACCAGACCGACCTGACCAGCCGCTTTGCCACCGGCGACATCCGCCACACCCTGCTAACCGGCATGGAGCTGAGCTACGAGCTGTCCGACACCAGCCGCTACGCCTTGCTCAACAGCGTGCCGTCCACCACCTTGGGTAACCCCAACTCGGCCGATGCGGTGAATCCGGCACGCTATCGCACCAGCAATACCCAGTTCCAGGCCAGTAATATCGGCCTCTACGCCATGGATACCATTGAGCTGAACCGCCAGTGGAAAGCCGTACTGGGCACCCGTTTCGACCGCTTCGAAGGGGATTACAACGTCCGTGCCTACAACTCCAATGGCAGCCTGAACAGCAGCAACAGCTACGACCTGTCGCGTACCGACAATGTATGGAGCTGGCGCGGCGGCCTGATCTGGCAACCGGATCTGGCCCAGTCCTACTACTTCAGCTATGGCACATCGTTTAACCCGTCCGGCGAAACCTACTCGCTGGACAAGGCCACGGCCAAGGTAGACCCGGAGAAAAACCGCAATATCGAACTGGGTGCCAAGTGGGACCTGCTGGATGGCGACGCCAGCCTGCGCGCAGCCTTGTTCCGTATCGAAAAGACCAACGAGCGCAATACCGACCCGCTGGATACCAGCGTGGTGGTACTGTCCGGCAAACGTCACACCAATGGCGTGGAAGTGGAAGGTAGTGGCCGCCTGACCGAACGCTGGGAAGTCTTTGCCGGCGTCACCCTGATGGACTCCAAGATCGACAAGGCGGCTCCGGCCGCGCAGGGCCAGACCGGTACCGAAGGCAAGATGCCGCGCTATACCCCGCGCGCCACCGCCAACCTGTGGACCACCTACAAGTTTACCGACCTGATCACCGGCGGCATCGGTGCGACTTATGTCGGCAAACGCTATGCCACTGAAACCAATGTCAACTACCTGCCGGACTACACCATCGGCAACGCCATGCTCAGTTACGAGACCAAGCATTACCGCTTGCAACTGAACCTGAACAACCTGACCAACAAGAAGTACTTCGATGGTGCCTATGGCGGCCACGCCACCCTGGGCACGCCGCGTGAAGCGCAGCTGACCATCGGCTTGAAGTACTAAGCCACCCTGGCGGCCCTGCTGCACTGTTGCGGCCGGGCCGCCACACTCAGCCAACCACCGCCGTGGCCGGCTGAGTCATCCAGATAAATCTATATAAAAGGAATAACCGTCATGCTGTTGCATATCCCCGAGGTGCTGACACCAGAAGAACTGGCACATGGCCGCATGCTGCTGGCCCAGGCCGACTGGGCGGATGGCCGTATCACCGCTGGCAGCCAGTCGGCGCAGGTCAAACGCAATCTGCAACTGCCACAGCATCTGGAGATCGCCCGCGAGCTGCAAGCCATGGTGGAAGCAGCACTCAAACGCAATACGCTGTTCTTCTCTGCCGCGCTACCCAAGACGGTGTTTCCACCGCTGTTCAACTGCTACCAGGGCGGCATGGACTTTGGCAATCACGTGGACAATGCCGTACGCAGCCATCCGTTTGACCAAAGCTGGGTCCGTACCGATGTGTCCTGCACGCTGTTTTTCAGCAACCCGGACGAATACGACGGCGGCGAACTGGTGGTGGAAGACACCTATGGTCTGCATAGCGTCAAACTGCCCGCCGGCGACATGGTGCTCTACCCCTCCACCAGCCTGCACCGCGTGGAGCCGGTTAGCCGTGGTGCGCGCATTGCCTCGTTTTTCTGGACGCAAAGCATGATCCGTGACGATGCCAAACGCGGCCTGCTGTTCGACATGGACATGGCCATTTCACGCTTGCGTCAGCAACACGGCGACACCGCCGAACTGGTTACGCTAACGGCCAACTATCACAACCTGTTGCGGATGTGGGCTGACTTATAGTCTCTCGGTGGTATTTCTTGCCTCAACATTAAAAAAACTGATTCCTGTCATGAAATTTTCTGGCACAAGTAAGTAAAGTTCCTAGTAGAACGACTTAATCGACATATGCCAGCAAGGCATAAGCCAGGCGGAAACCCTTCATGACGCAGCTGAACAGAAGCCACGCAAGCAAAGAAGTACAGCTGGAAGCCGATGAACTGATTGTCACCAAGACCGACAGCACCGGCCACATTACCTACGCCAATCGCGTGTTCATGCAATTGGCTGAATATCCGGAAAGCGAGCTGCTGGGTAAACCGCACAATCTCATCCGCCATCCAGACATGCCGCGCGGCGTGTACCGGCTGATGTGGAAAACGCTGCAGGCTGGGCGTGAATTTTTCGGCGTAGTCAAAAACTACACCGCCAGTGGTAATTACTACTGGGTGCTGGCCAACGTCACCCCGGACTACGACAGCAAAAACAAGCTGGAGGGTTACTTTTCGGTACGCCGCCCACCGGGCCGTCGTGCGGTGGAAACCGTCATCCCCATCTATGCCAGGATGTGCCAGCTGGAAAGCACGCTCAACAAGGCTACCGCTCCGGATGCCTCCATGGAGTGGCTGCTGGCCGAACTGGACAAGCAGGGCCACAGCTATGAAAGCTTTGTGCTGTCGCTGCTCGACACCCACCTCACCACCGGAAAAACCGCATAATGGCCCGCCGCTCGTCTTCCCCTTTTCTGCGCACTCGCCTTGGCTTCTGGTTGATCGGCTTCAACATCCTCACCATCTGCACCGTACTGGCTTCGCTGCTGCTGCCGGATAGCTGGCGGCTGGCGGTGGAAGTGTTTCTGGTGGTGACTTCCCTGCTGCTGTCCACCATGATCTGGCTGGGCAGCGGCCGTATCTTCGCCGTCCTCAATACCCTGCACGAACAACTGGGCTATGCCTGCGACGGCGAACTGCACCACCGCGCCTCGCGCACCCGCGACATGGGCGAAGTGGGACTGGTGGCCTGGGAGCTGAATGACTTTCTCGATCTGGTGGAAACCTACTTCAAGGAAATCAACACCAGCTTTCGCCGGGTCAGCGACAACGACTACAGCCGCCGCCCGCTCAGCCAGGGCCTGCCCGGCATGTTTGCCGAATCGCTGCGCAATGTGGACAGCGCCATTCAGGCCATGGCCGACAATGACGGCTATATCCGCAAGAATCGCCTGTCCTCCCAGCTGGCAGCGCTGAACAACCCGCATCTACGCCAGAACCTGGCCAACAACCAGAGCGACCTGACCCAGATCAGCACCGCCATGGATCAGGTCTCCAGCATTACCCGCGACACGGCCAGCGCCTCACGCGAGAGCCTGGACAGTGCCGTGCTGCTATCCGGCCACATGGACACGATTGCCGGCAGCGTGGTGAGCATGAACGAGGCCAGCAGCGCGCTGGCCCAGGAGTGGACCGGCATCGAATCGTCGCTGGCCGCCATTTCCGCCATTGCCGACCAGACCAACCTGCTGGCGCTGAACGCAGCCATCGAAGCGGCACGCGCCGGCGAAATGGGCCGCGGCTTTGCCGTGGTGGCAGACGAAGTACGCAAACTGGCCGAGCGCAGCAAGGACACTGCGCACCGGGTGCAATCGGTGCTGGGCAGCCTGTCCAGCCGCATTGGCGACATGCAAAGCCGTGCCGGCGAAGCCGGATCGGTGGCCGCCGAGGTGAAGTCATCGGTCGAATCCTTCCGCAATCGCTTCAGCACCCTGGCCGAACAATCCGATACCGTGCTGGGCCAGGTACAGAAAGTGCGCGACATGTCGCAGGTTTCACTACAAAAGGTGGGCCATGTCATGCACAAGCAGATGGTCTATCACGCCATCGAAGAAGGCACAGATATTCCCCACGGCAGCGATCTGGCGCCATGGCGTCAGGCCGAAGGCCATAACAGCTTTGGCGACACCCGCGCCTTCAGCCAGTTGGCGGCCTCCGACCAGCGGGTTGCCAGCAGTATCGAACAGGCCATTGCCACGGCCACCAACAAGGCATTGCTAGACGAAAATGTCATCTTGCACCACATGCAAGCCCTGGAAACCGATAGCGCACAGGTATTGCAACTGCTGGACCGCATGGTGGAAGAAAAGCACCCACAGTAAACCCAAGCCAGAACGACCTCATGCAACAAGCAACAGCCCGCTCCATGCGGGCTGTTTGCATGCTGAAGCTAACGCCCCTCCCCACCTTCCACGCCGGGCTGCAGCGGTGACAACGTGGACGGATACCATCCCCCCTCAGCCAGTCTGCACCTGCAGCAGCTGATTGCGCAGCCTTCACCGGGGACCCACACCACCTGCCCTTGCCCTGACGCTTGCAGCCAGGCTGAACCCCATCAGCACACCTCTGGCATTACATGACAACACGTAGTCCACTTGCACTCCCTCGCCCCACTCGCACCACACTCGCAGCCTCTCCTGCCATCTCATCGGTGCCTGCGGCCTGCATGGATGCTCTTCTCATGCTTTTCTTACGCCATCTGCAGCCGGAACCACGGCAGCAGCGATTGCTGCTGGCCGGGCACCAGCTCAATCCTTCCTGACTTGCTGTTATTCCACACCGACGACCCTGGCAGTTGACCTGTCAAAGAAAATGATCAATCAATACGTAAATAAAACATGTATTTCATTATTTAAATTACAAAATAACTCTCGCTTATTTTTTAGGCAGAAAATTTAACCGCAAATCACCTTGCAAAATGCTGCAAGCTGGCCAGAAAACCTAGCAGCTAAGCGCTAAAAATTTCGGTACTGCAGATCGCTGCCGCCAGCCTGAGCGGACAAGCCCGGAACAAGGCAAAAGCGGTAGTGGTTTACGCCCTGGGCGCATGTCCGCCGACGCAACAAGGCATCCACAAGTCATGCAAAATCTGAGTTGAATGCGTCATGACACGCACCGACTGCAGACGAACAGACGAGGCGCAAGAAATTGATGCAGGAAGGCAGAGGCAGAGGCAGAGGCAGAGGCAGAGGCAGAGATGCTAGCGCGGCGAACAAGCGACTAGTTGGGATAGCTTGGGATAGCTTGGGATAGCTTGGGCTTGGGCTGGGCTGGGCTGGGCTGGGATGGGCTGGGCCGGGCTGGGCTGGCAGGATTCTCGCACCAGCCAGCTGAAGTTAAACAAACGATTTACACAATATTTCATTATGCTAGGTAATTGCCACAATGCCCGTCATGGCAAATGCATGCAAGACTGCAAGATGTAAGCAGAGCCTGCCTCGCAGGCCCATCCCCTTGATGACAGGGCAGAACGGCAATGCAACATCTTTTTGGTGCACTACTGGGTGGCGTTACCGCCACCTTTGCACAGCGACTGCTGAGCGGCTCGAGCCGACTGGTGATTGATGTCAGTTCCAGCGAAGAATTCAGCGCCGAGCACATCCCCGGTGCCCGCTCTTTGCCACTGGAGCAGCTGGAACAACAGGCCAGCAGCACGATTCCCGATCCGGCCACGCCACTGGCGCTGTACTGTCGGACCGGTGAGCGGGCCAAGCTGGCCGCAGCCCGCCTGCGCAGCCTGGGTTACACCCATATCGAAAGCATCGGCGGCATGCGCGAAGCGATGCAGAAGCTGCACCAGCTGCTGTAAGCCGCCGCCCGGGCCGGTTCAGCCCTTCGGTGCAAAGCCGAAACTGGCCAGTTCCCCGGCGCTCAGATAGCGCCACTGCCCCTCGTCCAGCTCTCCCAGACTTAACTCGCCAACCGTCAGCCGGTGCAGATCCATCACCCGATTGCCGGCAGCCGCCACCATGCGTTTCACCTGATGATACTTACCCTGGGTAATGGTCATGCGGATGGTGATTTCATCGACCGCCTCTACCTGGTCGGCAGCGATTTTCTCGTTGTCGTCCTTGAGGAAAACCCCTGCCAGCAAGTGCTTCACCAGCTCGGGCTGTACCGGATGCTTCAGGGTGACCTCGTAGCATTTGGGTATATGGCGCTTGGGCGAACTGAGCGCATGCACAAACTGACCGTCATTGGTCAGCAGCAGCAAGCCGGTGGTATCGACATCCAGCCGGCCGACCGCCGAAATGTCCAGATTGCCAAACTGCCATGGCAGCAGGGTATACACGCTGGGATGGTGCATGGGCTTGTGCGAGGTTTCATAGCCATCCGGCTTGTGCAGCATCACGTAGATGGGGCCGGATTGCAGCTGCCATGGCTCGCCGTCCACCACCAGTTCGTCGATATCATCCAGGCTGCACACCTGACGGTAATCCTCGGCCACCTCGCCATTGATTTCCACCAGGCCGTATTCCACCAGCTTGCGGCATTCCTTGCGGCTGCCAAAGCCTTGTTGTTGCAAGAGTCTGTAGAGTTCCATGGGCGGAATGTTAGCACGCCACCCGGAGAGCGGCATCGTAGCCAGCCGTCACCAGGCCTTGCCGCAAACTTGTCGCAATGATTGCTCCGGCCTGGTGCGCTACCACAATAGCGCACCAGGCCGGAACTGACGGGAAGTACAAAAAGGGAAGCTCAGGACAGGACATTCTGCCTATTGCTTGCCAGCCGCACCTGATCGCGCCCCAGCGCCTTGGCCTGGTACAGCGCAGCATCAGCCGCGTGGATCAGGCTTTCCGGGTCCTCGCCATGCAGCGGACACACCGACAGGCCGATGGACAGGGTAATGTGCAGCCGGTGCTCCAGCGCCTGGATGGGCAGCTGCCGGACCGCCTCGCATAGCTGTTCGGCCTTGTGGTTAGCGGCATCCAGCGCAATGCCCGGCATCAGGATGCAGAACTCCTCGCCACCATAGCGGCAGACGATGTCGCCACTACGGAAACGGTCACGCAGAAAGGCTCCCAGCGTGGCCAGCACGGCATCACCACACTGGTGGCCATAATTGTCATTGATGCGCTTGAAGTGGTCCGCGTCCACCATCATGACGGCCACCGTGCCATCCAGGGCCAGCATGTGCGCCAGCAGGCGTGGCAGGATTTCATCCAGATAGCGGCGGTTGAACAGGCCGGTCAGCGGGTCGCGCCGGACTTGTTCGCGCAGGCCAACCTGCAATGACTCGATCTCTGCCACATGCTGGCGCAGGGCGTCGTTGGCGGCATGCAGGCTGCGTTCCAGCCGTTTGCGCTCGCTGATGTCATTGATGCCGCTGATGACATACAGCTCCTGATCGCTATGCACTACCGCACAGGACACCAGCGCCCAGAACTGCCGCCCTTCGGCATCATGCAGCTGAACTTCATGATCACGTACCGCCCCCTGGCTGCGCAGCAGGGCTGAAATGCTTTCGCGCTCGGCCGGATCGACATAAAAATCCTGCACCCGCCGCTGCTGCGCATCCAGCCGGCATTTGAACAGGCTTTCCGCCTGGGCATTGGCGTAGATCAGACCGCCACCGTTCAGATTGTTCATGGCTAGCGGAAAAGGTGAAGCATCGGCCATCAGCTTGAGACGGGCCTCGCTTTCCGCCAACTGACGGGTGCGCTCCACCACTTTGCCTTCCAGGGTCTGGTTGGCACGGCGCAACCAGTCTTCGGTAAAGCGCCGCTCGGCTACCAGCGCTCCAAACACCAGCAAGGCCAGTGACTGCACCAGCAGCAGCATCAGGGCGGCGGCCATGCCGCTGAGGCCGGGGTCCTGATAGGCCGCACCGTTATGCAGTAGCACACCAGCGAATGCCAGCAGCACGATGCCGCTGTGCAGCCAGTAAGCCAGTGCCAGTCGGCAGCGGAAGGCCACCCACATCAGGGCAATGAAGAACAGCGGCCACAGGCTGGCCGCCACGCCATGGCGATAATCGGCCACGATGAATTCCACCACTGCCAGCAGCAGGCTTACCCATAGCAGCAGCATGCTCTCCAGCCAGCGGGCCGGATTACGGCTATAGCGGGCCGGTTCGGCCTGCAGCAGGAATAGCGCAGAAGGGGTGAGTACCAGAACGCCACAGAGTTCGCCCAGTCCACGGGCCAGCAGGCAGTGCCAGCGCTGGATTCCAGCCGGCAGAATGCCAGCGTCCAGGAAAAAGCCACTCCATGCGGCAGAGAGCAAGGCATTGCCCAGTACTCCGCACCACAGAAACAGCAGCACGCGTGACAGCCGGTAGAATGGCAGGGCCTGTTGCCGGCGCAACAGGGAGGCGGCCAATAATGGTGCGCCCGCCTGCCCCAGACCGATGGCGAGAGCCACAGGCCAGGCATAGTGCAATACCAGCGCATTGCTGGCGACCATGCCCAGCAACAGGCCACCGGCGGTGCGCCAACCCCAGCGCATGGCGATGGCCAGCGCCAGCCCGGCGGGCAGCCACAGCGGCAAGGCCAGTACGTCAAAATCCACCGAGCGCGGCAACTGCATGGATAGCAGCGCCGACAGCCACAGCGCAGCCGCGCTGGCCAAGGTCCCACCAGCACTGGCCAGCCATGGCTTCACTGTTTTGCCTGATGTGCTCACCGCGACTCCCCATAGGGCCGTGACCAGACAAAACAGGATTCGTCATTTGTGTCGCGGCATGGGCAGCAAGAATAGCTAAGCATTTGGGATAAATCCACGGATTCATCCATTTACGCTAACGGCGTGTGGTACTGATCGAACAAACAGAGCAGAGCGCCGGCCGACACCAGCCATCTGCAGCACTCAGGCGCGGCTGATCAGGGGGTTGGGCAGGGTCCAGTAAGGCTCACGCTTATGCAGCCCGTCCAGCAGACTGTTCAGCTCCTGTTGCATGCTGATGCGCATCTGCGCCACCAGGGCGGCGGCGCTGTTATCAGATTGTTCGCGCAGCCAGCGGCTGATCTCGATAGGCTCCACCACCCGCATGAACAGGGCGCGTGGGCCGGCCGGACGCGGGAAAAAGGCGTTCAGGGTATCGCGCAGACGTCCCTTGCAATAATCGTTGCGCACCCGCTTGATGCATTCCGCCACTTGCTCCTGCGCCAGCAAGGGCTGGCTGTAGGCGGCAGGTGCCAGCCGCTGCAAACGCTCCCAGGCCGCCAGCAGTGGCTTCATGCCCTGGCGCTGGCTCTCGTCGCGGCTTTCGCGCAGCACCTTGCTCCAACGACGCCCTTCGCTCAGACCAGCATGTTCGGTGCCGGCCAGCAGATCAAGGCGGGCGGCCAGTTGCTGCTGCAAGCGCAGCTGGCGTTCGAAATAGGCCTGTTCATGGCGCAGGGGCAGGCTGATGTCACACTGGGAAGCTTCGCGCTCCAGCACACCGCTCAGCAGCTGGAACAGCTGTTGCGGCAAGTCGGCATCCGCACTGACCTCCAGCCGCAGCCGGGCGGCTGTCCACAACAGTTCACGGCGGATGGCACGGGTTTCATCATGCAAAAAGCGTAACTTCCACACCACCGGCACGATATGAACCGGCGGCAGGCGTTCCAGCCCCATGGCTTGCAAGCGGGCATGCGCGCTGAGTGCCAGTTCGGCAATTCCCGGAAACAGCGGCGCCAGCCAGTCGGCATGCCAGCCGACCGCGCCCTCCGGGTGCAGCAGCACGCCATGGCCTTGCAAAGCCCAATCCACCGAATGCTGCTTCGCCGCCTGGCTGGCTGCCCCGGGAATCTGGGCAATCAGGTTGTTGCGCAACCAGAAGCGCTGCATGGCCGCCCCCATGCCGTTCACCACGGTATGCGTGGCCCAGCTGGCCAGTTGTGGCGCATACCGTGCCGACAGCTCCTTGTCTATCATCCAGTCGGTAAAGAATTCGGGATGGTTGGGCCCGATAAAGCTGACATTGCGCGGACTGAGCGCCTGCCGCAAGCGCGCCTCGTGCTCGGGTGGCACATGCCACTCGCGGATGTCCGCCACGCCGGAAAAGCCGGGCAGCCGCCCCAGCACGGGCAAGTCGCGCAGCAGCGGCACGCCATGCAGATTGAGCCAGCGGTTCACCGGCACCAGAAACTGCATCAATGCGGCATCGGGCCGGGGGGTGACAAAGGTGTGCAGGCGCGACATGACAGTAGCTCACAACAGAAATAAAACCTTGTTTAACGTGTAAGCCCGCCCAAGTCAAGATGGCGATGTCATAGTCACGCCTGCCTGCCGCCCTCAATGACGGCCGTAGAAGGCGGTGAAACTGGCCTTGCCCAGACTGTTGGCATTGAGCATATAGCCCACCAGCGCCGGCATGGCATCAGCCGGCAGGTCCAGCTTGTCCACCTTCAGCGCATGCACGGTAAAGACATAACGATGCGGCTTGTCGCCCAGCGGCGGGCAAGCACCGCCAAAGCCGGGCTGGCCATAATCGGTCTTGCTCTGCACGCTGCCGGCCGGCAAATGCAGGCCATCGGCACTGCCGGCCCCCGTAGGCAGCAAGCGGGTCGCCGCCGGCAGGTTGAATACCAGCCAGTGCCACCAGCCGCTGCCGGTTGGGGCATCCGGATCATATACAGTCAGGGCAAAGCTGCGGGTACCGGCTGGTACATCGCTCCAGCTGAGCGCAGGCGAGGTATTACCTCCGCTACAGCCAAAGCTGTTGAATTCCTGCGCCCGCGACAGCGTGCCGCCGGCTTTTACCTCGCTACTGCCCAGTTGAAACGCGTGTGCCGTGCTGCACAGCAGACCAAAAACAAGAGTCGGCAACAAATGACGCATGGTGTTACTCCACGAAGAATGAGGGATGCACGGCGGCGGGGATGGCCGCATTGCCTGCATCATTCTAGGCAGGCCCGCCGGCCGCAGCGCGCCGCAGCCGCTCAGTGCATCGCCTTTGCCGCTCAAGCCGCTCAATCTTCTTCGGGCAGTTCGCGGGTGGCACGCAAAGCACTGGGCGTCAGGCCAAAACGGCGCCGGAATGCCGCCGCAAAGCGCGATGGCGACTGATAGCCGCTAGCCAGCGCGACTTCCAGCAATGACTGCCGCCCGGTCATCACCAGCCCCAGCCCATGCGCCAAGCGTGCCTCGGTCAGCAAGGCAGAAAAGGTCGTGGATGCAGCCGCCAGCCGCCGCCGCAGCGTGGCCTCGCTCATGACCAGCCTTTGCGCCACCACGGCCGGCGTCCAGTCATGGGCCGGATCGAAAGCAAACAATGACTGCAATTGCTGGCGGGCATCCTCGGTTGGCAGCAGTAGCAGGCTGCGGCCCTGCCCCTGCTGCAACAAGGCCAGCATCAGCCCCTGCCAGCCATGCTCGGCCCAGGCCTGCACCATGGGGCCATCGGCGTTTTCCAGGGTGTTCACCAGCTGCTGCAAAGCCTGACGGCTGCTGGCGCTGGGGGTGAACACCGGGCTACCCGGCGCTGCCTGCAGCAGCAAATGGCCATGCAGAGCATGAAAGCGCTGCAGCCATTGCCGGTCCTGGGTCAGCGCCAGGGCCAGATAGTGGCCGCTGTCGGCATCCGGCTGGTTGACCAGCTCCAGCTCCTGTCCGGCAGGCAGCAGCAGCCATTCCCCGGCGCGGCAGATCAGCTCGCCGCTACGCGTATGAATGATCTTGCAGCCTTCCAGCACGGCAATCAGCTGTGACTGCCAGATCGGCACGCGGGCGATTCTTTGCTGCCGGCGCGAATGGTAAGTGGCCAGCGTACCGGCCAATGCAGAGGATGAGGGCATGTCGGCATTGCAGCGCGAAACCGTGTGGCCGGCAAGCCTTGTCCGCGACATACCGGAAAATCGCCGACCACCACCGGCAAAATCAATAAACGCTATCTTGCTGATTAAGTTGGCTATTGTTTATATGATATACATCATAAAAAAATCAGCCGGTGAGCAGCGGGAGCCAGCATGCGTTACGACAAACAACATAAAACCGCCATCCGCCAGCGCATCCTGGACATGGCCAGCCTGCGCTTTCGCTCGGAAGGCATTGCGGCGGTTGGCATTGCCAACCTGATGGCCGACCTTGGGCTGACCCACGGTGGCTTTTACTGGCACTTCAAGGACAAGGAAGATCTGGTCGCCCAGGTTTGCCAGCAGGCCATGCAGCAAATGGCACAGCAGTGGCAGCAGCAAGGCCAGCAGGCCGATGCGGGGCAGCAATGTCAGGCGGTGGCCGAGGACTACCTGAGCATTTCGCATCGGGATTTTCCGGATACCGGTTGCGTCGCGGCCGCACTGGCCGGCGAACTAAGCCGGCGTGGCAGCCAGGCGCGTCAGGCGTTTACCAGCGGGCTGGAGCAACAGCTGGCCACACTGGCCGAGGCCGCACAGCAGGACGCAGCCAGTGGCGGCAGCCCACTCAAACCGACGGTGCAATTGAGCCTGATGGTCGGTGCCCTGCTGTTGTCGCGTGCCGTCACCGACCCGGCACTATCCGCCCAACTGCTACAGGATGCGGCCGCGCTGATTGCTGGCCAGACCGCACCCGCCTGCTGAAGCCAGAACAGGTGGCCGTCAGGGCTGGCTGCGCTGGCAGGCCAGCCGCGTCTCCCGCACCATACGGTCGAATTCGCCGCTGCTTTGCAAGGCCTGCAAGCCGCGATTGAAGCGCGCGATCAGCTCGGCGCCTTGCGGATGCCGACGCCAGATCACCACATGCAAGGGGGCGGACCAGAATGCCGGGCTACTGGCCAGCTGTCCGGCCTGCAAGGGGGAAAAGTTGCGCGCCAGCAAAAACTGGCCAACATCTTCTTCGATGGGAAACAGATCGATGCGCCGTGCCAGCAACTTGCGGAAATTGCTCAGATCATCGGCTGCGCCGTCGGTATGCAGCACACCCTGCTGCACCAGGCGGTCGAATTCTGCGGAATAGAAATTGCCGATGGTGATGCCGATACGCAGCCCGGCCAGATCAGCCAGTTGTGCCCAGCGCCGCTGCTCGGACTTGCGCTGGAAAAAAACCATGCGCGCCGACATCACCGACTGGCTGTACAGCAAATCCTGCAAGCGCTCTGGGCTGGGAGCCCAGCCCAGGCTGCCGTCCGCCGTGCCATTACGCGCCGATTGCAAGCTACGGTTATTGGGCAGGAAGCGGTAGGTCACCGTGACGTCGGCGCGGGCAAATGCCGCTGTCACCACACGGGACAGGATGCCGTTATCGGGAAGATGATTACCCAGATAGGGGGGCCACTCATCGGACGCCAACACAATGGACAGCCGGCTGCCTCCCGGCAGCGGGCCATGCGCGGCCAGTGCAGCCAGCGCCCACCCCAGCAACATGACGCCCAGGGCAACATGCCGGGCGCTGCCGGCATGACCTGCAAGCCATTGTTTCATGACCTGCTCCGTAACTCGAATCGTTAGCCACTGACGTGCAGACGCCAGACTTCCCCGCGACGGTCACTGCCTGACAGTGTCGTCATCCATTGACGATCGCGGCAGTGACTCGGTTCACTTCAGCATACGGGCCGCCAGCGGCGACAGCAAGCGCGGCGATCGACCGCCACCGTACCGCCTGGGCTGCATCGACTTAGCGCTTGTTGGGCGACAGCAAGGCCGACACCGGGCGTGCCGGCTGGCTGCGACGCTGCTGCGGCGCATTGCCCGGTTTGGCCGTGGCGGCCTGACGGGCCGGCTGCGGCTGGCCACCCTGGCCACCCTGGCTACGCGGCTCAGCGGCCTTGCTACGCGGCGCACTGCCGGCCGGGCGATGGCCATGACCGGTAGGCTTGCTCTGCTGTTCGTGGCGCGACTTGCCAGCACCCTGGCCCTGACGTGCACCCTGCCCCTGACGACCCCCGCCACCCTGACCACGACCACGGCCGGCGCTGTTGCCACCCATGGGAATGGGTTCCGGCTTCACGTTCAGGTCCGCCTCGAAACCCGGAATGGTGAAGCGGGCGATGGACTGCTTGGTCAGCTTTTCGATTTCGCGCAGGAAGCTGAATTCGTCGACACACACCAGGGAAATGGCTTCACCCGGGCTGCCGGCACGGCCGGTACGACCGATACGGTGTACATAGTCTTCCGGCACATTCGGCAATTCGAAATTGACCACATGCGGCAGCTGGTCGATATCCAGGCCACGGGCGGCGATATCGGTAGCCACCAGCACCTGCAGCTTGGAAGTCTTGAAATCGGCCAGGGCGCGGGTACGGGCATTCTGGCTCTTGTTGCCATGAATGGCCGCCGACGGGATGCCGATCTTGTCCAGCTTTTCGGCCAGACGGTTGGCACCGTGCTTGGTACGGGTGAACACCAGCACCTGGTACCAGTTGTGGTCGCGGATCAGCTTGATCAACAGATCGGTTTTCTTGTCGCGGTCCACCAGGTGGACGCGCTGGTCTACCAGCTCGTTGGTGGTATTGCGGCGGGCCACTTCCACCAGCTTGGGCTGGTTGAGCAGCTTGTCGGCCAGGGTCTTGATTTCGTCGGAGAAGGTCGCCGAGAACAGCAGATTCTGGCGCTTGGCCGGCAGCAGTGCCAGCACCTTGCGGATATCGTGGATGAAGCCCATGTCCAGCATGCGGTCGGCTTCGTCCAGTACCAGGATTTCCACGGCGGACAGATCCAGCGTGCGCTGGCTGACATGGTCAAGCAGGCGGCCAGGCGTGGCCACCAGGATGTCTACCGGCTTTTTCAGGGCGGAAATCTGCGGGTTGATGCCAACACCGCCGAACATCACCATGGATTTGAGCGGCAGATGCTTGCCGTACTCACGGACCGATTCTTCTACCTGGGCTGCCAGTTCGCGGGTGGGGGTCAGCACCAGGGCGCGCGGCTTGCCGGGCTGGCGCGAGGGCGCATCCATCAGCAATTGCAGCAGCGGCAGGGTAAAGCCGGCGGTCTTGCCGGTACCGGTCTGTGCGGCAGCCAGCAGATCGCCACCTTGCAGCACCTGGGGAATGGCTTGTGCCTGAATCGGCGTGGGAATGGTGTAACCGGTATCGGCCACGGCACGCAACAAAGCTTGCGCCAGACCAAGGTCAGCAAAGGTAATTTCGGACATACTGCACTCCTGCGACTGCCTGATCGCAGTAAGCGACACCAATCTAGGCTGACGATAAACGGTTGAAATAAATGCGGAACGCCTCGGGATGAGGCTTGCATTGCGCGCCGATTGGCAAGACGCGGAAGTCGGCGAGTTTACAGACAATTGCCCGGGCAGGGAAATCATCCTGCGTATTGGTGCAGCGTAACATCGCGCCACATGGCACAATAAAGCATGCTCAAAATCCCCCCAGTACCATTCGCAGTCCTTTTGCTACTGCTCGTATCCGGCCAGGCCCATGCCCTGAACGGCGCGCACTCGCTTGGTACCGGGCCGGACAAAAACGGTGGCCGTGGCGGCCTGCGCCAGCCCGTACCGCCGGCATTGCCTCCCACGCCTACGATGCAGGCCACCGAGTTCGACTGCAACAAGCCGGCCAATGCCATGGAAACCATGCTGTGCCAGGATGAAGGGCTGATCCGGCTGGGTAACCGTCTGGACAAGGTCTTTACCCAGGCCATGGACAAAGCCAGGCAAAACAGCGCCGGCGCACCCAGCCAGAACAAGCTGGAGCAAGAGCAACGGCGCTGGGCGCACAATCTCAAGGAATGCATGAAGAACGATAATCCCCATATGTGTCTGGGGGATACCTATATTCTGCGCATTACCGAATTGCAGGCCGGCTGGGAGCTGGCACCCTCGCTGACCCCGCTGCACTACCTGTGCGGTGGCGGTGGCAATAACGATGTACTGGCCACGTTTTACCGCACCAAGCCGGCCACGGCGCGGCTGGTACGCGGCAAAAGCCAGGTCATCCTGCATCAGCAGGAGCTGGTCACCGGCGGTGCCCGCTATGCCGGCCAGAATGTCGAATTCACCATCCGGGGCAAGGAAGCCAGCATCAACTGGAAAGGCGAAAGCCTGCTGTGCATCAGCCAGCCAGAGCAATAGCGCCTGCCTCGCCCCTCCCGGTTTGTTCCAGACTCCTGCCGCCGCCTGTGCAGCGGCCTTCAACCCAACATTGCGGAAACATCACCATGGCGCTTACAGCCACCATTTATAAAGCCGGCCTGTCGATTTCCGACATGGACCGCGGCTACTATGCCAGCCACAACCTGACCCTGGCCCAACACCCGTCGGAAACCGTGGAACGCCTGATGGTGCGCCTGGTAGCCTTTGTGCTGAACGCCAGTGAAACCCTGAGCTTTACCCGAGGCCTCAGCTCTGATGACGAAGCAGAGCTGTGGCAGAAGAATTACAGCGACGAAATCGAACTGTGGATAGAGCTGGGCGAACCGGATGAAAAGCGCCTGAAAAAAGCCTGCAGCCGGGCCGACCAGGTGGTGCTGTACAGCTATGGCGGCCGTTCCAGCGAAGTATGGTGGCCGCAGATCGAAAACAAGCTGGTGAAGCTGGACAAGCTCAGCGTCTACCGCATCAGCACCGCTACCCTGGCCGAACTGGCCAGCCTGTGCCAGCGCGGCATGCAGCTGACCGCCACCGTACAGGACGGCCAACTATGGCTGGCCGACGAAAGCCGCAGCGTGCTGGTAGAGGTAGAGCCGCTGAAAGTGCCGCATTAACAATATGTTTACGATCTGCGCGACGCGGGTAATCCGGCGTTCGCCAGATCTTGAACAGGCTCCAAGGCCCTCTAACAAAACCCCGGCTCCGGCATTGCACCTGCTGGCGGTACGACTTCTGCTAGCGTCGGCGTCTGCGCACCTTAAGCCAGGCCTCTGCGAGGTTTTCTCAGCCGTGCGCAGGCCGAGGCATGACAGCCGCCAGCTGACGGGCGGCTTCGTCGCCCTGCTCCAGTGCGGCAATCACCCCCTGCCGGTCTTGCGGCAGCCGGTTCTGGCTGAGCTTGGCCTTGATATCCCAGCGCTGCACCCGCAGCCGAAAGCCAACAATCCCACGCTGCATGGCGGCCATGGCCTGTGCCGACAGTGCACTGCTGTTCCAGCCGGCCTCGCCTTCAAACTGCAGTGCCAGCTGCTGCAACAAGGCCGCCAGCGCCTCGCCCTCCACCGGCTCCGCCCGGCCATGGGCATGCGCCACCCGGTAGTTCCAGGTTGGCACCATGCCGTCCGATACATACCAGCGCGGCGAGACATAGCCATGGGCACCGCTAAACACCGCCACACTATCCTGCCCGAACAGCACCCCGGCATGGCCGTTGGCTCGCGCCAGATGGCCAAGCAGGCAGTCTGGCTCGGTTGGGTCGGGCAGCAACACCAGATGGCTGAGCCAGGGTTCGCCATCAGCCTGGGTGATCAGCGTGGCCAGCGGATTGTCGGCCATCACCTGGCGTGCATAGTCAGCCTCAGCACGAAATGCCGCAGGACAGTACAGGCTCATGGTTGCTCTCCTGCAGCGGCGGGAAAGCCGTAGTCACGCAGCACCTGGGCAATCTGTACCCGGTAGCCGGCATACCAGCGCTCGCGTCCCAATTGCTGGGCCAGCAGATGATCGGCGTTGGCTTTCCAGGCGCGGATACTGTCCAGATCCGGCCAGTAGGACAACGCCACCTCCTGCCCGCCTTCATTGACCGCGACAAACTCCAGGCAGCCAAAGCGGCTCAGCGCCAGTTCGCGCAATTGTGCCGCCACCCGGCTGTATTCCTCGTCCAGCTGGCGGGCTGTAGCCCGGAAAATCACCACATACATATTGTGTCTCCTTAGAGCGGCTAACAAAATAGCATCGCGTCCCTGACGCCAGGCGCGCCGACGCAGACAGTACAAGGGTACGACTAGGAGGCGCAACGCAGCAGCAGGGGTTTTGTTAGCTGCTCTTATTGCCGCATGGCGATGGCCAGGCGGTTCAGTGCATTCATGCTGGCAATGGCCATGGTCAGGTCGCAGATTTCCTGCGCGGAAAAATGCTGCAACAAGGGCTGATATACCGCATCGGCCGCCTGGCTGGCCGCAATATCGGTCAGCGACTCGGCCCAGGCCAGCGCGGCCTGCTCTGCTGCCGAAAAATGCGGGCTCAGCCGCCAGCCGGCCAGCGTATCCAGCCGGGCATGGCTTTCCCCGCCGCTGCGCAATGCCCGGGCATGCATATCCAGACAAAAGGCGCAGCCATTGAGCTGCGACACACGCATGTACACCAGCTCCACCAGATTACGCCCCAAGGGGCTGTCTTCCAGCAGTTTCTTGATGGCACGCAAATGCTGCAAGGCGGCACCGGACAATTCGGCATAAGGCTGACGCAGGCTGGACATGGCGGTTTCTCCTGAGGGCAAGCCTGCATTATCGGCCTGATAATGGCCCTGTTACAGGTCCACTTTTATCATCAAGCAGGGAACCACTAGCCCACCAGGCTGGCCAGTGCACGCCACAGCAGCAGCAGGCCCATTCCCAGCAATAGCACGCCACAGACGATATCAATGCCATGTCGCCCGGCCTCTCCCAGTCGGCCCAGCAAGCGACCGGCACCGAAGGCCAGCACACACCACCACAGCGCCGAGCCGGCAAACACGCCAGAAACCATCAGCAAGGCCTCAGCCGCCCCCGGCGCGGCATGGCCGGACAGGCTGGCGAACACGGCCAGAAAGGACAAGATGGTCATGGGGTTGCTCAGGGTCAGCAGCAGCGCCGATGCCCAGGCGCTGCACCAGCCATGGGCACTTGCCGCCCGCGCAGCCTCGCTTGCCGCATGCCGCCGCAACATGCCCAGCCCCATCCATAACAACAGCAGGCTGCCCGCCAGCGCCAAGGGCAGAGCCAGCGCGGTCAGCCGCTGAATCAGCGCACTCAGGCCCAGCGCCCCCAGCGTGGCATACAGCGCATCGGCCGTCGCCGCGCCCAGCCCGGTGGCCAGCCCCACCCACGGCCCCTGCCGCACACTGCGCTCGATACAGAGCAGGCCAATGGGGCCAACCGGGGCGGCAATCGCCAGGCCCAACAGCAAGGCTTGGGCAAACAAGGTCAACAGATGCATGAGCAGGCTCCTGATTTAGAACCGCCAGTGTGCGCGGCCTGCGGGCTGGCTTACATGAGTTTTTTCAGGCAAACCCGCCCAGATAACTGATAAATTAAAGCCAGAATGCAGTTCGACCATAAAGGAGTGGCCATGGAGATCGACAGCAAAGCTTGGAAAATTCTGGAATGCCTGCAGCAGGATGCCCGCTTGTCACTGACCGAGCTGGCCCGTGCGGTGGAAATGTCGGTACCGGCGGTGTCGGAACGAGTAAAACGGCTGGAAGAAGCCGGCGTGATCCAGGGCTACCACGCCCGGCTGTCGCCCGCCAAGGCTGGTTACACCTTGTCGGCCATGGTGGGCATTACCGTGGCGCAGCCCTACAAGAAAAAGCTGCTGCAATTGCTGGAGGACATGCCTGAGGTGCTGGAATGCCACCATGTCACCGGGGCCGATTCCTATCTGTTCCGCCTGCTGGCGCGTGATGTCGGCCATCTGGAAGCCCTGGTGGCGCGGGTGAATCATCTGGGTGAAACCCGTACCTCCATCATCCTGTCCACCCCCATCACCCCGCGCCCCTTGCGGGCACCACGTTAATTGCCATGCAAAGCGAACCTTAACGTCATCTGCTTGTCGTAAAATGCCGGTATCCCTAGCCCCTAGCCAAGCCCATGACCTCGCTGACCTTGCGTGTTGCCACCTTTGACGATGCCGGACTGATTGCCCGACTGCATACCGAAAGCTGGCAGCACAGCTACCGCACCATCCTGTCCGACGACTATCTCGACCACGTCGCCCCGACCGAGCGCCACACCATGTGGACCCGTCGCTTCCATTACGACAATCATCTGTGGGTGCTGCTGGCCCTGTGGGAAGGCGAGCCGGTGGGCTTTGTCTGCCTGCTGCCGGATGGCGAGACCCAGCGCGGCCTGCTGCTGGACAATCTGCACGTGCTGCCCGGCCAGCAAGGCCGTGGCGTGGGCCGCAGCCTGCTACGGGCCGCAGCAGCCCAGGCCGACACCCTGCAGCCGGGCCGACCGATGCACCTGTGGGTATACGAGGCCAATAGCGAGGCGCGGCGTTTTTACAGCCGCATGGGCGGGGAAATGGTAGACCGCGAAAACGTGCTGGCCCCGGATGGACGCAAGGCCATTGCCCTGTGCTATCGCTGGCAGCAGCCAGCGCAACTGGCCGCCGTCCAAGCATAAACAGCAGGCGTGGTGCGGCAGCGCAGCGCCGGCTTTGCTAAACTGGCGGCATGTCTGCCCTCAAATACCTGCTGCACTACCCACCCAGCCTGCTCGCCCAGGTCCAGGCCCGTCTGGACGACGGCAGCCTGGGCGACTGGCTGGCCAGCCGCTATCCCGACAGCCATGCAGTGCAAAGCGATAACGCGCTGTACCAGTATGTCAGCGAGCTGAAACAGCGCTATCTGAAAAATGCCCCGGCTCCCACCAAGGTGCTGTACGACAATCGCCAACACCCGGTCAAAGGGACGCTGGGCACCAATACCCAGATCTCGCGGGTGCAGGGCAGCAAGCTCAAGGCCAAACACGAAATCCGCATTGCCACGCTGTTCCGCGACGCGCCCGAGCCCTTCCTGCGCATGATCGTCGTCCACGAGCTTTCGCATTTACGTGAAAAAAACCACGACAAGGCCTTCTATCAGCTGTGCTGCCACATGGAGCCGGCTTACCACCAGCTGGAGTTTGATACCCGGCTATGGCTGACCCTGCGCGAGCTGGAGCCAGCCCCCAGCCCGGCAACACGCTAACGGCGCTCGAGGAAAGCGGCGATCTGCTGGTAAGTCTGGGCACACTCGGCCGCCACCAGCTGCTCCATATTGAGGAAGGCATGCACCAGATCATCAAAATGCAGATGCTGGTGCGGCACGCCAGCTGCCTGCAATTTATCCAGATAGCACAGCGCCTCGTCACGCAGCGGATCAAAACCCGCTGACACCACCAGGGTGGCCGGTAGCCGCTCGGTCATCGCCATATGCAAGGGCGACGCCGCCAGCCGGTCTTCACCATGCTGGAAATAATTGTCGAAATACCAGGCAATGCGATCGCTGTTGAGGAAATAGCCTTCGCCATTCTCGCTAATCGACGGCAGGCTCATGCTGTAGTCCAGGCTGGGATAGATCAGCACCTGGGCGGCAATCTGCAAGGCGGTATCGTGCTGCGAGCGCGCACTCACCGTGGCCGCCAGCGCCGCACCGGCAGAGTCACCCATCAGCGACAGGCTGGGCAGAAACGGCAGCTGGCGCGCACTCAGCGCGGCAAACACACCACGCGCGGCGGCATAGGCATCATGCAGCGCTGCCGGATAAGGGTTTTCCGGCGCCAGCCGGTATTCCGGCACCACCACGATATGGCCGGTGGCTGCTGCCAGCCGGCGGCTGATGGGGTCGTATACGCTGACACTGCCGGCGGTATGGCCGCCACCATGCAGAAACAGCAGCACCGGCCGCGCCTCGCTTGGTGCCGGATGATAAATCCGCACCGGCACGCTGTAATCGCGACCGTGGATGATTTCGTCATTGACCCAGGCAATGTGCGGCCCGGCACTGACCAGGCTGCGGGTGACATTGGCCAGCGCCTCGCGGGCGCCGATGGCGGTGGGCTTGTAGCCGCTATCCCGCAGGCGGCGGATGAGCTGGTTGAGCTGGGACAACCAGTCGGTCAGCTTGGGGCTGACTGCATGCATTTTTACTTCTCCTGACTTGGGCAAACTTCAGCGTTTGCCGCCCATTAATATACCAAAGTCATTAAATGTGCCAGCGCAAGTGGTTTCACGAACTGGATACCAGCTGGTCACGGCCGGCCAGTTGCGGAAACCAGCGCATCCACAGCACCACCACCAGCAAGGTACCCGCCCCGCCCAGAACCACGGCCGGCACGGTTCCCAGCCAGGCCGCCGTGACGCCAGACTCGAACTCGCCAAGCTGGTTGGAGGCACCAATGAACAGCGAGTTCACCGAATTGACCCGGCCACGCATGTCATCCGGTGTTTCCAGCTGCACCAGCGTGCCGCGAATCACCACGCTGATGACATCAGCCGAACCCAACAGCATCAGCGCCAGCAAGGACAGCGGGAAAGAGCGCGACAGACCGAACAGGATGGTGGCCAGGCCAAACACGGCGACTGCGGCAAACATGATATGTCCGGAGCGACGGCGTATCGGATGACGCATCAGCCACACCGACATCAGCAGCGCTCCGGCAGCCGGGGCCGAGCGCAGCAAGCCCAGTCCCCACGGCCCGGTCAGGAGGATGTCGCGGGCAAACACCGGCAGCAAGGCAGTCGCCCCGCCCAGCAGCACGGCAAACAGGTCCAGCGAAATGGCGCCGAGAATATCCGGCCGGCTGCGGATGAAGCGCACCCCCATCAGCAAGGAATCCAGCGACACACGCTGGCCAGTGGGCAGCACCCGGCTGGAGGGCAGCAGGCTCACCAGCACCAGGCAGGCCAGAAAACAGGCAGCCGACAGGCCATAGGTCAGTTCCGCACCCACGGCATACAGGAAACCGCCCAATGCCGGCGCGATGATGGTGGCAGCCTCATTGGCCGAGGCCGCCATGGCAATGGCCTGCCCCAGCAGGCTGGCGGGCACGATATTGGGCAACAGCGACTGCATGGCCGGCATGTCGAAGGCGCGGCAGCAGCCCACCACCACCGACAGGGCAAAGATCAGCTCGCGGCTGACCTGCCAGCCCGCGCCCAGATTACCCAGCAGCAGTGTCAGGGCAGCCAGCGACTGGATGAACAGGCTGATGGCCACCACCCGGCGACGATCAAAACGGTCCGACACCACCCCGGTGACCAGCACCAGCAGCACCCGTGGCAGAAATTGCAATAGTCCGACCAGCCCCAGGTCGAACGCACTGCCGGTCAGGGCATACACCTGCCAGCCAATGGCCACAGTGAGGATTTGAAAACCGGCAGTCAGCAACACACGGGCCGACCAGAACTGCCAGAAAGGGCGGCAATGCCGCAGGGATGCAGAAGCGTCGTTCATCGGGAAGATAAAGCAGGCCAGACTGGCCATGACAAAGAGATCAAGCCTACCGGCTAAACGCCTGTAACTCTAGCCTTACATGGCCTGCTTAAAACTCGCCAACACATTAGGCCCGCCCCACGATTTTTCCACGGCAGCCTGTTTGCCATTACCGTGGTGGTAGTAATTTTGAGGCCGGCCATCACTGGGCTTACAATTGCAGCCATTCCAGAAAGAAAGCATTCCATGTCCAACTCCCTGAGCGCCCTGCTGCAAGCAGCAGCCGACCGCCGCAGTGATCTTGTTAGCCGCCTGATCGCCGAAGATACCAACACTTACCGCCTGTTCCACGGCAGCGTGGAAGGCGTGGCCGGCCTGACGGTAGACCGCTACGGCGACCTGCTGCTGGTGCAAAGCTTCCACCAAAGCCTGGAAGATGCCGAGCTGGACGAAATCCGCAGCTTCTACGCCGGCCTCCTGCCGGAATTGCAGCTGGTCTACAACGACCGCAGCGGCAAGAATTCCCGCATCAACAACACCCTGAGCCTGCCCGAGCAAGCGGTAGCGGAAGAAAACCGTGTGGCCCATGAGATGGGCATCCGCTACCACATCCGTGGTCGCCACAGCGGCCAGGACCCGTGGCTGTTCCTCGACCTGCGCGCCGGCCGCCGCCGCGTGATGCAGCTGGCCGAAGGCAAGAGCGTGCTCAATCTGTTTGCCTACACCTGCGGTGTCGGCCTGGCAGCGGCCAAGGGCGGCGCGCAATTTGTGCTGAACGTGGATTTTGCCGAATCCAGCCTGGCCGTCGGCCGTGCCAATGCCAAGCTGAACAGCCTGGCCACCCGCCCGCGCTGCGTGCAGAGCGATGCCTTTGCCGCCTTGCGCCAGCTGTCCGGCATCGGCCAGCCCAAGATGGTGCGTGGCAAGAAAATGCCTCCCTTCCCGGCTCTGGAAGCCCGCCAGTTCGATCTGGTCTTCCTTGACCCGCCGCGCTACGCCAAGAGCCCCTTCGGCGTGGTCGACCTGATCAACGACTACCAGGCCCTGTTCAAGCCGGCCCTGCTGTGCACCGCCGAAGGTGGCATGCTGATCTGCTGCAATAATGTGGCCCAGGTTGATGGCAATGCCTGGCTGGAGTCGCTCAAGCGCAGCGCAGAAAAAGCCGGCCGTACCGTGCACGAAGTGGAATGGATTACCCCGGAGCAGGATTTCCCCAGCGCCGATGGCCAGCATCCGCTGAAGATCGTGCTGCTGCACGTCTGATTGCCGCTGTACCAGACTGCCCGGCCGACCCGCTCGGCCGGGCAGTTTTGTTTTTACCTGCGCCCGTTCGGGCCACCATCCGGGCAAGCTATCGCTACGCCACCGGGAACTGCCGGCAACAAAACCCCACTAAAATGGCGGCAACGCAGAAGGCGAGCCTGTGCCCAGCCATGCAAAAAAAGCATTGCTGATTACTTCGCTTCAAGCTATCGTCATACCCCCATACAACCTCAACGGACCACAGGTCCCGACAAGGACGATCTTTATGTTTTCCTGGTTTGAAAAGCGGGTAGACGTCTACCCGGATACACCTCCCGTCCAGCCACCCAAGGGCTTCCTGCCCTTTGTCTGGTCCGCCACCAGCGGCATGCGCCCCTACATCCTGTGCATGACCTTGCTGACCTCCCTCATCGGTGCCTTCGAAGCCTTGCTGTTCTCCATGCTGGGCTCCATTGTCGACTGGCTCAGCCATGTGGCGCCGTCGCAACTATGGACCCAGGAGCGTCATCACCTGCTGTTGCTGGGCGGCATCCTGCTGGCCAGTCCGCTGCTGATCGCCCTGCAGGCCATGTTCAAATACCAAAGCCTGTTCGGCAATTTCCCCATGCGCCTGCGCTGGCAGTTTCACCGCCACCTGCTGGGACAGAGCATGAGCTTTTATCAGGATGAATTTGCCGGCCGGGTAGCGGCCAAGGTGATGCAGACCGCGCTGGCCGTACGCGACACGGTGCTGATCATCACCGACATCCTGGTGTTCGTGGTGATCTACTTCATCACCATGGTGGCGGTGGTCGGCAGCTTCGATAGCAGCTTGCTGCTGCCCTTCATCGGCTGGTTGCTGCTGTATGTGGCGACCCTGGCTTTCTTCGTGCCACGGCTGGGCAAGGCCTCGGCCCGCCAGGCCGATGCACGCTCGCTGATGACTGGCCGCGTGACTGATGCCTATACCAATATCGCCACGGTCAAGCTGTTTGCCCAGGGTCAGCGCGAGGCCGCCTTCACCAAAAGTGCGATGCAGGAATTCATGCAGACTGCCTATGGCCAGATGCGCCTGGTCAGCGGCTTTGAAATCGCCAACCACATTCTCAGCATGGGGCTGATCGCCAGCACTGCCGGTGCCACGCTGTGGCTGTGGACCCAGGGCCAGGTCGGTATCGGTGCCGTGGCCGCCGCCACCGCCATGGCCTTGCGGCTCAATGGCGTGTCGCACTGGATCATGTGGGAAATGTCCAGCCTGTTCGAAAATATCGGTACCGTGCACGATGGCATCAGCACCCTGTCGCGGCCGGTCGCCATTGTCGACCAGCCGGCTGCCCAGGCGCTGCAGGTAGCACGTGGCGAGATACGCTTCGACAATGTCAGCTTTTCCTATGGTGGCGAACGCACCATTGTCGACGGGCTGAACCTCACCATTCGTCCCGGCGAAAAAATCGGTCTGGTCGGCCGCAGCGGTGCCGGCAAGTCCACCATCGTCAATCTGATGCTGCGTTTTTACGACATCGAACAGGGCCGCATCCTGATCGACGGCCAGGATATTGCCACGGTGACCCAGGACAGCCTGCGCGCGCAGATCGGCATGGTGACGCAGGACACCTCGCTCTTGCACCGCTCGGTACGCGACAACCTGCTGTACGGCAAGCCAGATGCCGGCGACGAGGCCATGATCCATGCCGCCAAGCAGGCCGAGGCGCATGACTTCATCCAGGCATTGACCGACCCCAAGGGTCGCCGTGGCTACGATGCCCATGTGGGCGAGCGCGGCGTCAAGCTGTCCGGTGGCCAGCGTCAGCGCGTGGCCATTGCCCGGGTGATGCTGAAAGATGCCCCCATCCTGCTGCTGGACGAAGCCACCAGCGCGCTGGATTCGGAAGTGGAAGCCGCCATCCAGAGCAGCCTGTACCGGCTGATGGAGGGCAAGACTGTGGTGGCCATCGCCCACCGCCTGTCCACCATCGCCGCCATGGACCGGCTGATCGTGCTGGACAAGGGACGGGTGGTGGAAGAAGGCGACCATGCCAGCCTGCTGGCTCAAGGCGGCCTGTATGCCCGGCTGTGGGCGCACCAGAGCGGCGGCTTTCTGGGAGAAGAAGTCGACGAGGCCATCCGCCCAGGAGAACTGGACCCGGCCTGATGCCATCATCCTGCCTGCCACAAACAAAAACCCGCCAGCTGGCGGGTTTTTTCATACTATCGACACCCCCTCGCTTTCCGGAAGGAAAGCGAGGCTCCCTTGCAGGGCAAGGGCGGGGGGAAAGGGAATAGATGGGAAGGCTGCGGAAGCAATAACTTAGTCGAAAGGCCCGGCTTTGCCGGGTCCAATGCAATCGCACCAAATAACTTTATCAGCAGCCTGAAACCCGCCAGTTGGCGGGTTTTTTCATGGCCGGCCCTGGGAATCAGGCTTCGGCTTTTTTGAGGATGACGTACAGTTCATCCTTGAGTTTCAGTTTTTCCTTCTTCAGCACTTCCACCTCCTGCGAACTGCCCTTCTCGATGGCGGCCTCGATATTCTTGATCTTCTGGTCCAGTTCATTGTGCTTGTTGAACAGGCGGCTGAAGTGGTCGTCTTCGGTTTTCAGTTTACTGATCAGATCACGGAATTCTGGGAACATCGGCTTCTCCTGATTGGTGGGTGGGGTGGCGTTCATGCCACCTGACTACAAGCTCATGCTAGTCCCGACACCAGTCTGCTTTCTTGATCTAAGGCATATGCGCCGGTAACAGACATCAGTGCATTGTGCACCGCCAGAGCGCGGATGCAAGAGCACACGGCGGGCCGGCCAGCCCTTCCCTGCCAACACCGCCTGCACATAGGTCCAGTCGACCACCCCAGACCAAGCCGCCACGATGCTGCGATGTTCCCGGGAGTGGCAGCCTCCGCTGTCGCCGCTTTGCAAGGAGGCCCCATGAAGTACCTTTATGCTGGCGATGCAGATTTCCAGCATCAATCCTTTCTCGAGCTGCGCCCCATCGCGGTATGGACACAGCTGCTGGGGGAGCTGTCCTGGCTGGCTTCCCTGCTGCTCAGCCACCCGCACCAGCAGGTCGACGCCGCCAACACGGTGCTGGTCTGCCTGATCATGCTGGCCGGCACCTTGCTATCGCTGAATGCCGGCCACCGCCACACCCTGCTACTGGGCATGCTGCTGAATCTGTGTGGCCTGGCGCTGGGCTTTCGCCTGAACATGCTGTTTGTCGCCGATACCAGCCTGTGGGCCACCTCGATTGCCGTGTGCATCAGCCTGACCATGGCTCCGGTTTTCCACAGCTCGTATTGCTTCGTGCTGGCCAGTGGCTGCGTGTGGGGCATCCTGCTGCAAGGTACGCTGGATGACCGACGCTTATGGCAACAGGATACGCTGATCGCTCTGCTGACCATCGTGACACTGGCCTCCGGCCTGATGCTCAACATCCTGTTTCGCCGCCTGCGGCTACGTGGCTACCATCTGCGTCGAGATCTGGAAGCGCTAGCCTTTCAGGACGCCCTCACCGGTATCGACAACCGCCGCAGCCTGCTGGAAAAGCTGCAGGCCTGGTATCCGGCCCAGCACGGCCATTTCCTGATGGTCGATATCGACGACTTCAAAAGCGTCAATGACGACTTCGGCCATGAAGCGGGCGATCAGGTGCTGCAACAAGTGGCGCGGCAGCTGAGCGGGCATCCCGACGTGGCCTTGTGCGGGCGGCTGGGCGGTGAGGAGTTCGGCCTGTTCACCCGGCTGCAGGACAGCCAGCGCGTCAGCGAACTGGCGAGCCAGCTGATACACCGGGTGAATAGCTGCAGCGTGGAGCAGCGACGGCTGTCCATCAGCATCGGCATCGTGCTGATGGATGGCCGCATCGGCCTGAGTGCCGCCCTGCGCCAGGCCGATGCGGCGCTGTACCAGGCCAAGCACCGCGGCAAGAACGGCTTTGTGCTGGCCCTGTCCTGCGGCCATCCGGCACCGCCGCACACACTGGCGCAGGCGGGCTAGCCCACGAAAAAGCCGCCCGCAGGCGGCTCGGTAGCTGGGCGCGGCAAGCCTGCGTCAGGCGTCGTAGCCCAGATTCGGTGCCAGATCACGCTCGGCCTGTTCCAGCGACACGCCGCGCCGCTGGGCATAACTTTGCACCTGATCCTTTTCCACCTTGCCCACGCCGAAGTAGCGCGCCTCCGGATGGCTGAAATAAAAGCCGGAGACGGCCGCCGTCGGCAGCATGGCATAGCCTTCGGTCAGCGTCATGCCGATGCCCGGGGCATCCAGCAAGGCAAACAGGGCCTTCTTCACCGTATGGTCCGGACAGGCCGGATAGCCCGGAGCCGGACGGATGCCACGGTATTCCTCGTCGATCAGCTGCTCATTGCTCAGCGTCTCGTCAGCGGCATAGCCCCAGAATTCGCGACGTACACGCTGGTGCATCAGCTCGGCAAAGGCCTCGGCCAGACGGTCGGCCAGCGCCTTGAGCAGAATGGCCGAGTAGTCATCGTTGGCAGCCTCGAAACGGGCCACATGCGGCTCGATGCCGATGCCGGCAGTCACCGCAAAAGCACCGATATAGTCCTGCACGCCGCTGTCGGCCGGGGCGATATAGTCGGCCAGCGCCCAGTTGGGCTTGCCATCCATTTTCGGCAGTTGCTGGCGCAGGCCCACCCAGCTCATCTGGCTGCTGTGGCCATCCACACTGCGGATGTCGATATCGTCATCGTTGACGCTGGCGGCCGGGAACAGGCCGATAACGGCACTGGCAGACAGCCAGTTTTCCTCGATGATCTGCTGCAACATCACCTGGGCATCGGCATACAGGCTGCGTGCCGACTCGCCCACGATTTCATCGTCCAGAATGCGCGGGAAGCGGCCGGCCAGCTCCCAGCTCTGGAAGAAAGGCGTCCAGTCGATGACGGCGGCGATATCCGCCAGCGGGTAGTTTTCGAAACGGCGCACGCCCAGCCACTGCGGCTGGGGCGGCACATAGCTGGCCCAGTCGGTTTTTTGCTTGTTGGCACGGGCCTGCTCCAGGCTGACTACCTTGCGGTTGGCCTTGTTGGCATGGCCTTCGCGGGCACGCTGGTACTCGGCCGCCACTTCGGCGACAAAGCCATCGCGCAGGGTATCGGACAGCAGATTGGAGCACACACCCACCGCACGGCTGGCATCCGGCACATAAATCACCGGATGCTGGTAGTGCGGCGCAATCTTCACCGCCGTGTGCACTTTGGAAGTGGTCGCCCCACCAATCAGCAAGGGAATGTCAAAGCCCTGGCGCTGCATTTCCTTGGCCACATGGCTCATCTCTTCCAAGCTTGGAGTGATCAGGCCGGACAGGCCGATGATGTCGGCCTTGTGTTCGCGGGCTGCATCCAGAATGGTCTGGCAGGGCACCATCACGCCCAGGTCGATCACCTTGTAGTTGTTACAGCGCAGCACCACGCCGACGATGTTCTTGCCGATATCGTGCACATCGCCCTTGACCGTGGCCATGATGATGACGCCCTTGGCCGGCGCATCGGCCAGACCCATGCGGATCTTTTCTTCCTCGATGAAAGGCTCCAGATGCGCCACGGCAGCCTTCATCACGCGGGCCGATTTCACCACCTGCGGCAGGAACATCTTGCCGGCACCAAACAGGTCGCCCACCACGTTCATGCCGTCCATCAGCGGACCTTCAATCACATGAATGGGGCGCGCGCACTTGAGGCGGACTTCCTCGGTATCTTCCACGATAAAGGTGGTCATGCCCTTGACCAGCGCATGCTCCAGCCGCTTCTCCACCGGCCAGTCGCGCCAGGCCAGGTCTTCCACCTTTTTCTCGCCTACCGCCTCGCCCTTGAAGCGTTCCGCCAGCGCAATCAGGTGTTCGGTGGCATCGCCGCCATCGGCCGGAGTGCGCATCAGCACCACGTCTTCAATGCGCTCGCGCAGCGCCTTGTCCACCTCGTCATACACTTCCAGCGCACCGGCGTTGACGATGCCCATGGTCATGCCACGCTGGATGGCGTGGTAGAGGAATACCGCGTGGATGGCTTCGCGTACCTTGTTGTTGCCACGGAAGGAGAAGGACACATTGGACACGCCGCCGGAAATCTTGGCGTGCGGCAGGTTTTGCTTGATCCAGCCGGTGGCTTCGATGAAGTCGAGGCCGTAGCGGGCGTGTTCTTCAATGCCGGTGGCCACGGCAAAGATATTCGGGTCGAAGATGATGTCTTCCGGCGGAAAGCCCACTTCGTCCACCAGGATGCGGTAGCTCTTTTCGCAGATTTCCACCTTGCGGGCGTAAGTATCGGCCTGGCCCTTGTCATCAAAGGCCATCACGATCACCGCCGCGCCATAACGGCGCAACAGGCGTGCCTGTTCCTTGAACTTGTCCACCCCTTCCTTCATGGAGATGGAGTTGACGATGCCCTTGCCCTGGATGCACTTGAGGCCGGCTTCAATCACCTCCCACTTGGAGGAGTCGATCATGATAGGCACACGGGCGATGTCCGGCTCGGCGGCGATCAGCTTGAGGAAGCGATCCATGGCCGCCAGCGCGTCCAGCATGCCCTCGTCCATATTGATGTCGATGACCTGGGCGCCATTCTCCACCTGCTGCCGTGCCACATCCAGCGCGGTGGCGTAGTCGCCATTCAGGATCAGCTTGGCAAAGGCGCGGCTGCCGGTGACATTGGTGCGTTCGCCCACATTGACGAACAGGTCCTTGTCGCCGATGTTGAACGGCTCCAGGCCGGACAGGCGGCACTTTTTCTCGATATCCGGCAGCGCGCGCGGGGCGATGCCGTCCACCGCATGGGCAATGGCGGCGATATGGTCCGGCGTGGTGCCGCAACAGCCGCCAACGATATTGATCAGGCCGGACTCGGCCCATTCACGCACGAATTCGCCCATGGCGGCCGGTTCCAGATCGTAACCGCCAAAGGCATTGGGCAGGCCGGCATTGGCATGCACCGACACATAGCTGGCGGATACCCGCGACATTTCTTCCACATAGGGGCGCAGCAGGTCCGGGCCCAACGCGCAGTTCAGGCCATACGACATGGCGTCGGCATGCGACAGACTGTTGTAGAAGGCCTCGGTCGTCTGGCCAGTCAGGGTGCGGCCGGACTGGTCGGTAATGGTGCCGGACACCATGATGGGCAGCCGGGTCTTGTCGGGGTGATCATCAAAATACTGATGGATGGCAAACACCGCCGCCTTGGCGTTCAGGGTGTCGAAGATGGTTTCCACCAGCAGGAAATCCGCGCCGCCGGCCACCAGGCCGTCAATCGCCTCGGTGTAGCTGCTCACCAGTTCGTCAAAGCTGACATTGCGATAGCCGGGGTCGTTCACATCCGGGCTGATGCTGGCGGTACGGTTGGTGGGCCCCAACACGCCGGCACAGAAACGCGGCCGCGCCGGATTCTTTGCGGTTTGGGCAACACACAGCTCCTTCACCAGCTTGGCCGCCGCGTGGTTGATCTCCCACACCAGGCTTTCCATCTGGTAGTCGGCCATGGCAATCGAGGTGGCATTGAAAGTGTTGGTTTCAATGATGTCGGCCCCGGCATCCAGATAGGCCTGGTGAATGCCGCCGATCACATCGGGCCGGCTCAGCACCAGCAGGTCGTTGTTGCCTTTTACGTCACAGGGCCAGTCGGCGAACCGCTCGCCACGGTAGTCAGCTTCCTGCAGATCATGGCGCTGGATCATGGTGCCCATGCCGCCATCCAGGATCAGGATGCGCTGCGACAGCTGGGAAAATACCGGGTGGGTGGTGTTTTTGGTCATGGCAAACAGGCTGTTATGGGCTGGATCGATAAAAGGCACACTCAAGGTGCGGCCGATCATATTACCATTGCGTCTGGAACTGTCAGACAACTAACTAAGAAGAAGAGAGTACAAGCTTATGGTTCGTTTGAATAAGACCTGGCTGGCGCTGTTAACGGGAACAGCACTGGCGCAAGTGGCCGCAGCGGGCGGCGTACTGAAAATCGGGGTGTCGGATTCGGACGCACCGCCCATTGTGGTACTGACGCCGGACAACCAGGCGCTAGCCGGTGGCCTGACCAAAGAACTGGGCGATGCACTGGCCGGCGAGCTGGGACTGAAAGCGCAGTATGTGGTGATCGCCCGCAAGCGGGTGGAAAACACCATTGAAGCCGGCAAGGTCAACATTGTGTGCAATGCCAATCCGGAATGGTATGGCAATGCCGCACGCCTGGGCTGGACGCGCGAATTTTATCCACAGGTGGAGCGGGCACTATCGCTCAAGGACATGCCAGACCTGCACCAGGCCGATGAAATGGTCGGCAAGCGCATCGGCACCATTCGCGGCTACAGCTATCCGACACTGGAACATCTGTGGGCGGTGGGCCGCACCACCCGCGTGGATGAACCACGGCTGGAGCTGCTGGTGAAATCGCTGCAGAAGAAACTGACCGATGTCGCCATCTCCTCGGAACTGGAGCTGGCGTGGTGGGCCAAGACCAATCCGCAGGAAGCCCGCGCCTTCAAACAGCACCCGATGACGGTGACCTATATGCCCACCATGTGCGCGGTGGCACCCAATTCGCCGATCAGTACCGATAAGCTGAACCAGGGCATTGAAGCCATGCGCCGCAGCGGCAAGCTGAAGGCCATTCTCAAATCCTACGAATGGCAGACGCAATAAGCTGTTTCACGTGAAACCGGGCAAGCCCACCGGCTTGCCCCTGGCTGCAAACAAGGGGTGGGATGCCATACGCCGCCCCGGCCAGCCCGGCCTCGCCCTCCAGGCTGCTGGTTTTTCAACTTGCCTGCCAAATAGTCATCCCCCGCCCTTGCCCTGCAAGGATGTCTCGTTGTCATCGCAGCAGACGCGGGGGCCTTTGTCATCACTCTGCTCTTTTTTGCACACGCATCATGCATATCATTTATCTGCACGGTTTCAACTCCAGCCCGCAATCGCTGAAAGCACAGGAAACAGCAGCCTGGCTGGCCCAGCATGCACCCAACCTCACCTTGTACTGCCCGAAGCTGTCGCCTCATCCGGCCACGGCCATGCGTCAGGCGGAAGAATTATTGCTGTCACTGCCCGCCGACAGCTGGCTGATCGGCAGTTCACTGGGCGGCTATTACGCCGGTTGGCTGGCAGAAAAACATGGCCGCAAGGCCGCGCTGATCAATCCGGCCATCACGCCATATATCGATCTGCAGCGCTATCTGGGTGCGCAGCGTAATCCTTACACCGGGGAAGAGTACGTACTGGATGATGCCGACATGCAGGCCTTGCTGGCCATGCGTCTGCCAGCACCAGCAGCCGGCCAATACTGGCTATGGCTGGGCAGTGCGGACGAGGTGCTGGACTGGCAGGCCGCAGCGCGCTATTACCGTGGCCACCGGCAAACCATTTTCAATGGCGACGACCACCGTCTCAAGCGCTGGCTTGAGTGTCTGCCGCCCCTGCTGGGCTGGGCAGCTTCTGCTGGCTGAGCAGCTTGCTGCCACGCTGCATGGCCATTGACAGGCGCTCCAGGCTCACCGGTTTGGACAGGAAGTCATTCATGCCGGCCTGCTGGCAGCGTTCGCGGTCTTCGTCGAAGGCATTGGCCGTCAGCGCAATGATGTGCGGCTGGTAGTCCAGCTCCAGCTGGCGAATGGCGCGGGTGGCATCCAGCCCGTCCATTTCCGGCATCTGCATGTCCATCAGGATCAGCTCCACCCCGCCCTGGCTGACCCGCTCCAGCGCCTGCCGCCCGTTGCCCGCCAGCATGACATCGCGAAAACCGAGTTTTTCCAGCAGTTTGATAATCAGCTTCTGGTTCACCGTATTGTCCTCGGCCACCATGACCGACAACGGTGCCACGCCGGGAGCTGGCGTCTCCACCGGCAGCACCGCAGCGGGTGCCTCAGCCGCCGGCGCACTGGCCTCGGTGGCCACCCAGTGCACGCTGAAGCTGCTGCCCACGCCGTGTTCACTGCTGACATCGATGCGCCCGCCCATGGCCTCCGCCAGCCGTCGGCAGATGGCCAGCCCCAGCCCGGTACCGCCATAGCGCCGGGTCGTGGTGGAGTCGGCCTGCTCAAATGCGGTAAACACCTTGCCCAGCTGTTCCTGGGTCATGCCGATGCCGGTATCGCGAATCACCAGCACCAGGCGCTTCATGTCGAAGGTATCTTCCAGCGGCTCGATGCCCACCGTCACGGTGATGCCGCCCTGATGGGTAAACTTGATGGCATTGCTCAACAGATTGCTGGTGATCTGGCGCAGCCGGGTGGCATCACCCAGCAGCCAGGCACTGCCCAGCGGCCGTTGCCATTCGATGCGCAGGCCAGCCTCCATCGCCTTGGGCACAAACAGATTCACCACGCTATCGAGCAAGGCATACAGATTGTAAGGTCGCTGCTCCAGCGTCAGCTTGCCGGCATCAATCTTGGACAGGTCGAGAATATCGTTGATCAGGGCCAGCAGCGAAGTGCCGCACTCCTGCAAGGTGGCCACCTGATCGCCCTGCTCCGGTGTCAGGCGCGAATGCGATAGCAGCTCGGCCATGCCCAGCACACCATTGAGCGGCGTGCGGATTTCGTGGCTCATCACCGCCAGGAATTCCGACTTGGACTTGGCCGCCATTTCCGCCTTGAGCAGCGCCTCGGACAGCTGTGCCATGCGCCATTCGACGATTTTTTCCAGCTGGGCCGCTACGGTGGACAGTTCAAAGTTGGCGTCGTACAAGGCGCGGCTGCGCTGTTCCAGCAGCACCTCGGCCTCTTTGCGCGCGGTTTTCTCACGCTGGTAGCGCTTCTGGAAGCGCAGCAGCTGGTCTTGCAACTGGGCCAGTTCGTCATCGCTCATACCAGTTCCACCACGAAGCGTACCTTGCTGCCATCCTCGCTCAATGGCTCAGCCACGACGCGCCCTTGCTCACCGAAATGATCGAGCGCGCCCTGGATCAGGCCGGAGGCCAACGGTGCCAGGCAGCGCGGCGAGCTGTACAGCAAGGCCATGCAGCGCGCGTCGCTGCTGAGCACCTCGATTTGCGGCAGCTGCGCATCCGGATAAAGCTTTTGTACTTCCTGATGAATGTGCTTCTCGATATTGCCCAGCACCGTAAATGCGCTGCTGCAGCCCTGGATGCTGTACGGATACAGCAGGGCAAAGCGGCCGAACAGGTAATGGCCGAAAGTGTAGATCAGTGCCTGCGCTTCCAGTCCGCTGCGCTGCGACAAGGCCGTCACCAGCGCCACCATCTCGGCAAAAGGATAGCTGCCCACCGCGGTGTAGGCCCCTCCCGATTTAATGCCGGCATCCTCGATGATGTCATCCACCATGTCGGTAGAAAAGCGGCTCTCCACCATTTCCAGAAACTCGGTAAACACCACGCCTTTCATGCTTATTCCCTTCGTGTGGCTTGCATGCGCTGCTCTGCCCGCTACGATTAACCCTGCACGCAACAGGGCACCATGGATTCAATGTAGGAAGAAAACCGGCCAAACACCAAGTCACCACCTGCGGGAAACACTCTGTTCTCTGGACGCGGCTTGCATGGCAGTGGCCTGCGGTGCAGACTCGATGGCATGTCATCATGCTGGAAAAAGGACCGTACCATGAGCCAGGCCATCCGTTTTCATGTCACCGGATCACCCGATGTGCTGCAGCTGGAACACATCAGCGTCGGCGAACCAGGCCCAGGCGAGGTGCGCCTGCGTCACCGTGCCATCGGCATCAATTTCATCGATACCTATCAGCGCAGCGGACTCTATCCGATTGCCCTGCCCAGTGGCCTGGGCAGTGAAGCGGCCGGTGTGGTGGAAGCCGTAGGCGAAGGCGTGACGCAGGTGCAGGTGGGAGACCGCGTCGCCTATGCCGGCGGGCCGCTGGGGGCCTACAGCACGCTCCGGCTGATTCCCGCCGCCGTACTGGTCAAGCTGCCGGACAGCATCAGCGATGAAGTCGCCGCCTGCATCATGCTGCAGGGCATGACGGTGGAGTACCTGATCCACCGCACTTTCGCAGTACAACCCGGCATGACCGTGCTATGGCATGCCGCCGCCGGCGGTGTCGGCCAGATCGCCGTACAGTGGCTCAGCTCACTGGGGGTGCAGGTGATCGGCACGGTCGGCTCGGCCGCAAAGGGCGAGCTGGCACGCCAGCTGGGCTGCGCCCATGTCATCAATTACAACGAGGAAGATGTGGTGGCGCGGGTGCGTGAGATCACCTCGGGCAAGGGCGTGCCCGTGGTATACGACTCGGTGGGAAAAAGCACCTTCGAGATGTCGCTGAACAGCCTGGCTCGGCGTGGCACGTTCGTCAGTTTTGGCAATGCCTCGGGGGCCGTACCGGCATTCGAACCGCTGCTGCTGTCGCAGAAAGGTTCGCTGTTTTTCACCCGGCCCAAATTGGGAGACTACATTGCCCAGCGCGAGGAGCTGGAGGCATCGGCGGCAGCCTTGTTCGAACGCATTGCCGCCGGTGCGGTACAAGTCAAGCCATCTGCCAGCTACCCGCTGGCCGCCGCCGCCACGGCGCACCGTGATCTGGAAAGCCGCCGCACTACCGGCTCCATCATTCTGCTGCCCTGAGCACCGGCTAGCCATGAAAAACCCCGCTGTCGTGACAGCGGGGTTTTATTTTGTGTCTGGTTTCAGTTGCCTGAGGGGGCCAGTGCCTTGCGCACACATTCGCGGCCTTGCTGGGTGGCGGTTTCGGCACAGCTTTGCTCGGCCGCCGCCCGTTGCTCGCAGCGGGCCTTGTTGCTGGCGTGGCCGCAATCGGCAGCGGGCAGTCGCTCGCGCACACAAAGCCGTCGTGCCAGCCCCTCGCTACCCTCGCAGGCCGCCTGTGCCGCCAGCAAGGCTTCACAGCGCCGGGCATCACGGCTGCGCTGGCAGCTGAGCGCCGGGGTGAACTGCTCAATGCAGGCTCGGCGCGACCCCGCCGTCAGATCAGAACAACTGAGCCAGCCTTGCCGGTAACTGGCGCAGCGTTGCGGCGCCATGGCCTTGTCACAATCCGGGGCCGCCTGCACTTGCACCGACCACACCAACCCCACCAACATGGCCAAACCCACCAGCCAGTTGCCGCTACTCCACTTACCCCAAGCTTTGTTCAAGGCCGTGATCCTTGCCACTGGCAATGTCCGGCTACAAAGATAGCCGGATCAATCGTTCTGGAATTGCTCCTGAGCCTTTTGTCGCTTGTCGCGCCAGAAATTGCGCTGTCCCGGCGGCGGATGAGAAAAACCATCCGGTGCAAAACGATCAGGTCCACCCATGCCACCCGCAGGCGGCGCCCCCGGAGGATGTCGGCGTTGCAGGCGGCGCGCGTCTTCCGGCGACAAGTCACCGGCCTGCACGGCCTCCTTCAGACGCAGATTGCGCAAGCGGCGTTCCTCTCCGGCTGATTGCCGGGGCGGGAAACGCTGGAATTCCGCCGCGCCGTCCTCCGCGCCATTTGGGCCCTGCGCCAGCACCGGCAAGGCGAACGCCGTCACCGTGGCAAACAGCAAGACATAAATGGCATGGTACTTCATGGCTTCATTTTAACCTGACATTACGCCTCCTGCCATGATGACTCACCGGCATCACAGCAGAAGACTGATGGAACATGAATGATTATGGGGCTTACTTTTCGCCGGTTGGACGCCGCATCGAGGTCGATGCGCCATCCGGCACGGTATATCCGGTGGCAGGCGTCGCCACTGGCGTGCTCTGTGCGGCCAGCTGGCGCGCCTCGCGAATATCCGCACCGTTACCGCCGCGCTCGGCGGCCTGCGCAGCCGAAGCCACGCCCAGGGTAGCAACGGCAAACAGCAATAGAATCAAGGGGTTTTTCATGATCATGATCTCCGGTATGCAGCACACTCTGGCAGTCTAGAAGGTGGCTTTTGCGCATCCGTGTGTCACATGTTACCAAATGTTAACTTTTGTGAATGCCTGATGGCGTTTAACAGAAATTCATGATCCACCATCGCCTTGCCGGCTGGGCCGGGTTAAGCTTTGCCACCAGTATGCCTGCCGCGTTGCCGCGCCGTGCGATCAAGGAAAACACCATGGAACACAACAAGATTCTCATCGTCGACGACGACGCCAAGCTGCGCGAACTGCTGACCCGCTACCTGGGACAGCAGGGTTATGTGGTCGACACGCTGCCGGATGCCCGCGAACTGGACCGCAAACTGGCGCGCAACCGCCCCGACCTGATGGTGCTGGACGTGATGATGCCCGGCGATGACGGCCTGGCGGTGGTGCGCCGCCTGCGCGCCCAGGGCGAGACGGTGCCGGTCATCATGCTGACCGCCCGCGGCGAAGATGTGGACCGTATCCTGGGCCTGGAAATGGGTGCCGACGACTATCTGCCCAAGCCTTTCAATCCGCGCGAACTGACCGCGCGCATCCAGTCGGTGCTGCGCCGCCACCACGCCACACCGGCGCTGGCCGCCCGCCACGAGTCCGACGAAGTCATCGAGTTTGGCGACTTCCAGCTTAATCTGGGCCGGCGCGAGCTGCTGAAAAACCAGCAAGCCCTGTCACTGACCACCGCCGAATTTGCCGTGCTCACCGTACTGGCCACCCACCCGCGCCGCCCGCTGACCCGCGAGCAACTGATGGAAATGGCGCTGGGCAAGGGTAATGGCGAATCGCTGGATCGCAGCATCGATGTGCACATTTCCCGCCTGCGCAAGACGCTGGAAGGCGGCGACAGCCCCTTGCGCTTCATCCAGACCGTGTGGGGCTACGGCTATGTGTTCGTGCCCGACGGCAGCGAGCGGGAGTAAGCAGTGCTGCGACGCCTGACCGGTTCCCTGCTGTTTCGCCTGATCGTGCTGGTGGTGGTGGTGGTGGTCACCACCCAGATCGTCACGGTCTATATCGCAGCGGGTGAGCGCCACAAGCTGATGGACAAGCAGCTGTATGCCCAGGTGGTGGATACACTGGCCTTCCTCGAAGGCTCGATGGACAATATGAGCCCCGTCCAGCGCACTGCTTTTCTGGCCAGCTACAACCGTCCGGGCCTGCCGCGCCTGCTGCCGCAACAAGCGGCGGCCAAGCAACAGTTCGACACCGAATTGCCACGGGTCGCCAGCAGCCTGGTCAGCCGGCTGAGCAAGGGGCTGGACGACACCGTGCGCGGCTACATGGTGCGCCGTGAAGACCGCAACGAGCTGTGGGTCAACGTGCATGTGCTGGACACCCCCTACTGGCTGGTCATCCCCTTCGGCCGTTACAGCGACCGCCCCATCTACGCCATCATCCAGGCGGCCTTGCTGGCTACCTTGCTGGCCACCCTGCTGGCCTCGCTGGTCGCCTGGCGCATTACCCGCCCCATCGGCAAGGTAGTGGCCGCTTCACGCGAACTGGCGCGCGGCAATATGCCGCCACCACTGCAGGAAAACGGCCCGCGTGAGCTGCAGGCGCTGGCGCGCGGCTTCAACCACATGGCCAGCGCACTGGACAGCGCGGCCCGCGAGCGCCGGCTGATGCTGGCCGGGCTGTCGCACGACCTGCGCACACCGCTGACCCGGCTGAAGCTGATGCTGGAACTACAGGAACACAATAGCGATACGCCGGACATGCTGGCCGACATCGACGAGCTGTCACGCATCGTGCGCCAGTTCATCGATTTCGCCCGTGCCGAAGAGTCGGCCAGGCTGGAGCCGGTGGCGCTGGCCGAGCTGGCCGACAGCGTGGTGGCACGCTTTGGCCGCGACGGGCTGGATGTGAAACTGCTGCGCCAGGCCGAGCCGGAATTGCAGGCCGATGCACTGGCGCTGGAGCGGCTGCTATCCAATCTGCTGGAAAATGCCCGTCGCTACGGCAAGCCGCCGCTGCGGGTGGAAGTCGCCCAGCGCGACGGCATGGCCGAGCTGAGCGTGATCGACCACGGTCAGGGCATTCCCGCTGCGCTGCGCGAATCGGCACTGGCCCCCTTCGAGCGGCTGGCCGAACACCGTGGCACCGATGGCGGCAGCGGTCTGGGGCTGGCCATCGTGTCGCGGGTGGTCAAGCAGCACCATGGCCAGCTGCAGTTTGCCGACGAGGCCGATGGTGGCTTTCGCATCCGCATCCTGCTGCCGCTGGCCACCCATCCAGCGGCCTGAAGCCGACTGGCGGCTCAAGAACGGGGCCGCCAGCCCAGCAGCAATACCCCGCACAGAATCAGCACCCCTCCCAGCAGCATCAGCACACCCACCGGCTCCGCCAGCAACAGGCTGCCCCACAGCACGCCGAATACCGGCACCAGATAGGTCACGCTGCTGGCGCGGGTCGCGCCCAGTTTGTCGATCAGCCAGTAGAAAATCAGATAGGCCAGGGCGGTGCTGCCCAGTGCCAGCAGCACCACCGCTCCCCATACCGTGGTCGATGGAGACTGAGCAGGCAGGGTCAGCAAAGCCAACGGCGTCACCAGCACGGCTCCGCTGAACAGGCTACCCGTCGCCGTCACCAGCGCAGGCAGGCCGGGCAGCCAGCGCTTGGCCATGTGACCGGACCAGCCATAGCAGGCCGTGGCCCCCAGCATGGCCAGCACCGGCAGCACAGTCTGTACATCGAAGGCGGCACCGCGCCCCAGCATCAACACCAGTACACCGGCCAGCCCCAGCGACAGGCCGGCTGCGCGGGGCAGCGTCATGCGCTCACCCGCCAGTGGCATGGCCCACAAGGCCGTCATCAGCGGCGTGGTGGCGTTCAGCACTGAAGCCACACCGGCCGGCAGGCTGAGGCTGGCCCAGGCAATCAGGCAAAATGGCAGCGCCGACAGAAACACCCCCACCACGGCAATACGCTGCCAGTGTTGCCGCCACAAGGGCAGGCCTCCGCGCAGCAGCAAGACCGGCAACAACACCAGTGCAGCCAAGCCCAGCCGCAAGGCAATCAGCACGAATGGCCCCAGCGCGGGCACCGCCACCCGCATGAACAGAAACGAAGCCCCCCACAAGGCGGCCAGCACCACCAGTCCTGCCATTTCCCGTCGCATCGCCACCCTCCCCTTTGTCATGCCTGTCAGCATAAGCGGACAAACATGCCGCCGCCTCCTGTTTCTTGCCATTGAATTGCTCCCTCCAATGCCGCTGCCAACTAGTTCCAGCGGAGGATGGCAAACAGGATGGCCACGCCACACACTGCAAGCTGCCACTTCACCCTGTACTGAGCACCATGGACATCCACGATTTCAACGCGCTGCTGGCTGCGGCCCGCCAGCAAGCTGAGCCGCAGCATCTGCTGCTGGTATTTACCAAGGCCGTGCTGCATGACGACCACCAGCCGCAGGAAGCCGAGCGCTTCGCCCGTGGCGAGGGCGGCATCCTGCTGCCCATCATGTGTCTGGACCGCGCTGCTGGCGCACTGGTGGACTTTGCCAGCCTGCAGGCCGAATCGGCGCGCATGGGCGAGCCGTGGCAGATCGTGTTTGTCGCCTGTCTGGACGGCAAGGCCGGTCAGCAGCCACCGGCTGATGCAATCGAAGCCGCGCTCAAACGCATGATCCAGACCATCCAGACCGGTGGCGACGTGGCGCGCTACCTGGCTTTCGACACCAGCGGCGAGCCGGTACGTTTCCACTGAGTTGCCGCCGCCAGGCATGGCATTGCGTCTGAGCAGCCGCTAAGCTGAAACACCGTTGCCGGCAACCAAGCAGGTTTGCCGTGCTCCAACCTGTTTCAGCCCAGCCTGCCGGAGCCCGCATGAATCTGTCCCTGCTCAGCCGTTATGCCTTTTTTGTCGCCTGCATCCTGCTTAGCCTGATCGGCCTGGCCCTGCACCGGATCGAATGGCTGTGGCCCTTCACCCTGACAGCCCTGGTACTCAGCCTGGTCGGCATACTGGACCTGCGGCAAACCCGCCATGCGGTAAGGCGCAACTACCCGGTGCTGGGCAATATCCGCTATCTGGTGGAGGCCATCCGCCCGGAAATCCGCCAATACCTGCTGGAAGCCGACGGCGAGCAGCTGCCCTTCTCGCGTGACCAGCGCTCGCTGGTTTATGCCCGAGCCAAGAACGTGGCCGCGGACAAGCCCTTTGGCACCATGCTGAATGTCTACGGCAGCGGTTTCGAATTCATCAGCCACTCCATCCGCCCTGCGCCGCGCAGCGACCCGGCCGGCTTTCGTATCACGATTGGCGGCCCACAATGCCGCCAGCCCTACTCGGCATCGGTATTCAATATCTCGGCCATGAGCTTTGGCGCACTCAGCGCCAACGCCATCCGCGCCCTCAATCAAGGGGCCAAACAGGGCGGCTTTTACCACGATACCGGCGAGGGCAGCATCAGCCCCTATCATCTGGAACACGGTGGCGACCTGGTATGGGAGCTGGGCAGCGGTTACTTTGGCTGCCGCGATGCGCAGGGCCATTTCGATGCGGAACGTTTTGCCAGACAGGCGCAAAACCCGCAGGTGAAGATGATCGAGATCAAGCTCAGCCAGGGGGCCAAGCCGGGCCACGGCGGCATTTTGCCCAAGCACAAGGTGACGCCGGAAATTGCCGCCACCCGTGGTGTGCCGCTGGGGCAGGACTGCGTGTCGCCATCCAGCCATAGCGCCTTTGCCACCCCGCTGGAGATGATGGCCTTCATCGCCCGCCTGCGCGAACTGTCCGGCGGCAAACCGGTGGGTTTCAAGTTCTGCTTGGGCCACCCCTGGGAATTCATGGCCATTGCCAAGGCCATGCTGGAGAGCGGCATCCTGCCGGACTTCATCGTAGTGGATGGCAAGGAAGGCGGCACCGGCGCGGCACCGCTGGAATTCACCGACCACATCGGCGTGCCGCTGCGCGAGGGCCTGCTGTTTGTGCACAACACCCTGGTGGGGCTGAACCTGCGCGACAAGATCAAGCTGGGGGCCAGCGGCAAGATCGTCAGCGCCTTCGACATTGCCAGCATGCTGGCCATCGGTGCCGACTGGGCCAATTCCGCCCGCGGCTTCATGTTTGCCGTCGGCTGCATCCAGAGCCAGAGCTGCCATACCAACCGCTGCCCCACCGGGGTGGCCACCCAGGACCCCTTGCGCCAGCGTGCGCTGGTGGTGCCGGACAAGGCCGAGCGGGTGTTCAATTTCCACCGCAACACCCTGCATGCGCTGGCCGAGATGCTGGCCGCCGCCGGCCTCACCCACCCCGAGCAACTGGCCGCCCACCATCTGGTGCGGCGGGTGAGCGATACCGAAATCCGCCTGTACTCGCAGCTGCACGTCTTCCTGCAAGCAGGAGAACTACTGGGCGAGGACATCAAGGCCGAGTTCTACGGCCGCATGTGGCGCATGGCGCAGGCGGGCAGCTTTGCCCCAGCCCCGGCCCATGCCTGAACACTAGGTCTGCGCGACGGCGAGGGAGGCAAGCCTCCCTCCTGCCATCAACCGGCCACACCCTCAAAGCCAGCCAGCACATTCACCGCATTCACCCCGATGTCCTCCACCGCGTAGCCACCCTCCATCACGAACAAGGTGGGCAAACCTAGCGTACCGATCAGCTGGCCCATGCGCAGATAGTCGGCGTTCTTCAATTTGAAACGCGAGATCGGGTCCTGTTCGAAGGTATCCACCCCCAGCGATACCACCAGCGCATCCGGCGCATAGGCGGCAATCCTGTTACACGCATCGGCCAGCGCCGGGCCGTAGTGCGACCAGTCGGTGCCGTGGGCCAGCGGATAGTTGTGGTTGAAGCCCAGCCCCTGGCCCGCACCCGTTTCGTCGGCATGACCGAGGAAATAGGGATACTCCACCAGCGGGTCACCGTGCAGCGACAGGAACTGCACATCCTCGCGGGCATAGAAGATGCTCTGGGTGCCATTGCCGTGGTGATAGTCCACATCCAGGATCGCCACCCGTCTGGCCCCCTTGTCCAGCATGGCCTGGGCGGCAATGGCGGCATTGTTCAGATAGCAATAGCCGCCCATATAGTCGGCCGCGGCATGGTGGCCCGGCGGACGGCACAGGGCGAAAGTGCTGTGGCCGGTGGCCTGCATGACATCCAGCGCAGTCAGCGCCACATTGGCCGAAGAGCGGATGGCCTGCCAGGTGCCGGCGGTGATCGGCACCCCGGCATCGAAAGAGTAATAACCCATCAGGCCGTCGATGTCCTGCGGAATGCGGTCGGTACGCAGGCCGCGCACCGGCCACACCAGCGGCAGCGCGTCATGGTTGCGGCCTTGGGCCTGCCATAAGCTCCAGGCTTGCTCCAGAAAGCGTACATAGCCGGCGTCATGCACCCGCAGCAACGGCTCCAGCCCGTGCTCGGTGGGGGCGATGATGTCGCCCAGGCCAGTCTGGCGCACGCGCTGCAACACCATGTCAGCGCGGCTGGGCATTTCGAAGCAGGGCTTGAGGGTGCCGTCGATCAGTTCGGCATTGCCGTGGTGCAGGTGGTGGTCGTCACTGTAAATCGTCAGCATGCAGGTCTCCCTGCCGCGGGCGGGGAGCCAGCGGCATTATGTCGTGGTGGTAAGGAAATGCCGGCGTCAGCCGGCGAAGCTTATTTCTTCAGCTTGGTCCACACCCGGTCGCGCAGGGCATTGGCCTTGGCCGAACAGTTCTTGTTGGGCACGAACAGCGCGCGCATGGCGGCCGTGGGGTTGATGGCCGGATCGGCCTTGAGGTCGGCCACAAAATAAGCCGAGCTGCCCTTGATGGCATTGTTGTAGCCGGTGAAGTTGGAGGCCTCGGCAATATTCTTAGGCTCCATCATCCAGTTGATGAACTTGAGCGCGTTGTCGCGGTTCTTCGCCCCCTTGGGGATGACCAGATTGTCGTTCCAGAAGGGGATGCCTTCTTTCGGATAGACAAACACGGCGGACTTGAGCTTCTGGCGGGTACGGTAGGCCGCGCCGTTCCACTGCTGGTGCAGGATGACTTCCTGCGCCTGCATGCGCTCGATGGTGCCGTCGGAGTTATACATGGCCAGCATGGGCTTTTGTGCTTCCAGCAGGTCCTGGATGCGCTTGGCCTGCTTGGGGTCCTCGGTACACTGATCCACTTTCAGGTAGATGGCGGCAGCCTTGTACAGCTCGGCCACGTCGTTGAGCGCCACCACCTTGCCCTTGAGCGCGGCCGGCGGGGTGAAGAAGCTCTTCCAGCTGTTGTCCAGCTTGCCGCCCGGCACGCGGCTGGCGTCATAGGTAAAGCCGGTGACACCCCACATGTATGGTGCGGAATAAGCACGCTGCGGGTCGAAATCCGGCTTGTTGAGCGGGGCTTCCACCAGCTTGAAATTGGCCATCTTGCTGGCATCGATTTTTTCCAGCAGGCCCTCTTCGATCATGATTTTCACCATGTAGTCGGACGGCACCACCACGTCGTAACCCTTGGCCCCGGCCTTGAGCTTGGCCAGCAGGGACTCGTTGGAATCGAATACATCCAGGTTCACCTTGATGCCGCTTTCCTTTTCAAAGCGCTTGAGCAAATCCTGCGGGATGTAGTCGGACCAGTTGTACAGGTTCAATTCGCCAGCGGCCATGGCCGAGGCGGATACCAGCAGGCCCGCAGCCAGGGCCAGCGAATGCAGTTTGCAGACTTTCATGGCATTTCTCCTTCGTAGGGTGAACAAGCAGCGAAAAATGAGAGGCGGACCAGACCGCCGACCCGGTTCAGGATTTGCGCTGGCCCATCCAGTAGGACAGCGCGACAAAGGCAATCGACACCAGCAGCATCAGCGCCGATACCGCATTCACTTCCGGGGTGATCCCCATGCGGATCAGGCCGAAGATGTACACCGGCAGCGTGGTGGCACCGGCACCGGCCACGAAAAAGGTGATGACGAAATCGTCCAGCGACACGATGAAGGCCAGCATGGCACCAGACAGCACGCCCGGCAGGATCAGCGGCAGGGTGACGCGGCGGAAGGTGGCAAACGGCCCGGCATACAGGTCGGCCGCGGCTTCGGCCAGCCGTGGGTCCAGCCCTTCCAGCCGCGCGCGGATGGGCAGGTAGGCAAAGGGAATGCAGAACACCGTGTGGGCAATCAGCACCGTCAGCAGCCCCAGGTCCAGCCCCAGCGCGAGAAAGAACAGCAAGGACGCCACGGCGGTGACGATTTCCGGCACCAGCAGCGGCAGGCCCAGCATGGCATTGATGAAGGCCTGACCACGAAAGCGCTTGCCGGCCATGGCCAGCGCCGCCATGGTGGCAAAGCTGGTGGCCAGCACCGTGGCCCCGCAGGCGATGATCAGCGAGTTCTTGGTCGCCCGCAGGATGTTGTCGTTGTCCATCACCTTCAGATACCAGTCGAAGGAAAAACCGGTCCACAGCGTGGCAATGCGGTTGGCGTTGAAGGACAGCACCACCAGCACCACGATGGGCAGGTAGAGATAGACAAAGGCCAGCATGGCGGTGGGTGTTACCCCGCGAAAGCGCCACAGCGTATTGGATGCTTGCATGTCATTCTCCCGGCGGACGCTGGAAGCGTCTGGTGTAGATCCACATCACCAGCAGTACCAGCGCCAGCAACATGAAGGACAGGGCCGCCCCGAACGGCCAATTGCGGGCAGTGCCAAACTGGTTCTGGATCAGATTGCCTATCATCAGGCTCTTGCCGCCGCCCAGTAGCTCGGGAATGAAGTAGGAACCGATGGCCGGGATGAACACCAGTAAACAGCCCGCCACGATGCCGGGCATGGCCAGCGGCAGAATCACCCGCCTGAGGGCCAGCCAGCGGTTGGCACCCAGGTCGAATGCCGCCTCCACCAGCCGCCAGTCCATTTTTTCCAGACTGGTGTAGATGGGCAGCACCATGAAGGGCAGGAAGGAATAAACGAAGCCGATGGCCACCGCCGTGGGGGTGTACAGCACATCCAGCGCGCCCTGACTCAAGCCCAGCCAGGACAGGCTGCTGTCGATCAGCCCGCCATTGCGCAGCAGCAGCATCCAGGCATAGGTGCGCACCAAGAGGTTGGTCCAGAAGGGAATGGAAATCAGCAGAATCAGCCGCTGGCGGGTCTTTTCCTCTTTCAGCGCGATATACAGCGCCGTGGGAAAGCCGATCAGCAGCGTCACCACGGTGGCAAAGCCGGCCAGCAGGAAGGAGCGGCCAAAGATTTGCAGGTAATCGCTATTCAGCGTGAGGCTGTCGTCCAGATCGCGCTCGTACAGAAACTGCACATAGGCATCCAGGCTCCACTCCTTCCAGCGCACCCCGCCATAGGTGTCCGGTGCCAGCAGCGACATCCAGCCCATCAGCAGCATGGGCAGCACCATGAACAGCAGCAGGGTCAGCGTGGTGGGAGCCAGCAGCAAGCGCCGGCGCGTGCGGCGATAGGGATCAAGCGTCATGGCCGGCCTCCTGCAGACGATGGAAGGCTCCCGGCTGAGCGGCGACCCGCACCGCATCGCCCACCCGTGCCAGGCGCGAGGCACCACTGTCATTGGTATGGCGCACCCGGCAGGGCTGGCCATCGGCCAGTTGCACGGTATAGACGGTGTCCACGCCGCGATACACCACCTCGGCCACCACCCCGGCCAGTCCGCTGCCGGTGGCCGACAGTTGCAGCCGTTCGGGCCGTACGGCCAGCGCTGCCGCGCCATCGTGTGATTGATCCAGCACCTGACAGGACAGGCTGCCTGCTGCGCCAAACTGCAGCTGACCATCCGCCACCTGGCCTTGCAGGAAGGAGGTTTCGCCGATGAAGTCGGCGACAAAGCGATTGGCCGGCCGGTCGTAAATGTCTTCCGGGCTGCCCACCTGTTGCAGCTTGCCGGCCGACATCACCGCGATGCGGTCCGACATGGTGAGCGCTTCTTCCTGGTCGTGGGTGACGAAAACAAAGGTGATGCCGGTTTCGCGCTGCAGCCGTTTCAGCTCTACCTGCATCTCCTTGCGCAGCTTCAGGTCCAGCGCCGACAGCGATTCGTCCAGCAGCAGCACCCTGGGCGACGGGGCCAGCGCCCGCGCCAGCGCCACCCGCTGTTGCTGGCCACCGGACAGCTGGTGCGGACGGCGGCGGGCAAAGCCCGACAGCTTCACCAGCTCCAGCTTTTCCGCCACGATGGGTTTGATGTCAGCCGGCTTGAAACCACGCATTTCCAACCCGAAAGCGATGTTTTCTTCCACGGTCAGATGCGGGAACAGCGCATAGCTCTGGAACACGGTGTTGACCGGGCGCTGGAAGGGCAGCTTGCCGGTGAGCGAGGCGCCATACAGGCGGATGTCGCCGGCACTGACATCCTCGAAGCCGGCAATCATCCGCAGCAAGGTGGTCTTGCCGCAGCCTGACGGCCCCAGCAGGGTGAAGAATTCGTTTTCGCGGATATCCAGCGCGATATGGTCCAGCGCCAGCACGGCCTGTTCGCCTGCGCCGAAGCGCTTGCAGACATGGTCGATCTCAATCGCCACACGGTTGCCGGTCATGGCAGTCCTCCTGTGGAATACAGTGGATAACATGGCCGCGCCCTGCCCACAGATGGGTCATGCGCAGACACGCAATACTTCGGAAATGAGGGAGGTTTAGCCGGCGGTGGGGACGGGCGTGTGCCCGTCCAGCGTCAGCAGCGCCGCATAGGCATCCGGCCGACGGTCGCGGAACACGCCCCAGCTGGCGCGCACGGCGGCCAGTTCTGCCAGGTCGAAGTCCTGCACCAGCACCGCCTGTTCATCACGCCCGGCACGGTGCAGCACAGCACCCTTGCCATCGGTGATGAAGGAGCTGCCGTAGTAGGTCTGGGAAAAGTCGCGGCCCTGCTCGCTACCGATACGATTGGCGGCAAACAGCGGCATCAGGTTGGCGGCAGCATGGCCCTGCATGGTGCGCTGCCAGTGGTCGCGCGAGTCCAGCGTGGCGTCCTGCGGCTCGCTGCCGATTGCCGTGGGGTAGCACAGCAGCTCGGCCCCCAGCAGCGCCATGGCGCGGGCGCTTTCGGGGAACCACTGGTCCCAGCAGATGCCCACGCCCAGCCTGGCATAGCGGGTGTGCCATACCTTGAAGCCGGTATCGCCGCCATTGAAGTAGAACTTTTCGGAATAGCCCGGACCATCCGGGATGTGGGTCTTGCGGTAGTGCCCCAGCACGCTGCCATCGGCATCGATAATCACCACGGTGTTGTAGCGCGCCTGACCGGCGGCTTCGAACACACTCAGCGGCAACACCACCTGCAACTCGGCGGCCAGCCGCGAAAAATGCGCTACCGCCGGGTGGCCGGCCAGCGGTTCAGCCAGCGCGTGGTAGCGCGCGTCCTGCTCGGTACAGAAATAGCGCCACTCGAACAGTTCGGGCAGCAGGATGATCTGTGCGCCCTGTGCTGCGGCCTGGCGGATCAGGGTTTCTGCCTGCTGCCAGTTGTGCTGGCGCGAGACGGGATCGACTGCCATCTGGATGACGGCGACGGATGCCTTGCTCATTGGTTTCTCCTCCACTCTTGTGTAAACGGACAGGCTGCCGCCCTGGGCAATGACTGTTGGCAACAGTCACGGCGCGGGCGAATTCGGGCTGCGAAGTGGTCCGTTATTTTTTTATTCATTCTGCCAACAAGGCAGCGCAGCGAAAGATACAAAGCGGTCAACTAAGGGATAATTCCGGCCAAATCATGTGGCCAGATGGCCAACTGCCGATGCTGCAATGCGCTGCCCGGGCCGCAGATGGCTAGGGCAGGCAGGGCAAGAAAACGGGTAGACCGGCCGCGCTGGCCCGGAACAGGACCGCAGCGGCCTAGCGGCGCAGGTCGGACGGGCGCTTGCCGGTCCAGCGGGCAAAGGCGTGGCGAAAGCTGGCGGATTCGGCAAAACCCAGCCGTTCGGCAATCATGCCGATGGACAGCCTGGTGTCATGCAGCAGATGCAGGGACTGTTGATGGCGGGCCTGATCCAGCAAGGCCTGAAAGGAGGTGCCCAGTGCGGCCAGCTTGCGCCGCAGGGTACGCTCCGACATGTGCAGGGTGGCGGTCAGCTCGTCCAGCCGGGCAAAGCGTACCGGGTCGGACTGGATCAGCCGCAGCACCCGTGCCACCAGGGCCGAGCCATGGCTGCTGGCCCATTGTTCCTGCTGGCGCTGGCATTGCTCCTGCGCCATGTGAAAGCTGACGGCATCGGCCAGCGGCTGTGGGCGGTCCAGCCATTTGGCCGGAAACACCAGCGCATTGTCCGCCATGTCAAACTGGCCGGCATGGCCGAAAATGGCCGGATAAAGCCCGGCGTGGGCCGGCTGGGCAAAGCTCATGTGCACCGCCTTCGGACTCCAGCGCACGCCCATGCAGTCGCCGGCGATGCTCCACATCGACGACAAGCACATCTCGGCATTGAAACTGAGCAGGTCGGCCCGGTAGTGGTAATCATCGGCCAGCAGCCAGGCTTCCTTGCCACGTTCTTCCAGCCGCAGGGTAAAATAGCTGGCCAGCAGCAAGGGAAAACGGATGGCGGTTTCCAGTGCCACCCGTAGCGTGGGACTGACCAGCATGGTGTAGCCCAGAATGCCGTAATTGGAGGTGTGCATGGCGCGCCCCAGCCGCAGGCCCAGCGATTCGTCACAGGCCAGGCGGCGGGCATTGTCGAACACCGTCATTTCCTGGTGATGGTTGACCAGCCGTGCCGGCTCCTGCAGCCGCTCCGGTGGAATGCCGCTGCCAGCCAACAGATCGGCCGCGGCAATGCCCTGCTCGGCCAGCACATTCACCGTGGCCACGATGGCGTGCAGCGACACCGGCCGGCCGGATGGATTGTCGCTGCCGGGCAGAACAGCGCTGTCGTTGCAGGAAGACTGGGCCAAGCGGGGTTTCCTCGCGGTTTGCCGTGCAATGGCCTGATCTTGCCGTCTTGGCTGCCGCCACACAAGCCAGGCAGCTGGATGGCCAATCAATTTTTGTAAATCCGCTTGTGCCATGCAGCGCCCACTGGGAACAATAGGCCTGCGCATGCAGTCCACCGTTGCCACGGCTGGCTTGATCCTGCCTGACAACAGGCTTGTTCCTGCCGGTTTACCGGCCGCCCGCAATCCTCAGGAGGCCGCTGCTGCAATGATTTTTCTCACCGCAAGATTCCGCACCTTGATAGATAACACCAAGACCATGACCCACCTGAAGAAAACCATTGCCGGCTCCCTGCTGCTTAGCCTGGGCTTGCTGTGCGGTACGGCACACGCTGCCGTATCCCTGCTCTCCGTTTCCGACAGCGTCAGCGCGACGGTAGGCAGCATTTCCACCTCCTTGCAGAATTCGTCCAAGGCCATTGGCAAGATTGCTGAAGGCGACTACAAGGTCGTCGCCGTGGCTCAGGCAAACCAGCCGGGCAAAACCCAGCTGACGCTGGTGCCGCTGGCCGCGGCCAATGCCACGGAGCCGTTCAACCTGTTTGTGGCGCAGGCCGACGTGAAACATGCTGGCGTGGAAGTCGGCCAGATCGTGCATGCACAGAAACAGGCTTATGGCCTGGCCTTTGCCCGCGCCGACAAGCGGCAGCCGTTTGCCCTGCTGCTGGATCAGGCATGGCAATCCGACGTGCAGCCCAAGGTGGTTTCCTGATTAGCCGGCCCATGCGGCAGCCGGCGCGCATCGCCCAGGCCCTGCTGACCGCAGGGCTGTTTGCATTGGGCGCGGCCCTGCTGCCCGCCAAGGCCGGGGCCTCCTCGCTGCTGTTCTGCGAACAGTCCTCGCCAGCGAGCGTGGCGCGCAAGAGCAGCCTGCTGCTGTTCAGCCAGCAGGTGAAAAACCTGCTGGAGCAGTCCGGCCACCAGGCGGCCATCATCTCCCGCTCCGGGCTGGACCTGGAGCGCTTCAACATTCGCCTGTCGCATGCCGGCATCAGCCTGCGTGACAACCCCAATTCGCCGTGGTCGGTGCGCCAGCTGTATTACGCCTGCGACGAGCAACGCCCCCACCTGTACGACCAGGGGTTGCCGGGTTTTCTGATCGACCAGCCGCAAGGCAGCACGGTCTATCTGTCCATCCTGCTGCTGCCCCCGGCACAAGAGGCGCCATTGCGGCAGGCCGCGCTGGACAACAAGCTGGCCTTGCAGCTGCTGTCTGCCGACTACAGCGCCAATGCCTACCCCTATTCCACCCGTTACCAGAACTGCAACCAGTGGCTGGTGGAGCTGCTGGCCCATGCCTGGGGCAGCCTGCCCGGCGGCAATGCGGCGCGCCAGCAGGCACAGGACTGGCTGCAACAGCAGGGCTACCGCCCGGATAGCGTTGATGTGAAACACCGCTACATGGTGTGGGCCGCCCATGTGGTGCCGCTGGTGCATAACGACGACCACCCTGCCGCCGAGCTGGACGCGCGCCGCTATCAGGTGAGCCTGCCGGCAGGTATCGAAAGCTTTGTCCGGCAGCAGATTGCCGGCACCGAGCGCATCCAGCTGTGCCTGCGCGAGCACACGCTGGTAACGCATCGCGGCTGGGATGACATGGCCACTGATTGCCGCCCGGCCAACGGCGACACCGTGCAACAGCTGGATTAGCTCCTGCGGCGGGCCAGCCAGCCCGGCACGCCCACGCAGCGCACACCTCGCTTACCTTTCTTTACCTGATCTTTACATTGCGCCCCCTCATGCCGCCGCCACGGGCTGTCGATAATGAAGCATCGATCATCATTACCCTGTAGCGAGCTCATGATGGATATCAGCAAGACAAATTCAGTGACGAGCAGCAACGCCAGCAAACTGGCGCTCGCGAACAAGCAGGCAGGCAAGACGGCGCTGGACGCCAAGGACGGCACACCGGAGCAGCCTTCGCCCTCCACCGTGGTCAAGCTGCAAAGCAGCGGCAAGACCAGCACCAGCGGGGATAACAGTAGTACTGGCGACGACAACACGCCTTCTGCGGTCAAATCCTTTACCTACGGCGTACTGAACCTGCCAGACCCGGCCGCCACCACCCCGGCCCCCGAGCCCAGCAGCAGCGCGGACAACAGTTATTTCACCGCCGGCCGCTGGGCCGCCGCAGCCGTCACCGTGGGGACGCTGATTTCATTGGTGGTGTAAATCGCCACCCGGCCGCAAGCGGCCCACAGGCCATCCAGTAGCAAGCCTAGAAGGTGTGCACAATCTAGAGAACAAAGGTTCAGACAAGACGCAATAGCGTGAAAAAGCGCAATGAACAGGGCATCCATGCGCATGTTGAACGCCATTTCAACGCAGGATCACCCGCCTAGCACAGATGCCTAGCACAGATCGTTAACAGCTTGTTAACGCCGGGCAATCAGCACGATGCCGGCCCCCACCAGCAGCATGCCGGCCAGTTCGCGGCTGGCCGGCCATTCCCCCAACTGGCTGGCCGCCATGGCCACCGCCAGCACCGGAATCACCAGCGCATTGAAACTGAGCGTACTGGCCGGCAGGCGCTTGAGCAGCCACAGCCAGGCCAGCCAGCCCACGGCGCTGGACAGGACTCCCGCATACAACATGCCCAGCACAAAACCTGCCGACCAGCGGATATGGGCAAAATCGGCCCATGGCCACAGCGCCAGCAAGGGCAGCAGGCCGATCACCGCCTGCCAGGCGGAAAAATTCAGGCTGTCCATGCCGCCATCCTGCGTCACCCGCTTGCTCAGCACAGAACCCAGCGCCCAGAAGAAACCGGCCAGCACCGCCAGCGCCATCGGCAGCACCCCGCCGTGCAACTGCCAGGGTGCCACGATCAACATCAGGCCGGCAAAGCCGGCGGCCAGCGCCTGTCGGCTACGGCGGGTAAACGGCTCGGCCAGCAGCCAGCGCGACAACAGCGCCACCCAGAACGGCATGGTGAACACCAGCACCGAGGTACGCCCGGCGGCACCGGCCACCAGCGCCAGGGTAATGGACAGACTGTAGAGAAAGGTGGTGCTCAGCCCCACCTGCGCCGCCTGAACCAGGCGCTGCGGCCGGATGGCGCGGCCGCGGGCCAGCAGCACGCCAAACAAGGTCAGGCTGCCCAGCGAGGTGCGCAAAATCAGGTGGGTGATGGGCGTGGTGGCCTGCAGGGTCTGCTTCATCACCACGTAGTTGTAAGCCCACAGCAGCACCAGCGCACAGAACAGGGCCATGGGCAGCCAGCGCTCTGCGCCGGCGCTGCGGAAAAAGGACGGGGCCAGTACGGCACTGGATGTAGACATGGAGCATCTCCTGAAGATGCAGCCAGTGTAGGCAGCGCTGGCGCTTGCGCCGCTGCGTTTTACTGCGCCAGAATGCACGCAAACTGAAGTTTTCGGAAAAGTAATGCAGGATTTCTGATATGACCAATGAAATAGTGCTGGATAGCTATGACCGCAAACTGCTGGCCTTGCTGCAGGATGATGCCCGCCGCACCCACGACGAGCTGGCCGAGGCTGTCAGCCTGTCGCCCACCGCGGTCACCCGGCGGCTGAAACGGCTGCGCAGCGAGGGCATCATCCGCCGCGAAGTGGCACTGGTCGACCCGGCCGTGCTGGGGCGGCCGCTACGGCTGGTGGTGAACGTGATTCTGGAGCGCGAACGCATTGCGCTGGTGGATGCCTTCAAGCAGGCCATCCGCGCCGCGCCGGAAGTGGTGGAGTGCTACCACGTGACCGGGCGGCCGGACTTTGTGCTGGTGGTGCTGGTGCGCGACATGGGGGACTACGAGCGCTTCTGCCGCGAGCACATCATGAGCAATGACAATGTGCGCGAGTTCGAGTCGCTGGTGGTGATGGAAACCACCAAGTACAGCACGGCCGTGCCCCAGGATGCGGCGGGCTAAGCGGGCTGGACCGGTTTGATAGTAGCCCAGCCCTACCCCGTTAACCCTCGTGCAACAGCGCGTGCTGGATTTCCGACAGCGCCTGCGGCACCCGCATGAAGTTGAGCGGCATGCCCAGCCGCCGCGCCATGTGCGAGGTGGAGAACATGCCACACAGTTGGTAATGGCCGGTATTGAGGTCCAGCTCGGCCACCAGCGCATGCTGCCGGCCCTGCTGCTTGAGCGTGGCCACCATGTGGCCGACGGTGGCGTGCTGCACATCGGCCAGCGACAGCATTTCCAGCTCGCTGCGCGGGGTCATCACATCGCGCACCAGCACTTCGTCATGGCGCTTGCCATGCCCCAGCATGCACTGCACCGGGCGCTCGCCCAGGATGTCGGATGCGGTGATCAGGCCCACCAGCCGGCTGTCTTCGTCCTGCACAAACAACAGGCGGATGCCACGGCTGATCATCAGGTTGTGGGCGTGGCGCAGGATTTCATCTTCGCCGATGCTGACCGGGTCGATGATGCGCAGGTCGGTCATCACCTCCAGCGCCGGACTTTTCAGATTGATGGGGCGCAGCGGACGCTGGTCCAGATGCACCAGGTCGGTATGTTTGGGCATGGCCATGGATGGCAGCGCTTGAAATGAAGTTTCCATGTGACTCTCCAGCTGGATCGATGTTGTTGTCTGGCCAGACGGCGAGGCCTGGTCACAGTGGCACGGCGGACTGACTGTCGTGTCGCTAACGGGCTGGGCCGGCGCTGTCTCCCCCGCTACGGTGCAGATTTCATTCTAGGCAGGATTTTCCGGATGCAAGGCCGCTGTTGAGCCAAGGCTGCAAATTTGTGTTGCCGGCAGCCACCGACGGGGCTGGCCATCCAAACAAAAACCGCCGTAAACGGCGGTTTTTGTTTGGTATTGACATGCCTCATCTCGCTTTCTGAAATGAAAGCGAGGCTCCCTTGCAGGGCAAGGGCGGGGGGATAGGGATGAAACAGGAAGGCTGCGGAATCAACCACTTACCTAAAGAGGCCCGGCGGTGCCGGGTCCTGGTGCATCGTACCAAATCACTTTGTCAGCAGCCTGAAAAACCGCCGTAAACGGCGGTTTTGTGGTGTCGCAATGCCAAGGCAGGCTTACATCTGCATGATGGCTTCCAGCTCGTCCACCGTCTTGGGAATCGGCTCGCCCAGCACGCGGCTGCCACTATCGGTAACCAGTACATTGTCTTCGATGCGGATGCCGCCAAAGCCGGTCATCTCGGCAAAACGCGCATAGTTGATGTACTGGCTGTGGCGGCCCTCGGCCTGCCAGGCCTCAATCAGCGCCGGGATGAAGTAGATGCCCGGCTCCACCGTCAGCACCATGCCGGCCTTGAGCGCCTTGCCCAGGCGCAGATAGCCCATGCCAAACAGCGGGCTGCGCTGCACGGTGTCGTCATAGCCCACCAGATCCTCGCCCAGCCCTTCCATATCGTGCACATCCATGCCGATCTGATGGCCCAGCCCATGCGGGAAGGCGATGGCATAGGCGCCAGAGTCGACAATCTCCTCCACTGGCCCGTGGAAGAAGCCCAGCTCGCGCATGCCCTCCACCATCACCTGCGCCGCCAGCTTGTGCACGTCCAGATAACGTACCCCCGGCTTGATGGCGGCGATGGCTTGCAGCTGCATGTCCAGCACGATGTTGTACAACTCGCGCTGCTGCTGGTTGAAGCGCCCGCCCACCGGGAAGGTACGGGTGATGTCGCTGGCGTAGCCGCCACCGGAAGTACAACCGGTGTCGTTCAGCACCAGATCACCCTTTTGCAGCACATTGTCGTGGGCATGGTTGTGCAGCACTTCGCCACGACGCGAGAAAATGGAGGGGTAAGCCAACTGCCAGTCGTGACGGCGCATGATGCCTTCCATGATGCCCACCACCTGATGTTCCACCACGCCCGGTCGCGAAGACTGCATCGCCGCCACGTGCATGGCACCGGTCACCGCCAATGCAGCCTCCATTTCGGCCACTTCCTCGGCACTCTTGATCTCGCGCAGCGCCACCACGGCGCGGGTCAGCTGTGGCGAAAAGCCGGCGGCCACCTCGGCCGGATGCACGCCCAAGAGGCGACCCAGCTCCAGCCGGGTTTCACCACGATAGGGTGCCAGATAGTGAATCGTTCGGCCGGCAGCCACCGCATCCGCCAGCGCCTGCTCCAGTGCCGCATACGGCTGGCTGGCTGTGATGCCGGCACGCGCGGCGCGCTCGGCCAGCATCGGCTGCGGACCAGTCCAGACAATGTCTGCCACGTCCGGATCATTGCCAAACAGCGTGGCCACACCACTGGCACAGTCGATCAGCGCCGCCATACCCGGCTGGTTCTGGCCGAAGAAGTAGCGAAAGCTGGAATCCTGCACAAAGGGAAAGATGTTGTCGTGGTAGTTCATCGGCGAATCCACATTGCCGACGAACAGCAGCAGGCTGCCCGACAAAGACTGTTGCAGCGCGGTGCGGCGCTGCTGATAGGTGGCGGCAGAAAACATCATGTTCACTCCTTTTTCAACCATGTCAGCCGTGTTAACCGTAGCCGGCCGGCATTTTATGGCCGATATTGTGCTGACTGGAAAATTGTATACAGAATGACCACTGTACACGGCAGGCCGGAACATGACCAGCTTGCCGCCATGATAGTGCGGGCCCAAACCCGCCCCAAAGCGGGCGTCACCGTGCTGGCCGGGCAGCACTAGCCGGCCACCACCAATCTTTATGTGACCTTTACCGACAACAACAATACCAGCCAGCGTTTTCTGGCCAACCTTGCCGGCCTGCACAGCTTTCCCTGTGCCGTGAGCTACATCCCTACCGGCATGCTCGGTGCCGGCAGCCTGTCGGCCACTTCCACCTTCACCCTGTCTTACCAATGAAAAATGGCCACCCGGTTCATACTGGGCGGCCATTTTTCCTCAAGCAACGGATCAGTTTTTGCTTTGCATCACCGGCTTCAAGGCCGGCGTGCTTTTGGGGCGCACCTTCAATAGCCAGCTTACGCTGCCCCCCGCCAGTACCGCCCACAGTGGTGAGCCCAGCCCGGCGATGGTGACACCCGATGCGGCCACCACAAAGGTGAGCAAAGCCGCTTCGCGGTGGCCGTCGTCCATCAGCGCGGCAGTAAGCGAAGAAGCCAGTGTGCCGAACAGCGCCAGACCAGCCGCTGTCACCACCAGCGCCTTGGGCAAGAGCAGCACCAGGCCGGCCAGTGCGCCACCGGCAATGCCCAGTACGATGTACAGCGCACCGCACACCAGCCCGGCCATGTAGCGGCGCTGTGGGTCCGGGTGGGCTTCCGGCCCGGTGCAGATGGCGGCGATGATGGCGGCCAGCGTCACACCATGGCCACCCAGCGGCGCGGTAATGATGGAGGCCAGCCCCAGCACGGTTACCGGGGAGCGCGCCGGAATGTGGTAGCCGGAAGCCGACAACACCGCCATCCCCGGCAAGAACTGGCTGGTGAGCGCCAGCAAGGCCAGCGGCAGCGCCAGGTTGACGAAGGCCGTCCACGACCACTGCGGCATGGTGAATAGCGGGCCGCTGCTGCCCTGCCAGCTAGCCGCCGTGCCATACAGCCCCTGCCAACCGGCCAGTGCCAGCCCCAGTGCGATGGCTGCCAGCAGGGCAAAGCGCGGAAACAGCTTGCGGCCGACAAAGAACAGCACCGCCATCGGCACCACCAGCATGGCCTGCTGACTGGCCGCCCCGGCCACATCGGCGACAAAGTGAAACAGAATGCCCGCCAGCATGGCTGCCGCCAGCGAAGCGGGGAAAATCTTCATCAGCTTGTCAAAAGCACCGCTCACACCCACCACGGTGACAATGACGGCGGCAGCCAGAAAAGCCCCCACCGCCTCGCCGTACGGTACGCCGGGCAAGGCCGCCAGCAGCAGCGCCGCACCCGGCGTGCTCCAGGCGGTAATCACCGGCACGCGCCAGCGCAGGGTGAGCCAGATGCCAGCCACGCCGGAGGCAATGGACACCGCCCACACCCAGGAGCCCAGCTGTGCCGCGCTCAGGCCGGCGGACTGGGCGGCATGCACAATAATAAGAAAGGGGCCGGAATACCCCACCAGCAGTGCAAGCACTGCGGCAAGGCCGGCCGAAGGCGAGAAATGAGACCAGCTAAACGGCACACGATCAGCATGCGTCTGGCCAGCAGGAGACTCTCGCGGGGAAAGGGTGGACATGGATGACTCCAAATGCGTTGATGCACACAGGCTAGAGCAAGCCGGCCCGCCTGCCTTCCCACAGCTGCCACAAACAGCGTAGACTGGACTGAATCTGTTATATAGAACAGCGATGACCGATCTTCCGCTTTATCTGCATATCGCCCGCCAGCTACAGGCAAGGCTGGACAGCGGTGAATGGCCACCGGGCAGCCGCCTGCCTGCGGTGCGCCGGCTGGCAGCCGAGCACGGCGTCAACACCCTGACCGCACTGGCGGCCTACCGCCACCTGGAAGAACAGCAAAGCGTGGTGGCACGCCCGCGCAGCGGATTTTTTGCCGCCCTGCCACGCCATGTCGCCACCGGCACGGCCGCCCAGCCCGGCCCAACCGCCGCCGCACTGGTGGACGTGGATAGCCGCATGAGCCAGCTGATCCGCCTGTCTGCCTCGTCCATCCGCCAGCAACTGCACATGGCCGAGGCGCACAGCAGCCTGTACCCGGCGCAGGAGCTGTCACGCCGCATGCAGCTGCTGCTGGCGCGCCAGCCAGAGCTGATCGGGGCCTACCTGCCCACGGCCGACCAGCAGCAGCTCCACCAGCAGATACGGCGGCTGGCCGCCAGCTGGCAGCTGGACATTCCACTGGACAAGGTGCTGTTTACCCAGGGCATTACCGAGGCCATCAGCCTGTCGCTGCGCCTGCTCACCCGGCCGGGCGACGTGGTGGCGGTGGAAACCCCGGTCTACTTCGGCCTGCTGCAAACCCTGCAGACACTGGGCCTGAAGGCGCTGGAGATTCCCTGCACGCCGGATGCCGGCCTGTCGCTGGAAGCGCTGGAATTTGCCCTGCGCCACGGTGCGCCAGTCAAATGCCTGGTGACGGTCACCAACTTCCAGAACCCTACCGGCGCGCTGATGCCGGACGACAACAAAAAGCGCCTGCTGCAACTGGCACGCCGCCACGGCCTCACCATCATCGAGGACGATGTGTTCGGCGAACTGTACTTCGGCCCGCAGCATCCCACTCCACTCAAGGCCTGGGACCGCGATGGCGACGTGATTTACTGTTCGTCCTTCACCAAGAGCTTTGCCCCGGCCTTCCGCCTGGGCTGGCTGTCCGGCGGCCGTCACCATGCAGCACTGGAACGACTGCGCGAAAGCAGCAGCCTGGTCAGCCCGGCCATCCTGCTGGCGGTGTTGTCCGAGGTGCTGGCCAGCGGCGATTACGCCCGCATCAGCCAGCGCATCCGCCAGCAACTGAAACAGCAGATGGATGCCCTGGCCGATGCGGTGCTGGCAGCCTTCCCGCGCGGCACCCGCGTACGCCGGCCACAAGGCGGCATGCTGCTGTGGGTGGAAGGCCCGGAGGGGCTGGACAGCCAGGCCATGCTGGAAACGGCACTGGCGCGCTCCATCAGTTTCGCCCCCGGCCTGGTGTTCTCGGCCGAACCGCGCTTTGCGCATTGCCTGCGCATCAATTGCGGCCAGCCCTGGTCCACCCAGCTGGCGGAAGACATCCGTACCCTGGGCTGGCTGGCCAGCGAGCAACTGAGCGGGAAAGCCTGATGGACACACTGGATTGCGTGGTCATCGGTGCCGGCGTGGTGGGGCTGGCCATTGCCCGGCAACTGGCCATGGCCGGACGCGAGGTGATGATCTGCGAAGCCGAAGCCCAGATCGGCCAGCACAGCAGCAGCCGCAACAGCGAAGTGATCCACGCCGGCCTCTACTACCCGCCCGCCAGCCGGAAAGCACAGCTATGCGTGCAGGGCCGCGATCTGCTGTATCGCTACTGTGCCGAGCGGCACATCCCGCACCAGCGTATCGGCAAGCTGCTCGTGGCCAACACGGCGGCCGATCTGCCACGACTGCACGCCATTGCCCAGCGGGCGACCCAGAATGGCGTGCACGATCTGCAATGGCTAGACGCTGCCGGCATCCGCGCGCTGGAGCCGGCGCTACACGCCCATGCGGCCCTGCTGTCGCCGTCCACCAGCATCATCAACAGCCACGCGCTGCTGCAAGCCCTGCTGGCCGATGCCGAAGCCCACGGCGCACAGCTGGCCTGTCACTCGCCGGTGAGCGGCGGACGCATCACGCCGCAAGGCCTGACGCTGGACATTGCCGGCATGCCAATACCAGCCCGGCTGGTGATCAATGCCGCCGGACTGTGGGCACCCAGCGTGGCCGCCAGCATCACCGGCGTTCCACGTGAAACCATTCCCGCCGCCCATTACGCCCGTGGCGTGTATTTCAGCCTGAGTGGTCGCTCGCCCTTCTCGCGGCTGATCTACCCGCTGCCGGAAGCCGGCGGCCTGGGCTGCCACCTGACGCTGGATCTGGCCGGGCAAGCGCGCTTCGGCCCGGATGTGGAATGGATAGACGGCGTGGACTACCGGCTGGACCCAGCCCGCGCGGTGGCCTTTTATCACAGCATCCGCCGCTGGTGGCCGCAGTTGCCGGATGGTGCGCTGCAGCCCGCCTATGCCGGGGTACGTCCCAAGCTGGCCGGGCCGGGCGAGCCGGATGCCGACTTTGTCATCCAGGGGCCGGCACAGCATGGCGTAGCCGGGCTCATCAACCTGTACGGCATCGAATCCCCCGGCCTCACCAGTTGTCTGGCACTGGCCGAGGCCGTCAGCACGATGGTGAATCAACGCAGATGAGACAAACATGACCGACAGCGGCACCCTGCACTCCATCAATCTGGCTGCGGTCAGCCCCATGCTGATCGAGGGCCGCCGCATCATGAGCGGCATCAACAAGCTGCCGGTCAGCACCCTGCAACGGCCCGAGGCCATTGCGGTGGGCAAGCTGGGACTGGCTGGCGACGAACAGGCCGACCCAACGGTACATGGCGGGCTGGCCAAGGCCATTTACGCCTATCCGCTGGAGCATTACCCATTCTGGGAGCAAGCCTGCCAGCAGCATGGTTCGCGCCATGCCGGCAGCACATTGCACCATGGCATGCTGGGGGAAAACCTCACGCTCAGCGGCCTGCTGGAGCACGACGCCCACGTGGGCGATGTGCTGGAGTTTGCCGATTGCCGGCTGCAGATTACCGAGCCGCGCCAGCCCTGCTTCAAGTTCCAGGCGCACATGGACATGCGCCTCGCAGTGAAGCTGATGGCGCAGAGCGGCCATTGCGGCTTTTATCTGGCGGTGTTGCAAACCGGCACGCTGCGCGCCGGTGAATCCTTCCGCATCCTGCCCGGCCCGCGCCAGCTAAGCATGGCCGAAGCCTTCCGCCGCCGCGTGCACCGGCTGGACTGACACGGCAGCGCCTGCCAACGGCATTTGGCGAAATGCGCCGCTCATGTAGAATCAGGCAGCTTCCAACACCGCTGCATACAGACAACGACCCGCCACCATGATCATTCTCAATCAGCGCCAGCAAGAACTGCTGGGCATCGTCCATCGCGAAAGCTATGTCACCGTGGAAAAGCTGGCTGCCCATTTTGGCGTCACCCACCAGACCATACGCCGCGACATTGCGCTGATGGCAGAACACCAGTTGCTGCAACGCTATCACGGCGGTGCCAGCGTGCTGTCCAGCGTGGAAAACGTGGCCTACAACGCCCGCCAGGTGCTGTGCATCGAGGAAAAACGCCGGCTGGCCGAGCTACTGGCCAAGCAGATTCCGGACAATGCCTCGCTGTTCATCAATATCGGCACCACCACCGAGGAGGTGGCCAAAGCCCTGCACCGCCATCGCGGCCTGCGGGTGATCACCAACAACCTGCACGTGGCCGACATGATGTGCGACTACCCGGATTGCGAGGTCATCGTGCTGGGCGGCGTGTTGCGCAAGCGCGACCGTGGCATTACCGGCGAGGCCACGGTGCAGCTGATCCGCCAGTTCAAGGTGGATTACGGCATCATCGGCATTTCCAGCATCGAAAACGATGGTGTGCTGCGCGATTACGACTATCGTGAAGTACGCACCTCGGAAGCCATCATCCAGCAGTCGCGTCAGGTGCTGCTGGCGGCCGACCACTCCAAGTTTGGCCGCCCGGCGCTGGTGGAGCTGGGCCATCTGTCACAGGTGCATGCGCTGTTTACCGACAAGCCGGTACCGCCAGAAATGGAAGCGGTGATTGCCGAGGCCGGCACCCAGCTGTTTGTGGCCGGCTGATCCTTAGAGCCTGTTCAAAGTCTCGCGAGCTAGAGTGAGACAAGGCGAAAACGACCGGAAATGAAGTGGGGAAGCGGAGTTTACATAGAGTAAATGAGCATTCCGCAGGTGTTTTTAATGCGGTATCACCCCATTTCGACTAAATCCAGCAGACTATGAACAGGTTCTTACGCCCAAGCACCCACTGTACTACGGAGTCATGCCATGAAACTGTTATCCCGTCTGTGTCTGTCGCTGGGTATCACCGCCCTGCTGTGTTCGGCGCTGGCCCAGGCCGAACTGGCCAAGGGTGCTGCCGCGCCCGACTTTCGCACCGAAGCCTCGCTGGGCGGCAAGCGCTTTCAGTACTCGCTGAACGAAGCCCTGCAGCACGGCCCGGTGGTGCTGTACTTCTACCCGGCAGCCTTTACCAGTGGCTGCACGGTGGAGGCACACCTGTTTGCCGAGGCAGTGGACAAGTTCAAGGCACTGGGTGCCACGGTCATCGGCGTATCCGGCGATGACATCGAAAAGCTGCAGCGCTTTTCCGTGTCCGAATGCCGCAGCAAATTCCCGGTGGCGGCCGATGGCGAACGCAAGATCATGAAGGCTTACGATACGGTGATGATTCCCGGCACCAGCTATGCCAGCCGCACCTCCTACGTGATCACCCCGGACCACAAGGTGTGGTATAGCTACAGCGCCATGGACCCCAACCAGCATGTGGCCAACACCATGCAGGCGGTCGAAGCCTGGAAAGCTGCCGGCCACTAGCCAAGCCAGCCACCTGGCGGATGCGGCTCAGCGGCCGCGCGCCGCCAGCGCCGCCCCGCCGATGATGGCCACACAAGCCAGGGCCAGCGCACCACTCGGCTGAGCCAGGCCACACGCCAGCAACAGCAGGGTGGAAATCAGCGGCGCGGCATAGGACAACACCCCCAGCAGCGGCAGATTGCCCTGCTTCATGCCGATATCCCAGGTAAAGAAGGCGATGCCCACCGGCCCCAGGCCCAGGGCCAGCACGCCCAGCCAGGCCGACCACGGCGCGGACCACACCGTGGTTTCGCCATACAGATGGCACAGCCCGCCCAGCAGCGCTGTGCCTGCACAAAACCAGCCCACGGCGTCGGTCGGTACCTGCGCCACCATGCGGCTGGCTACCGAGTACAGCGACCAGATCAGCGCGCACAGCAGCGCCATCAGATAGCCGGGCAGATACTGGCCGGCAAAACCACCCTGCCCGCCGCCCAGCAATAGCCAGCACCCCGCCAGCGCCAGCAGGCCACCCAGCACATGCCAGCGCGACAGGCGCTGCCCCGGCAGCAAGGCGGAAAACAGCAGAATCAGCAACGGCCACAGATAGGCCAGCAAGCTCACCTGCACCGCCGGGGCCAGCCGCATGGCGAGGAAATAGCAGAAGTGATAGCCGAACAAGCCGCCCACCCCCAGCAGCCAGGCCAGCGGCGGCTGACGCAGATAGCCCAGCGGTGACTGACCGGCGTACAGCCATTTGGCCAGCATCAGGCCAAAGGCCAGGGCAAAGGTCATGCTCAGCAACTGAAAGGGCGGAAACACTCCGGCGGTGAGCCGGGTCAGCAGGGCCAGACTGCCCCACAACACAATGGACAGACTGCCGATCAAGGTAGCCTGGTGGCGGCTCAGCATGGCAAAACACCCGTGATGAAAATGCAATGCAGCAGCGTAGCGCGCTGGCAGCAGGCCGGCTTTGCCGCTGTGGCGGGCTTATTTGCCGTGCAGGCGGAAATGGCTGGGCGCGACACCGAAATGACGGCGAAAGCGGTCGCTGAAGGCCGACAGGCTGGCATAGCCGCAGTACTCGGCCACCTGCTGCACCGGCAAACGGCCTTGCTCCAGCAACAGCCAGCCATGCTGCATGCGCTGCTCCAGCTGGTACTGGCCAGGGCTCATGCCCAGCTGCCGGCGGAACAGCTCGGACAGCTGGCGCACGCTCAGGTGTGAGGCCGCTGCCAGTTGCGCCAGGCTGATGTCTTCGGCAAAGCGCGCATCCAGCAACGCGCGGGCCGCCGCCACGCGCCGGTCCAGCTGCAAGGCGGCCCCGGCACGCTCGGACAGCAATTGCGTCAGCAGCAGCAACATCTGCCGCTGCCCGGCCGCGCCGGCCGGTGGCCGTTGCAACTCCTCGCGCAAAAAGGCGACATAGGCCAGCAGGCTGGCATCCAGCGGCAAAAACGCTGGCAGCTGCGCCAATTGCGGGGCCAGCGCCGTCGGCACATTGGCCACCACAAAGGCATTGTCGCCCGGCGCAGCAAAACCGTGGCCGCTGCCCGCAGCGATCACGGCCAGTTGCCCGGCCGCAACATGGCCGCCACGGCCATCTACTTCCAGCTCCAGCCGACCACGCGCCGGCAACACCAGCTGGTGGTAATCATGCTGGTGCTGCTGGCTTTCCTGCTGATAGCTGCGCAGCTCCAGCAACAGGGTATCGGTGGTATGCATGACAGCATGGTAATGGCTGGCCACAAGGTGGCGTCAAGCTGCAGACAAAAAAAATGCCCCACCGACAAAGGTGGGGCCAGGGGAGGAGACGGGAGCAAGCCCCGATACAACAAGATACGCCAACAACAAAATCGATGACTCAGCCCGGCTGGGTGTTTGCTGCCCATTGCGCAGTCTGGCGCAGGCCAGCGCCGGCACGGTACTGCGCCAGCCAGCCGTCCAGGATGGCGCCGGCATCCGCCGGCAAATGCAGACGCAGCTTGCTGCGCCGCCACAGGATGTCTTCTGCGCTGACCGCCCATTCCTGATCCACCAGATAGCTCAGCTCGGCCTCGTACACGCCAGGGAGGATTTCCGCCCCCAGCTCGGCCAGCGTGCTGGCACTGCCGATCAGCGTGGCCAGACGCGTGCCGTAACTCTTCACATAGCGCTGCAGCACGGCGGCTGGCAGCCAGGGATAGCGCTGCGCACTGGCGGCAAGAAAGGCCGCCGCGTCGGCACCCGGCATGTCGCCGCCCGGCAGCGGCACGCCTGCGGTCCAGGTGGGCTGGCCATTGCCCAGCAGCGGGGCCAGCCGGTCCACCGCTTCTTCTGCCAGCTTGCGATAGGTGGTGATCTTGCCACCGAACACCGATAGCATCGGCGCTGCGCCGGCATCCAGCTCCAGCGCATAGTCGCGGGTCACGCTGGCGGCATTGCTGGCTTCGTCATCCAGCAAGGGGCGCACGCCGGAATAGGTGCTGAGCACATCCCCGGGGCCGATCTGGCTGTTGAAATAGCGATTACTCATGCGGCACAGGTAGTCCACCTCTTCCGCGTCGATGGCGACGGCACCGGGGTCGCCGTGGTATTCCACATCGGTGGTACCGATCAGCGTGAAGTCGTTTTCGTAGGGAATGGCGAAAATGATGCGCTTGTCCGGATTCTGGAAAATATAGGCATAGGGGTGATCGAACAGCTTGTTCACCACGATGTGACTGCCCTTGACCAGACGGATGGACTTGGGTGACGGCAGCTGCAAGGTGTCTTTCAGCAGGCTTTCCACCCAGGGGCCGGCAGCATTCACCACGGCGCGGGCCTCTACCTGCTCACGCTGGCCATCTGCCCGCTGCAGGGTGCAAATCCAGCGCTCGCCCTCGCGCCGCGCCCCCACACAGGCGGTGCGGGTAACGATGCGGGCGCCATGTTCGGCTGCCGCCATGGCATTGAGTACCACCAGCCGGGCATCCTGTACCCAGCCATCGGAATAGACAAAACCACGCTTGAACGCGGCCTTCAGCGGCGCGCCGGAGGGGTGCTTGGCAAAGCTGATGGTTTCCGAGCCGGGCAATACTTCACGTTTGGCCAGGTGGTCGTACAGGAACAGGCCGCAGCGGATCATCCACTCCGGGCGCTGGGATTTGTCGTGCGGCATGACAAAGCGCAGCGGCCAGATGATGTGCGGTGCCGCCTTGAGCAGCACTTCGCGCTCCTGCAGCGCCTTGCGCACCAGGCCGAATTCGTAATATTCCAGATAGCGCAGGCCGCCATGAATCAGCTTGGTACTGGCCGACGAGGTGTGCGAAGCCAGATCATCCTTTTCACACAGCAGCACGGACAGACCGCGCCCTGCCGCATCGCGGGCAATGCCGGTGCCATTGATGCCGCCGCCTATCACCATCAAATCATAGCGTTTCACTGTGCCATCCTCTGTCTTGTCGCCAGCCTACCGGCCTTGCTGTTATGCCTGCCCTGCCGGCTGAGCCGGCAGGTTCGATGTTGCCAGCATAGAGTCATGCGAATATAAATTCAACACAAAATGTTCGTTTATGTTCGTTTTGTGCGCTGCAATGTGTGTATTGACCACAATCTTGTTTGCTGACTGGTGGCAATAGCCGCCCTGCCCCGCAACAGCCAGCGCAGCTCCTGACTGGATGGCACGGTGACAGCAGCGCGCCGTCAGACGGCATCGGCGCAGGCTATGCGCAGAGTGACATAAAAAAAGCCACCCGCAGGTGGCTTGCCGGCCCCGAACCTCTGGGGCGACCAGGAGCAAAGCAAAATCACAGGTGGGTATAGGTCACCGCTGCCAGGGTAGCGCCCAGCAAGGAGCCCACCACCGGCACCCAGGCATAGCCCCAGTCGCTGGAGCGCTTGCCGGGAATCGGCAGCAGGGCATGCATGATGCGCGGGGCCAGGTCACGCGCCGGGCTCATGGCATAGCCGGTAGTGCCGCCCAGCGACACACCGATGCCCAGCACCAGCAGCGCCACCGGCAGGGCATCCATCGCCCCCAGCGACATTTTGGGGGCCACCATGCTGAGGATGGCAAACACCAGCACAAAGGTCGCCAGCACCTCGGACAACAGATTGCCCGGCAGGCTGCGAATGGCCGGGCCGGTGCAGAAGGTCGCCAGTTTCAGCTCGGCACACTCGGTGGTTTCGTAGTGCTTGCGGTAGATCACCCACACCAGCAGCGCACCCATCATGCCACCCAGCATCTGTGCCAGCACATAACCGGGCACGCGCGCCCATTCGAACTTGCCGGCCACCGCCAGCGCCACACTTACTGCCGGGTTCAGGTGGGCACCACTGATGGCGGCCACGCTGAATACACCGACAAACACCGCCATGGCCCAGCCAAAGGCAATCACGATCAGGCCGCTGTTATGGCCCTTGGTATTGCTCAGCAGCACATTGGCCACCACGCCATTGCCCAGCAACACCAGCAGGGCCGTTCCGATAAATTCACCAAACAAAGGATTCATGGTTTTGTCTCCGCACCAGGGCTCCCGCTACCATCCGCTACATTGGCAGACAGCTGCTCTCCCCCGGTGCTGCTACCACCGCGACAGACCGCTGGCGACGCAAACGTCGCCATGCCGGCTGCACGGTGGACACTCAGGAAAATGAAGCAAAGCAACCGCCGGACGGTTCATCCGGCCCACCGTCCGCCCGGGCATGGCGGCGGTGGGACAAGGCGGTCAGTTTGCGTCTCAGGATTCAGCCCAGGCCTTGGCTGCGTTGACTGCACGGTTCCAGCCACGGACATTGCTGCTCACTTCTTCGGCCGCCATGTCCTGCTGGAAGCGGCGGTCCAGCTGCCACTGGCCCTGGATATCGGCCACGCCATCCCAGTAACCCACAGCCAGGCCCGCCAGATAGGCAGCACCCAGTGCGGTGGTTTCGGTGATTTTCGGGCGCACCACATCCACGCCGAGAATGTCGGACTGGAACTGCATCAGCAGTTCGTTGACAGTGGCACCTCCATCCACGCGCAGCTCGGCAATGGCCATGCCGGCATCGGCTTCCATGGCCTTGAGCACATCCATGGTCTGGTAGGCAATGCTGTCCAGCGCGGCACGGGCGATATGGGCCGCCTTGGTCCCCAGGGTGGCACCGACAATGGTGCCTCGGGCATTGGGGTTCCAGTGCGGCGCACCCAGCCCGGCAAAGGCCGGTACCAGGTACACGCCGTCGCTGCTGGCCACTTCCTGCGCCAGCGGGCCGACATCGGCCGAATGGCGGATGATGCCCAGGCCGTCGCGCAGCCATTTCACCACCGCACCGCCAATGAAAATGGAGCCTTCCAGCGCGTACTGCACCTGGCCATCCACCTTCCAGGCAATGGTGGTCAGCAGATTATTGGAAGATTCAATCGGCTTGCTGCCGGTATTCATCATCATGAAGCAGCCGGTGCCGTAGGTATTCTTCACCATGCCCGGACGGGTGCACTGCTGGCCGAACAAGGCCGCCTGCTGGTCGCCGGCCACGCCGGCAATCGGGATTTCCACGCCCAGATGGGCGGCGTGGGTGTGGCCATAGACTTCGCTGGAGCTTTTCACCTCCGGCAACATGCTGGCCGGAATGCCCATGATGTCCAGCAGCTCGGCATCCCACTGCTGGGTGTGGATGTTGTACAGCATGGTGCGCGAGGCGTTGGACACGTCGGTAACGTGTACCTTGCCGTGGGTGAAGTTCCAGATCAGCCAGCTGTCCACCGTGCCAAAGGCCAGCTTGCCGGCTTCGGCGCGGGCACGAGCGCCCGGCACATTGTCCAGAATCCACTTGATCTTGCTGCCGGAGAAATAGGCATCGACCGGCAGGCCGGTCTTGCTGCGGATCGATTCCGCCAAGCCACGCTCCTTCAGCTGATCGCAAAATGCAGCGGTACGGCGGTCTTGCCAGACGATGGCGTTGTAGACCGGCAGGCTGGTTTCACGGTCCCACACGATGGTGGTTTCGCGCTGGTTGGTAATGCCGATGGCGGCAATGCTGCGGCCATCGATACCGGCCTTGGCCACGGCTTCGGCAGCCACGCCGGCCTGGCCGCCCCAGATCTCCTGCGGGTCGTGCTCCACCCAGCCCGGCTGGGGATAGATCTGGCGGAATTCCTTTTGTGCCAGCGAAACGATGTCGCCAGCCTGGTTGAACAGAATGGCGCGGGAACTGGTGGTTCCCTGGTCCAGAGCCAGGATGAACTGGTTTTTCATGTGAGGTGTCTCCTTTGCAATCCAAAGGCCGTTGCAGGCCGAGCGCTTTTTGCTGACTGGTTTTGACGGCATCACCTCAGACATCCCCGCCGGACTGGCCGGGAAAGTGAGGCAGCAATCTTTGTTATGTTGTTTTTTGTATTTATATTGTTCGTTTTATTTTCGGCCCATTCTAGTTGTCACGCTTCAGCTGTCAATCAACACGCATAAAACTTTCGCTGTTTGCTGAAATCCGACTAGTCGCCAGCGACCAGCTGGCCGTTTTGCAGCGCACGATATCGTAAATGACTATGGTCTGTAAGCACTGCACTACAAGGATTTGCGCCTTTCTTGCTTTGCAGCAAACCAGGCGTTTTATCGGGCGAGGCAAAATAACAACACCAGACCCCCGCAGCGCAAGCAAAACGCGCATGAACCGCACCCGCAAAATCTGTCTACTGGCAAGACGGCAACACCCAGACCAAGTACCGGCAAGGTAGCGCAGCCACTACAGCGCGGATGTGGCAGCATGATGCGGAAACAAAGAGACCCTGACGGGCAACTAGCCTGCAGATCAGGCGCACCGGACAACACCTCACGCCCGCCGGCAGCACTGGCCGGGCATCGACAAGGACCAAGACATGCTCCGCAATACCAAGATTCTCGCCACGCTGGGACCGGCATCCAGCAGCCCGCAGCAGATTCTGGCGCTGGCTCGCGCCGGGGTGAATGTGTTCCGGCTCAATATGAGCCACGGCAGCCACGACGATCACCGCGCCCGCCTGGCCGCCATCCGCGCGGCGGAAACAGAAATGGGCCGCCCCATCGGCGTGCTGGTTGATCTGCAAGGCCCCAAGCTGCGCATCGGCACCTTCCCGCAGGGTCCGGTCACCGTGCACACCGGCCAGCCCTACCGCTTTGTGCTGGATCAGGTGGATGGCGACGCCGAGCAGGTCACGCTGCCCCACCCGGAAGCCTTTGCCGCGCTGGAACACGGCCATCACATCCTGGTGAACGACGGCAAGCTGTCGTTTCACGTGGAACGCGTGCAGGACCGGGTGATCCACACCACGGTGGCCGTGGGTGGCGAGCTGTCCGATCGCAAGGGCTTCAACCTGCCGCAAACCATCCTGCCCTTGTCGGCCATCACCCCGAAAGACCGCAAGGACGCCGAATTCGCCCTGCAGGAAGGTGCCGACTGGATCGCGCTGTCTTTTGTGCAAACAGCCGAAGACGTGCGCGAATTGCGCCAGATGATAGGCAACAGCGTGGGCATTGTGGTGAAAATCGAGAAGCCCTCGGCCGTAGACCAGCTGGACGAGATTGCTGCGCTGGCCGATGCGGTGATGGTGGCCCGTGGCGATCTGGGCGTGGAACTGCCGCCGGAAGACGTGCCGGTGGTACAGCGCCGCATCGTGCACCAGTGCCGCCACCTTGGCCGCCCGGTGATCGTGGCCACCCAGATGCTGGAATCGATGATTTCCGCCCCCACCCCCACCCGCGCCGAAGCCAATGACGTGGCCACGGCGGTGTATGAAGGTGCCGATGCGGTGATGCTGTCGGCAGAAACCGCTGCCGGGGCCTTCCCGGTGGAAGCGGTGCAGATCATGGACCGGGTCATCCGCCGCGTGGAAGGTGCACCGGATTACCGCCGGGTAATGGCGCTGGACTACAGCGCCGCCGAGGCACCGGGCCAGGCCGATGCCATCGCCGCCTGCGTGCGCAAGGTGGCCTCCATCCTGCCGGTGACCGTCTCCGCCGCCTTCACCACCTCCGGCTCTACCTGCCTGCGGCTGGCGCGCGAGCGCCCGCACACGCCCATCATGGGCATCTCGCCGCGCCTGGACACCGCCCGCCGCCTGACCCTGGTGTGGGGCGTGGTGGCCTATAACGGCCCGGACGCGGAAAACCTGGAAGACATGGTGGTGAAAACCACCTTCTGCGCCACCAAACTTGGCCTAGCCGAACAGGGCAAGCCGATGGTGATCATCGCCGGCGTCCCCTTCGGCACACCGGGCGCCACCAACCTGCTGCGCATCGTCTACCCCTGATATTGATTGCAGCATGAAAAAAGCCGCCAGTGGAGCAGTCCGCTGGCGGCTTTTTCATCACTGCGCAGCAGGGCCGCTAGCGTTTTGCTGCCAGCGCCGGCAGTGTACGCAGGTAGGCATCCACCTCCGCGGCCCACAGCGCCGCCGGATGCCGGCTCAGACCGTGGCCGTCGCCATCGGCGACTGCCGGAGCATGGACGAAACGGGTGGAGCTGCCGCCAGCGGCAAAGGCCTGATGCCAGGCCACCGGTTCATCCGGCCCCCAGTACTGGTCGTTTTCGGCGTAGATCCACAGATTGGCCAGAGTGGTACGGCGGCCAAAATCGGCATACAGCGTGGTGAGTGCAGATGGATCGCAACTTTGACCGGGTGATTTCTCCGGATTGCCACCAGCGCCGCCGGCAAAATTGATATAGCCGATCACCCCGGGCGGGGTGGTGGCAGCGACTGCCACGGTAAGCAGGCCGCCGACCGACTGACCTTCCAGCACGATGGGCTGGCCGGCCCCCCAGGGCTGCTGGTCAATCCAGCGGATGGCAGCCTGCAAGGCCGCCCCGCCACCTTCGGCAGTACGCCGGTAATCCGGGTGACCGCTGCACTGCCCCGGTGCCTGCATGTGGGCGCTGTGGTATTCCGGATCGCCGCCGCCGGTACTGCCATAACCGGGGCGAATCGGTGCCACGATGGCAAAGCCCTTGCCCAGCCAGTAGGCAATCTGGCTGCGGCCCAGGGGATGCTGCAGCTGGTGGCGTTCCTGCTGGCTGCCAGCGCGACCATGGGAAAACAGCAGCACGGGAAATGGCCCGGTGCCCGCGGGCAGATAAACCAGGGTCGGCATATCCAGGGTGGAGCCGAAGATTCCTGCCCCCGGCAAGGGGATGGTGACCTCCTGCGGCTTGGGCAAAGTGGCCGCGCTGACCGGCTGGGCCAGACTGGCGGCCAGCAACAAGGCAGCAGACAAACGACGACATTCACGCCACATGTGCTCGCTCCAGAATGCCGGCCAGCAAGGTCGCCAGCCCGGCTGGGTTGTCTTCACTCATGGCATGGCCGGCATCGGCCAGCACATGCACCGCCACGCCCTTGGCCGGCAGTTGCTCCCTATCCGGCTGTGGCAGGGAAAGCGATCCGAATACCACGCTCCGTGGCATGGTCAGCGCCAGCAACTGGGAGCGCCAGCTGGGCTCGGCCCCGGCCACCAGCGATACCGCCGCACGATGCACCGCCGGGGCATGACTGGCCGCCAGCGAGCCGGCCCACAGCGGGCTGCCTTCGCGGCTGGCCAGGCGTGCCATGCGGCGCTGACCACGCTGGATGAATTCGTCTTCGCTCATCGCGGCCAGCGCACGGCTGAAGGGGCCGCCACCGCGATCCAGATTCGGCTCCAGCAACACCAGCTGCGCGACCCGTGCCGGACGCAGACTGCTGGCGGCAATCGCCACCGCGCCACCCATGCTGTGGCCGACGATGTCCAGCTGCGGCAGGCCCAGGTGATCGATCAGACTGGCTACGGTTTCGGCATGCGCGGCGATGGTATAGGCAAAGTCATCCGGCCGGTCGGAAAAACCGGCCCCCAGCAAATCCAACAGCAAACGGCGCTTTCCGGCCAGCGCCGGGTCTGCCGCCACGCGTGGGAAGTCACTGGAACCGGCACAGCCCAGGCCATGGATGAACAATAGCGGCACGCCGCTACCGGGCAGATCGTGATAGCGCAGCGCGCCATGGCTGCTGTGAAATACCTGCATGATGCTGATTGCCGCCTAGACCTGTTCAATGACAGCGCCCAGTCTAGTGCCTGTTGGCCGGCCTTGGGTAGCGCGACTGCCACAATGACAAAACCGCCACACCTTGCAGTGTGGCGGCCGGTTTCGTGTCGCGCGGGGGATTAATTCTTGCTGTAGATCTGGTCAAACACACCGCCATCGGCGAAGTGCTTTTTCTGGGTGGCACGCCAGTCGCCAAACACGTCCTTGAGGGTGAATAGCTTCACCTTGGGAAACTGGCTGGCGTACTTGGCTGCAATCTTGGCATCACGCGGACGGTAGTAGTTTTCTGCGGCAATGGTCTGGCCTTGCGGGGTGTACAGGAACTTCAGGTAAGCCTCGGCCTGCTTGCGTGTGCCTTTCTTGTCCACCACCTTGTCCACCACCGCTACCGGCGGCTCGGCCAGAATGGAGATCGACGGGGTCACGATGTCGAACTTGTCCGGGCCCATTTCCTTCACGGCCAGCACTGCTTCGTTTTCCCAGGCCAGCAGCACATCGCCCAGACCGCGTTGGGTAAAGGTCAGCGTGGCACCACGCGCACCGGAGTCCAGCACCGGAACATGCTTGTACAACTCGCTGACGTAAGCACGGGCCTTGGCCTCGTTGCCACCGTTTTTCTTCAGGGCATAACCCCAGGCCGCCAGATAGTTCCAGCGTGCACCACCGGAGGTTTTCGGATTGGGCGTGATCACTTGCACATCATTGCGTACCAGATCGCCCCAGTCCTTGATGCCTTTCGGATTGCCCTTTTTCACCAGGAACACGATGGTGGAGGTGTAAGGCGAGCTATTGTCCGGCAGGCGGGTTTGCCAGTTTTTCGGCAGCAGGCCTTCGTCAGCCAGCACATCAATGTCGTAGGCCAGCGCCAGCGTGGCCACGTCGGCAGCCAGACCATGCTGGATGGACAGCGACTGCTTGCCCGAACCGCCGTGCGACTGCTTGATGGTGAGTTCTTCGCCGGTCTTTTTCTTCCACTGCTCGGCAAAGGCCTTGTTCACGTCCTGGTACAGCTCGCGGGTCGGGTCGTAGGACACGTTGAGCAGTTCGGCCGCCTTCAGCGGCGTCACCGCCAGCAGCAGCACGGCTGCCAGCGCTTTCAGATTGGTGCGGATAGTCGTCATGTGGCGGCTCCTGAGGCTATGGGCTGGTTTGTTATGCAGCACACTGTAATCAGGATTTGTTTATCACTAGAAATGATTGTTTTTTATTCTGTTATTCGAAATAAATCTATTAAGCCGATCAATGAAATTTCTAAATCGCATATAAAAACAATTATTTATTACTTTTTGCGCCAATAGGTTTGTCCTATAGTGGCCACATCAGGATAAGGACTGCGCCATGACGCGATTTGCCGACGATTTCGATTTCATCATCCAGCCTGGCTGGAAAGGAAGTGGTGCCGACCACTGGCAAAGCCATTGGCAGCAGCGGCTGGACGCCATCCGGGTGAACAACGCCAACTGGGAACAGCCCGATCTGGAAAGCTGGCTCTCCGGGCTGGACCAAGCCCTGCAAGGCGCCAGCAAGCCGGCCATCGTCATTGCCCACAGCCTGGGCTGCATTACCGTGGCGCACTATGCGCGCCGCCATCCGGGGCGGATTGCCGCCGCGCTGCTGGTGGCACCGGCCGATGTGGAGCGCGCTTTCGTACCGCGCGAACTGCTGCCATTCGCCCCGCTGCCACGCCAGCCGCTGCCCTTTGTCAGCCGGGTGGTGGCCAGCGACAACGACCCCTTCTGCAAGGTAGCGCGCGCAGCGCGGCTGGCCGGCTACTGGCAAAGCCCACTGACCTGGCTGCATGAGGCCGGGCATATCAATGTGGCTTCCGGCCATACCCAGTGGGAAGACGGGCTGGCTTTGCTGCCGCCCTTGCTGGAGCGCGCCCGCGCCCAGCGCCAGGCAGCGGCCTGAACCGCTTGCCCGCCCTGACGGGAACTGTCCTTTTGTGATGTCATCCAAGCATCTTTGACCGCGCTGGCCGGCAGTGTCACACTCCCTGCCAGCCTGTTTTCTGATGCCCAGAGCGGCCGACAGCTGATTTCCCTGCCACAGGACACATCGCAGCAGGGTGCTTGTCATCCGTTCTTTATTCCCAAAAGGATGTCCCATGTTTGCTGCTAGCCCGATCAAGACCGCCATTGCCGCCATTGCGCTGACCCTGCCCATGCTGGCCCATGCCGATGCCGCACAGGATGCCGCCGCCAAGGAACTGGCCCAGGTGATCGGCCTGAACAATATGCCGAATGATCTGGCCAACCGCACCACTGGTTCGGCCGGCCCGCTGCTGCAGGAATACTTCGTCAAGAACAAGATCAACCTGACGCCGGAACAGCAAAAGAAGGCCCAGGAAGGCTTCAAGTCCTATGCTGAAGGCGTGCACAAAACCGCCGCCGACTACTTCAACTCCGCCGCCGTGAAAAAGCAGTTTGAACAGGAAGTGGCAAAGAATTACAGCGCACAGTTCTCTGCTGCCGAGATGCAGCAGATCGTGGCTTTCTACAAGACCCCGGCCGGCCAGAAGCTGATGAAGCAGCAGCCGGTGGTGATCGACGGCATCATGAAGAACATGCTGGGTTCTGCCGAAAAAACCCTGCTGCCGAAAATGCGTAGCGCTGCCGAGTCCTACGGCAAGACCATCAGCAAATAAGTAGGCGCATCACCAAGATCAAACGGCCCTGCGGGGCCGTTTTGCATGGCACAACCATCAGCGGTGCGGCACCATCAGGATGGTCTTGCTGAAACTGCACGGCAGCCCGCCAGGGTTGTGAAAGCTGTACAGCTGGTCCGAGGCAAAAGCCAGCGACTGTCCGGCCTGCAGATGGTATTGCTGTTGCGGCAGGGTGATGTCCAGCACACCGTCCAGCACATAGATGATTTCATTGCAGCCCGGCGCATCCGCCTCGGCGTGGTAGCTATCTGCAGCGGCCAGTTGCCAGCGCCACAACTCCAGTACCATGCCCGGCTGCGGTACCGACTCCAGCAGCGTGGCGTGGCTATCGGCCTGCACACCCTGCCAGATGCGCAGCGGCAGGTTGCGCGTGCTGGCCGGCAATAGCGGCGGGCGTACCACCTCGGCAAAAGCCAGCCCCAGCGCCGAAGCCAGCTTGTCCACGGTGGCGATGCTGGCATTGCTTTCACCCGCCTCGATATTCACCAGCATGCGCCGGCTGATACCGGCCAGTTCGGCCAGCCGCTCCTGGCTGTAACCCTGCTGCAGCCGTGCCTGGCGCAGATTGGCCGACACGTTCTGAATCACTTCCAGCGAACCGTTGCTCATGATATTGGGCAATATATTGCACAAATGATAACAAGTGCATTATATTGCACTTACCCACCTACCAGCAATGCACGACATACCATCATGACTACCCTGACCGCCAGCGCCGGCCTGCCGCCGCGCCACTCCCGCCTGCCCGACATGGTGCTGATCGTTGTCACCATGATCTGGGGCGGCACTTTCCTGGTGGTACAAAACGCCCTGCAGTGGGCCGGCCCTTTCGGCTTTGTCGGCCTGCGCTTTGCTGTGGCCGGGCTGATTGCCATGCTGCTGTGCTGGCGCGAACTGGCCGGCATCCGGCGCACCGAGCTGTTGACCGGCGTGCTGGTGGGCAGTGTGCTGTTCGGCAGCTACAGCCTGCAAACGCTGGGCCTGCAGCTGATTCCCAGCAGCAAGTCCGCCTTTCTTACCGGCCTGTATGTACCGCTGGTGCCGCTATTCCAGCTGCTGCTGTTTCGTCGTCATCCCCGGCTGGCCGCCTGGCTGGGCATTGCCATCGCCTTTGGCGGCCTGGTGCTGCTGTCCGATCCGCGCGGCATGCATTTCAACTTTGGCCCCGGTGAATGGCTGACCGTAGCCGGTGCCGCCATGATCGCGCTGGAAATCAGCCTGGTGGGGCGCTTTGCCAGCCAGTGCCATCCGCGCCGGGTCGCCGTGGTGCAATTGCTGACCGTGGCCTTGTTGTCCGGCATCGGCTGGCAAATCAGCGGCGAAGCTGCACCGCAGCTACAGCCCGGCCTGTTGCTGAGCCTGCTGGGCATGGGGCTGGCCACGGCGGTGATCCAGATCGCCATGAACTGGGCACAGAAAACCGTGCCCGCCACCCGCGCCACCATCATCTACGCCATGGAGCCGGTATGGGCCGGGCTGGTGGGCGCACTGGCCGGCGAATACCTCAGCGCCATGGCCATTGGCGGGGCGGCCATGATCGTGGCCAGCGTGCTGATCAGCGAGCTGGCAGGCCGTGGGGATGACTAGGGCAAAATATGCAGAATAATTGACCGGGCGGTTTGCCAAACCGCCCTGCTCGTGATTACTCTTGCCGCTTGTCCGAACCAACCCTGTCTGCCATGAAACCTGTCGATCTGCTCAAGGGCCTGTGCGCCATCGTGCTGGCTCTTGCCTTCCTGCTGTGGCTGTATGGCACGTTCACCAACCAGCCGGATTTTGTCACCGCCGCCATGTGGCTGGGCGATGTGCTGGTGATGCTGCCGGCCTACCTGATTCCCACCATTACCGCCTGGCTGGTGAAAAACCCGCGTCTGAAAACCATTGCCCTGATCAATATCCTGGGTGGCTGGCTGCTGCTTCCCTGGATCATCGCCATGGGCATGGCCATCAAGCGCGACGACCTGCGCGCGCAAGACTAAAACCATCAGATAAACGCGCTTGATAGCGGCGGCAGCCTTCCCGTAAGCTGCCGCCATGTCTGCCCTCTTCCCCCGCCCGCTGTTCTCCGGCCTGTTGCGCCCCTTCCTGCGCGACCGGCTCCTGCATGTATTGCTACTATTGATGGTGCTGCTGTGGCTGCCTCAGCCGCAAGCCGGCAGCCAGTTTGCCAACTGGATAGACTGGCCCACCATTGCCACCCTGGCCGGTCTGCTCTTGCTCACCAAAGGGGTGGAGTCCAGCGGCTATCTGAGCCATCTGGGCCGGCTGATCATCAACCGCCTGCCAAACGAGCGGGCGCTGGCGCTGTTTCTGGTCAGCATGTCCGCCCTGCTGTCCACCGTGCTCACCAATGATGTGGCGCTGTTCATCGTGGTGCCGCTCACCCTGGGGCTGCGCGGCATTGCCGGCCTGCCGATAGGCCGGCTGGTGATCTTTGAAGCGCTGGCAGTGAATGCCGGCTCCCTGCTCACCCCTATCGGCAATCCGCAAAATATCCTGCTGTGGCAGCTCTCCGGCCTGTCATTCGCCGGCTTTACCTGGCAGATGGCCCCGCTGGCACTGGGCAGCATGGTGCTGCTGTTGCTGGCCACCGCACTGGCCTTCCCCCGCCAACGGATTCATGCCCAATTGCATGATGATACTGGCGGCTACCAGCCGCGCTTGCTGGCGGTGTGCGCGCTGCTGTATGTCGGCTTTGTCCTGGCGCTGGAGTCGGGCCACCCCGGCTGGGGGCTGGCCGCGGTCGTCGCCGGGGTGGCCTTGCTGCGCCCGGCGCTGCTGCTGACGGTGGACTGGAGCCTGATTGCCGTGTTCATGCTGATGTTTGTCGATATCCGCCTGCTGACCGGGCTGCCTGCCCTGCACCACGCAACCGATGCCCTCGCCGGGCTGGGGCAAACCGGCCTCTACCTGACCGCCCTGCTGGGTTCGCAGCTGATCAGCAATGTGCCGGCCACCATCCTGCTGGTGAAATACAGCAGCGCCTACAAGGTGCTGGCCTATGCGGTGAATGCCGGTGGCTTTGGCTGTGTGCTGGGTTCGCTGGCCAACCTGATCGCCCTGCGCATGGCCGGCGAGCGCGGCATCTGGCTGCAGTTTCACCTGTATTCGCTGCCCGCCCTGCTGCTGGCAGGTGTGCTGGGCTACGTTCTGCTGTAAATCTCCACACGCAAAAAAACCCGGCCACCGTGAGGGTGCCGGGCAATGTGTCACCCTGACCGGGTACTCATGCTTACAGCGAAGGCAACAGCCCTGCCGCCACAAAGCGGTTGTAGCTGCCGCTGGCTACCAGCGCGGCGGCCTTCTCGATATCCGGCGCGAAGTAGCGGTCCTTGTCATAGAAAGTTACTTGTTCACGCAGCTCGGCCTTGGCTTCTTCCAGCTTGGCGCTGGCCTTGTGCGGGGCACGGAAATCCACGCCCTGGCAGGCAGCCAGCAGTTCCACCGCCAGGATGCCGGCGGTATTGCCCGCCATGTCGCGCAGGCGACGGCCGGCGAACGTGGCCATGGAGACATGGTCTTCCTGGTTGGCACTGGTCGGCAGGCTGTCCACCGACGCCGGGTGCGCCAGCGATTTGTTTTCCGATGCTAGGGCCGCGCCGGTAACCTGGGCGATCATGAAGCCGGAGTTCACCCCGCCGTTGTTGACCAGGAAGGGCGGCAGCTTGGACAGGTTGCTGTCAATCAGCAGCGCCATGCGGCGCTCGGACAGCGAGCCGATTTCGGCAATGGCCAGGGCCAGGTTGTCGGCGGCAAAGGCTACCGGTTCGGCGTGGAAATTGCCGCCGGACAGGATGTCGTTGTCGTCGCTGAACACCAGCGGATTGTCCGAGACCGAGTTGGCTTCCACTTCCAGCACGCTGGCGGAGTGGCGGATCTGCGTCAGGCAGGCACCCATCACCTGCGGCTGGCAGCGCAGGCTGTACGGGTCTTGCACCTTGCCGCAGTTTTCGTGCGAGTGTTCGATTTCGCTGTGTTCCAGCAGCACGCGGTAGGCGCTGGCGGCGTCGATCTGGCCGGCATGGCCACGCACGGCGTGGATGCGTGCATCAAACGGGGTGCGGCTGCCCTGGGCGGCTTCCACCGACATCGAGCCGGCCACCACGGCGGAGGCGAACAGGTCTTCCGCCGCAAACAGGCCTTCCAGGGCAAAGGCGGTGGAGGCTTGCGTACCGTTGAGCAAGGCCAGGCCTTCTTTCGGTGCCAGGGTGATGGGCTGCAGACCGGCGGCCAGCATGGCTTCACGACCATGCACGCGCTGGCCGTTGACGAAGGCTTCACCCTCGCCGATCAGCACTGCACTCATATGCGATAGCGGGGCCAGGTCGCCGGAAGCACCCACCGAACCCTTTTGCGGAATCACCGGGTAGATGCCGTGGTTGAACAGCGTCACCAGCGCTTCGATCACCTGACGGCGGATGCCGGAGAAGCCACGCGCCAGCGAGTTGATCTTCAGCGCCATCACCAGGCGGACGGTGGAGTCGTCCATCGGCGCGCCAATGCCGGCGGCGTGCGACAGCACGATGGAGCGTTGCAGCAGCTCCAGCTCGTCCGCTGCGATGCGGGTATTGGCCAGCAGGCCAAAGCCGGTATTGATGCCATAGGCGGTGCGGCCTTCGGACAGCACGCGCGCCACGGTGGCGGCAGCAGCGTCGATGCCGGCATGGCTGCTGGCATCCAGTTGCAGCTTGAGGCCGGTTTCACGCGAAACGCGGCGCAGGTCGGCCAGTGTCAGTTGGCCCGGTACGATATTGAGAATGCTCATGGTTTCAGTCTCTATTGTTTGTCAGCTGGCATCACGCCCGCAGGCGTGGCCAATCACTTTGTTGTTTGTACTTCATGCGCTGCCACCGGCTTGGCCGTGGGCAGCGCGCTCGTCTTACTTGAGCATCGGCAGATCGAGGCCCTGCTCACGGGCGCAGTTCTTGGCAATGTCGTAACCGGCATCGGCATGACGCATCACGCCGGTGCCCGGGTCGTTGCGCAGCACGCGGCCTACGCGCTTGGCGGCTGCGTCGGTGCCGTCACACACGATCACCACGCCGGAATGCTGCGAGAAACCCATGCCCACGCCACCGCCGTGGTGCAAGGACACCCAGGTGGCACCACCAGCGGTGTTGAGCAGGGCATTGAGCAGCGGCCAGTCGGACACGGCGTCCGAGCCATCCAGCATGGCTTCGGTTTCACGGTTGGGCGAAGCCACCGAACCGGAGTCCAGATGGTCGCGGCCAATCACGATAGGTGCCTTGAGTTCGCCATTCTTCACCATTTCGTTGAAGGCCGCACCCAGACGGGCGCGGTCTTTCAGGCCGACCCAGCAAATGCGTGCCGGCAAACCCTGGAAGCTGATGCGCTCGCGTGCCATGTCCAGCCAGTTGTGCAGGTGCGGATCGTCCGGGATCAGCTCTTTCACCTTGGCGTCGGTCTTGTAGATGTCTTCCGGGTCGCCGGACAGCGCCACCCAGCGGAAGGGGCCGATGCCTTCGCAGAACAGCGGGCGCACATAGGCCGGCACAAAGCCGGGGAAGTCGAAGGCATTCGCCACGCCTTCTTCCAGCGCCATCTGGCGGATGTTGTTGCCGTAGTCCAGCGTGGCGGCACCGCGCTCCTGCAAGGCCAGCATGGCGCGCACCTGCACGGCCATGGATTTCTTGGCGGCGGCGGTGATTTCAGCGGCGCTGTTTTGCTGCTTGGCGCGCCATTCGGCCACAGTCCAGCCTTGCGGCAGATAGCCGTGTACCGGGTCGTGGGCGGAGGTCTGGTCGGTGACCACGTCCGGGGTGATGCCACGATTCACCAGTTCGGTGAACACATCGGCGGCATTGCCCAGCAGGCCGACGGAAACCGCCGTGCCGCTGTGTTTGGCTTCTTCGATGATGGCCAGCGCCTCGTCCAAGGTGGTGGCCTTGCGGTCGACATAACGGGTTTTCAGGCGGAAATCGATACGGCTTTCATCACACTCGACAGCCAGCATGCTGAAGCCGGCCATGGTGGCGGCCAGCGGCTGCGCGCCACCCATGCCACCCAGACCACCGGTCAGGATCCAGCGGCCCTGCGCCTTGCCGTCGAAATGCTGGCGGGCGACGGCCACGAAGGTCTCATAGGTGCCTTGCACGATGCCTTGCGAGCCGATGTAGATCCAGGAGCCGGCGGTCATCTGGCCGTACATCATCAGGCCCTTCTTATCCAGCTCGTTGAAGTGTTCCCAGTTGGCCCAGTGCGGCACCAGATTGGAGTTGGCGATCAGCACGCGCGGCGCATCGGCATGGGTGTTGAACACGCCCACCGGCTTGCCGGACTGGATCAGCAAGGTCTGGTCGTCTTCCAGACGCTTGAGCACATCCAGAATGGTGTCGTAGCACTCCCAGTTGCGGGCAGCGCGGCCAATGCCGCCATACACCACCAGGCTTTGCGGATGCTCGGCGACTTCGGCGTCCAGATTGTTCTGGATCATGCGGTAGACGGCTTCGGTCAGCCAGCTTTTGCAGGAAAGCTCGGTACCGCGCGGGGCGCGGATGACGCGAGTCGGGTCGAAACGGCTGTCTTGTTGTGATGCGCTCATTGCTGTCTCCTTGGTACTTCCATGTTGTCGGGCAACTGCCCTGAATAGGGTGTGGCGTGGCTCAAAGAGAGCCTGTGGCCAGATGACGGGTGATACTCCACGCCAGCCGGGCCGCCGTCTTCGCGCCGTGGCTGTCGATATCGAATTGCGGGTTCAGCTCCACCAGATCAGCCCCGGCCAGCTTGCCGCTGCGGGCAATACTGCTGACCAGCGCCTCCACCACCTGCAGTTCCACCCCCATGGCGGCGGGGGCGGATACCGCAGGCATCACGCTGGCAGGCAGGACATCGAGGTCAATCGTGAGGTAGAGGATGTCTACCTGATCCATAAAGCCCTGCAGCGTGTCCTGCGCGGCCGCCAGGCCGGCCTGGCTCAGTGCGCTGTCCAGCAGCCACTGCACGCCCAGCTGGCCGGCGCGGGCAAACAGCGCCTGGGTATTGGATGGCTCGGCCACGCCCAGGCACAGGTAATGGAAGGGCCGGCCGCTGGCCGCGCAATCGGCCGCGATCTGCGCGAACGGGGTGCCGGAGGTGGCCTCGGCTGCCTCGCGGATATCAAAATGGGCATCGAAATTGATGATGCCGATCACCTTGTCCGGGTGCGCCGCAGCCAGGCCGCGCCAGGTGCCGTAGGCGGTTTCGTGGCCGCCACCCAGCACCAGCGGAAAATGTCCGCCCCCGGCGAGTTGTTCGACCGCCGCAGCCAGCCGCAAATGGGCAGCGTCCAGATCGCCATCGGTACAGGCCACATCGCCCATATCGCACAGCGGCCGGTCCTGATGCCAGGCCAGATTGGCCAGCGCCTTGCGGATGACTACCGGAGCGGCCGCCGCGCCAACGCGGCCCTGATTGCGGCGTACGCCTTCGTCACAGGCAAAACCGACAATGCCGATACCCGCCGGCAGGCCAGCGGCAAACGGTGTGGCCAGCTGGTGCCAGCGGCGGGCCAGTTCGCCTTCGCCAGCATCAATACGGCCGCTCCACAACTTCATGTCTGGGTTCATCATGCGTTTTCCTTGCCCGGACGCTGACCACGGAATACCCGTTCGGCCAGCGCATTGACGCCGAGTCCGTAGACGATTTCGGCAGGGTGATCGATATTCCACAGCAGCAGGTCGGCCACACAGCCCACGGCCAGCCGGCCATGGCTGTGGCCACGGCCCAGCGCCTGTGCGGCATGGCGGGTGGTGCCGGCCATGGCTTCTTCCGGCGTCAGGCCGAACAGCACACAGGCCTGGTTCATCGCCAGCCGGATCGAGGCAAACGGGCTGGTGCCGGGGTTGAGGTCGGTGGACACCGCCATCGGCACACCGGCTTCACGCAGCGCCGCCACCGGCGGCTTCTGGGTTTCGCGCAAAAAGTAAAATGCGCCGGGCAACAGTACCGCCACGGTGCCGGCGGCCTTGAGTGCAGCCACACCAGCGGCATCCAGATATTCGATATGGTCGGCCGACAGGCCGCCAAATTCGGCCACCAGCGCTGCGCCATGCAGATTGGACAGCTGCTCGACATGGCCCTTTACCCGCAAACCGTGCTGCTGCGCGGCCTCGAATACACGGCGGGTTTGCGCCGGAGAAAAACCCACGCTTTCGCAGAACACATCCACCGCCTCGGCCAGTTTTTCCACCGCCACGACCGGCAGAATGTCGCGGATGACATGCTCGATATAGCCATCGCCATTGCCGGCAAATTCCGGCGGCAGCGCATGGGCAGACAGCAAGGTGGGCGACACCTCCACCGGCTGGCTGGCCGCCAGTTGCCGGGCAACACGCAGCTGTTTCAGCTCATCGGCCAGGTTCAGCCCATAGCCGGATTTCATTTCGATGGTGGTCACCCCTTCGGCCATCAGCGCCTGCAGGCGCGGCAGGCTGGCGGCGGCCAGTTGTGCCTCGTCCAGTTCGCGGGTGGCGCGCACGGTGGAGACAATGCCACCCCCTGCGGCGGCGATCTGCTGATAGGGCACGCCTTGCAGCCGCTTTTCCCACTCGGCTGCGCGGTTGCCGCCATACACCAGATGGGTATGGCAATCGATGAAGCCGGGGGTGATCCAGCGGCCGGCCGCATCCACCACCTCGCCATCGAAGCTGGCCGGGTTCAACTGCTGCTGCGGCACAATGGCAGCGATGCGGCCGGCTTCCACCACCAGTGCGTGGCCATGCAGCGCGCCATAGGGTGCGGCATGCTGCGTATCCATGGTGGCCAGCCGGGCATTGAGCCACAGGCTGCGCGGGCTATCGTGAGTGGGGGTCATGTCTGCTCCTGATTTGTATATACAAATAAACTGGATACGAAACCGTGTCAACAGCAGTTTTATGTGACTCTCAAACAAATATTGTACAAATAATCAATAAATTCAATGATTTGATAAAATAAAAAAGGGAGCCAGCGGCTCCCTTTGTGCGTCATAAATCCAACAGTATTTGTATAGTCAATTGTTTGTCGCGGTGTGACTCAGCTATCCACCCAGTTGACCCAACCGTAATGCCAGGTCAGCAACACGATGATGCCGAACACGATGCGATACCAGGCAAACAGCATGAAGCTGTGGCTGGAAATGAAGCGCAGCAACCAGCGCACGCAGAAAAAGGCCGAGACAAAGGAAAACAGCAGGCCCACAGCCCAGATACCCAGATCATCCGCCGCCAGCAGCGCCCGGTCTTTATACAGGGAATACAGCGAGGCCATGATCAGCGTGGGAATGGCCAGGAAAAAGGAAAACTCAGTGGCCGCCTTGCGCGACAGGCCAAACAGCATGCCGCCAATGATGGTGGCACCGGAGCGCGAAGTACCCGGCACCAGCGCAAAAGCCTGGGCGCAGCCCACCTTCAGCGCGTCCAGCGGCGTCATTTCCTCTACGGTTTGCACCCGAATGGTGTGCTGGCGGCGCTCGGCCCACATGATGACCAGCCCACCGATGATGAACATGCTGGCCACCACCGGGGCGTTGAACAGATGGGCCTTGATGGCCTTGCTGAACAGAAAGCCCAGCGCCGCCGCCGGGCAAAAGGCAATGGCCAGGTTGAGGATGAAACGCTGTGCTGCCCGGTCATGCCGGGCCCCGGCCACTACGCTGGCAATACGGGCACGGTATTCCCAGATCACGGCCAGAATGGCACCGGACTGGATGACGATTTCGAACAGCTTGCCGCGCTCGTCGTTGAACTTGAGCAACTCACCAGCCAGGATCAGGTGGCCGGTGGAGGAAATGGGCAGAAACTCGGTCAGCCCCTCGACGATGCCGAGGATGGCCGCCTTGAGCAGAAGCAGGGTATCCATGATGTTGTGGTCGGTGTTGGTGGTTGGGAAAATTCAGGGCGCTAGGATGCGCTGACAGCATAGCCGAACTGGATGACAGAATCACGGCACCGGGCTGGCGCAATGCCGTGCAAGCCACCGGGCCAGGCCGGTGACGCAGGCAGTTTACTTCTTGACCCGGCTTTGCGAGCGCAGCTTGTAGCGGCCGCCGGGGTGGACCAGCCGGGCAAAAGTGACCAGATTCTTGTAAGACCAGGTACGCCGCAGCACCAGCAGGCAGGGTTCGCTGGCGGTGATGCCCAGCATGGCCAGCTCACGTGCATCCGGCAACACCGCCTCGACCGTGTGTTCGATATCGGTCAGCGGGCAGCTTTCCATCAGGTATTCATTGGGTGTGCGCCGGCTGAAATCCTGCAGGATATAGTCCGGTGCCCAGGCCGGATTGACATAGCGGTCTTCCAGCTGGATGGGCAGGCCGTCTTCGCGGTGCACCAGAATCGAATGGAACACCGGCGTGCCCACCTTGACTCCCAGTTGCAGGGCGATTTCCTCACCGGCAGAGATGGTTTCCAGCTGATGCACGTCGGCCGTGTGGGTATGGCCACGCGCCTCCACTTCCGCTGCGATATTGTTGATGTCCAGCAGCGGCGATTCGGCCTTGCGTTCGGCCACATAAGTGCCATCACCGGCAAAGCGCAGCAGGATGCCGGCTTCGGCCAGATCGCGCACCGCCTTGTTCACCGTCATGCGCGACACGGAAAACTGCCTGGCCAGCTCCAGTTCCGGCGGTATCTTGTTACCCGGCAGGAATTCCTTCTTGCGAATGCCTTCCAGAATGTATTCCTTGATGCGCAGATAGCGCGGTTGAGCTGTGGCAGACACCTTGTGTTCCATGAAGTCGGGGGATGATGGATTCTAGACCGTGGCGGCAGGGCAAAGACTGATCCAGCGCAGACCACCGTGCGCTAGCATGCCCTGTTCCCACCGCCCTGACCAGAGCATTGCCCCGCGCGGGCTACCCTCAGCCACAGATCAAGGCGCGCCATTGCGCTATGATCATCCCATTTTCCTGCCAACGAGAAGCCCTATGGCCATGAACCTGCCTTCCGGTGCCCGGCTGATTGCCCTGGGCAACGATGTCACCCTGCTGCAGCTGGACAGCGGTAGCTGCAGCGCCACCCTGTCCTTGCTGGGTGGCCAGTTGCTGGCATTCCAGCCTTATGGTCAGCAACCCTGGCTGTATATGTCCCCCCAAGCCGTACTGCAGCCCGGCCGCGCCATCCGTGGCGGTGTGCCGGTCTGCTGGCCGTGGTTTGGCGCGCACCCGGATGATGACAGCGCCCCGGCCCACGGCGTGGCCCGCCAGCAGCCATGGACATTGCTGGCGGTGCTGCGCGACGGTGATGCGTTTCACGTGAAACTGCAAGGCCCGGACTGGCAGGGCCTGACGGTCGTACTGGAATACACCCTGTCCGACCATATCGACATCAGCCTGCACACCCGCAACGACAGCGCGCAGCAACAAAGCTTCAGCGCGGCCCTGCACAGCTATCTCGCGGTCAGCGACAGCCGGCGTATCCGCCTGCACGGGCTGGAAGAGGCGGTGTGCGAAGACAAGGTCGGCCGCCGTTACAGCCGGCTGCCGCCACAGCCGCTGCACTTGCAGGGCGAGTTCGATGCCATTGTCTACAGCGAAGCCGATGTGCTGCTGGAAGACCCGCAATGGCAACGCCGCCTGCGCATCAGCCGCAGCGGATCGGCCAGCGTGGTGGTGTGGAATCCGTGGCAGGACAAGGCGGCAAACCTTGCCGACCTGCCGGATGACGGCTGGCAGGATTTTGTCTGCATCGAAGCGGCCAATGCCGGCGAAGACAGCCGCCTGCTGGCCGCCGGTGCCAGCCACAGCCTGTGCTGCCGGCTGAGCTTGGCATGAGCAGCCCGCGCATGAGCAGCGGCCCTTGCCTGTCCGCCACCCTGGCGGACAGGGTATACTGCACGCCATCCCGCCAGCACGGCGTCGCAGTGGACAGCTTGTAAATGGCCAGACAGAACACGATTTCCAGTTATCTCCCGGTGACCTTTCCCAATGGCAACCGGGTGCGCCGCTTTGGCAAGCATTGCCCGCACTGCCATGCCATGGTGGGTTGCGAACACATGGCCGGCCTGGCCAGCCTGCAGCAGGACAAGCTGTTTCTGGCAGCCCAGGGCACCTGCCCTGCCTGTCAGCACCGCTTCCCCATTGCCTGCGTCATCACCGACGACAAGCGGGTGCACCGCGTACTGCTGCCCTTGTGGGTCTATCGCATGTGGCTGCAAATGGCCACCCGCAACACGCCACAACCGGTCGCCCAGGCTAACTGGGAAGTACAGGAAGAAAACACCGCCCCGGCACAGCAGGGCATCCTGCTGACGGATGCCGAGGTGGCGGCACGCTCGCCGGAGATACTCGGCCGCTTTCAGGACCAGCCCATCAGTGCCTGGATCGAATACCAGGACCGGCGCTTCGTGTTTGAACGCGCCGCACCGCCGGGGCAGTTCGCCCTGAGCGAGCAGGAAGTGCTGCTGGCTGGCAAGCTGATTTACCGTCAGCAGGACATCGCCACCACCGCCTGAGCCGCTGCTGATCCGCACGCAGTCACACCGCCCGGCCATGCCGGGCTTTTTGTTGGCTGGGACTTTCTACCGCGTTGGCAATTACCTACTTGGCTCAATCGCAAGCGATGCAGACAGTGCGCCCCATCCCCGTGGCGCGCGCCGTCTGGGGCGGGTTGGGCAAGGTTTTAAGCCGCCGCCATGTCTGAGCCATTCGACGGTAGCGAATGGCGAGTTCGGCGGCGCCTTGCCCGGCCCGAAACAGGCGGGGTTTCGCGCAACCCGGGGTCGCCTAGGGGTGCAGGGGAGCTGGCGAGGCAGCTCCCCTGCCTGTTTGGCGGGCAGCCCCGCCATGAAAAACAGCACCGCGCAGCGGTTCAAAGACTTGCTCTGACTGGCGCTGAGCGCGGATAAACAGAACTCAGATACAGTAATCCCCCCACACCGCCTGTACCGCCGCCACCGCCGCCAGCGCGGCTGTTTCGGTGCGCAGAATGCGCGGCCCCAGTTTCAGCGGCGTCCAGCCGGCCTCCAGCGCAGCAGCCTCCTCGCGGGCGGAGTAGCCACCCTCCGGTCCGGCCATCAGCCAGGCCCGGCGCGGCGCGCTGGCGATATCGGCCAGTTTCTGCGTGCCCAGCGGCGACAGGATCAGCCTGGCATCGGCATCCTGCTGCTGTTGCAGCCATTCATTGAGACTGAGAATGGGCAGCACCTGCGGCAGCGTATTGCGACCACACTGCTCGCAAGCCGACTGCACGATTTCCTGCCAGCGCTGTATGCGTTTGTCCGCCCGCTCGCCGGACAGCTTCACCACCGAGCGCTCGGCGGCGATGGGCTGAAACAGCGACACGCCCATCTCCACGCCCTTTTGCAGGGTGAATTCCATGCGGTCGCCGCTGGAAATGGCCTGCGCCAGCCCCAGCCATACCGGCGACTCGCGGCTGATGTCGTCAAAGCGGCTGATCTGGCATTCGGCAGCGCGCTTTTGCAAGGCCGACAGGCTGGCCTGGTACTCGCCGCCCTGGCCGTTGAACAGGGTCAGGCTGTCGCCTTCCTTCAGGCGCAGAACCTGCACATGGCGCACGACAGCATCAGGCAGCGACAGGGTTTGCCCCGCCGCCAGCGGTGTTTCGATAAAAAACCTTGGCATGGCGTATTGAAAGTCCGTGGTGATAACGGTATTTTGCTTTGTTTGCTGCAGTTGCAACAACCCATCTTTAGCAAGTGGTAAAAATGACGGCATCCATGCATCGTCATGATTGATCCGGGCTGCGTCACTTGCTTCAGCATCGTCTTGCCAATTCTGCTAAACAGCTTGGACAGGACGACAATCCTGCCGCTGGCGCTATTGCCGGCGGCCATGCAGTTTACCTTACAGACAGACGCCGGCCGGATGGCCGCTGTTGTCGTTTCTGCCAGACGCCTATCCATCCGGCCCGGCAGAACACTCAGGAGAACACCATGCAGGTGGTTGAACAGGTGATGCAAGTTGTCCGTGACGTGGCCCGCCAGGAGGTGATGCCGCGCTTTTTGCGTGTGGGTAAAACACGCAAGGACGACGGCTCGCTGTTCACCGAGGCCGATATGGCCTGCCAGCAGGCGCTGGGAGACAAGCTGCCGGCCGTGCTGCCCCACCCGGTGTTGGGCGAGGAAATGACGCGCGAGGAGCAGGATGCCTTATGGCAGGGCAATCCGGGCGGCCTGTGGGTGGTTGACCCCATCGACGGCACCACCAATTTCGTCAACGGCCTGCCCTATTTCGCCATTTCGGTGGCGCTGGTCATCGATGGCGTCAGCCAGCTGGGCGTGATCTACAACCCGGTATCCGACGAAATGTTTTATGCCCGTCGCGGCCAGGGCGCCTGGCTCAATGGCCGGCGCCTGCCGCTCAAGACCACCCGCAACAGCATGGGCGACGCGATTGCCGCCGTGGAAGTGAAATACCTGCGCTCCGGCAAACTGGCGGCGCGCATGAGCAGCGTGGCACCGTTTGGCAGCCAGCGCAGCATGGGTTCCAGCACGCTGGACTGGTGCTTTCTGGCGGCGGGCCGTTACGACCTCTACCTGCACGGCGGTCAGCGGCTGTGGGACTATGCTGCCGGCGCGGTGATTCTGGAAGAAGCCGGCGGCCGCCTGGCCAGCCTGAACACCGACGACTACTGGAGCGACACGGTGTGGAAGCGCTCGGTGATTGCCGCCATCGACCCGGAACTGTACGGCCACTGGCACCGCTGGGTGCGCGCCAACCAGTAGACTCAGACTTGCCCGCAAAGAAAACGGCCCTCAAGGGGCCGTTTTTCATGCAGTGGCCACATGCCGCAATCAGTAGTTTTCCGGGCAGAAATGCCGTTCCACCAGCTCGATCAGAATGTGCAGCACCTTGATGTGCAGTTCCTGCACGCGGTCGGCGTACTGGCCACCAGGGGTGTTGACGTAGACATCGGCCAGCGGCTCCAGCCGGGTGGCGGCACGGCCGGTGAGGATGATCACCTTCATGCCCAGTTCGCGCGCCACGCTGGCCGCGTTGACGATGGTCTGGCTGTTGCCACTGGTGCTGATGCCGATCAGCACGTCGCCGGCGCGGCCATGGCTTTCCAGATAGCGCGAAAACACATGCTCGTAGCCAAAATCGTTGGCCACGCAGCTCATGTGGCTGGGATCGGAAATGGCGATGGCCGCCATGCCGCGACGGTTGTTGCGGTAGCGGCCGGTCAGCTCTTCGGCGAAATGCATGGCGTCGCACATGGAGCCGCCATTGCCGCAGGAGAAGATACGACCACCAGCGGCGAGGCTGTCGATCAGCTGCTGTGCGGCCGCTTCGATGCTGGCCAGCGCCTGGGGATTGGCCAGCAGATTATTGAGGGCAGTTTGCGCTTCAGTCAGGCTGGACTGGATATGGGAAATCATCGGCGATCCGTCATGCGTGCGGGCAACAGCACCGCGCCATTGCCATCAGTAAACAGGGCTGGCCCAGCGGCCAGCCCCGTCATCATACCCTGCCCCCCGCCACGGCAGGAAATGGCAGCCAGGTAAAATTCAGCGAAGCACAATCAAGGCCGTGCCGGCACAACTCACCACCGCCCCCAGCCAGGCCACCGGCGGTGGGGCCTGCTTCTGCACCAGCCACAGCATGGGCAGGATCAGCACCGGGCTGAGCGCCGACAGCATGCCCACCGTGGCCACATTGGCATGCTGCAAGGCCAGCATGATCAGCGTCATGCCCAGGCCCAGCGCCACCAGGCCGTTGAGCGCCGTCTGGCCCAGCATGCGCGGCGTATAAGCGCCGCGACTCCTGGCCAGAGACAGACCGCCCAGCAACAAAAGATAGTGCGCTGCGCAAGCAATGCCCATGCGCAGGGCTGACGCGGTGACCGGTTCCAGCCCGGCGGCAATGGCCGGCTTGGCAAAGAATGTCCCCATGGCCTGGCACAGGGCGGCCACCATGCCCAGCAACACCCCCGCCTTCAGGTGGGTCGGATGCTCCCAGGCATGGGCATCGGCGCTGCGCCGGCCAAAAGCCACGGCCAGCAGCACGCCGCCAAACACCATGCTGCTGCCGACAAAGGCAGGCAGGCTGAGTTTTTCCTGCAGGAACAAGATGCCCAGCACCACCGAAAACACCGAATGCGTAGCAAACAGCAGGCCGGCGCGGCGCGGCCCCAGCAGGTTCATCGCGGAAAAATAAATGGTGTCGCCCAGAAAAATACCGGTCAGGCCGGACAGCAGGGCCGGCCACAGATTGCTGCCATTGATGCTGTGCCAGCCACCGGAAAGCAGGCTGATGCCGCCCAACAGCACGGTAAGCAGGCTCAAGCGCAAGCGGGTAAAGGCAAAGGGGCCGAAATGGCGTGAGGGGCCGGCACCGAGAATGCCACCCCACGCCCAGCAGGCTGCCGCACCGATGGCGGCCAGGTCATACCACATAATATCCAGTCTGCCCGCCCGGACAGGCCGGACGGATGATCATGACAAAGCCTGCCAGCTTACCTGTCAGGCGGCCATTCCGGCCAGCACGGCAGATGGTCTACCTCCAGCCAGGGCCGGGCATGGCTGGTCCAGATATGCTGGCTTGCCTGCTGCGCGGGCGCATCGTCCAGTGTGGCCACCCGCAGGATGACATAGGGGCTGCCCGCGCGCTCGGCCAGCAGATGGCTGCCACACTGGCGGCAAAAATGGCGCAGCTTGCCCGGCGACGAGGCAAAGCTGCCCAGGTGTTGCTGCCCGCGCCGCCAGCGAAAATGCTGGCGCAAGACCCCGGCTGTCGGTACATGGCTGGCCGCATGGGCTTTCTGGCAGGTGTGGCAATGGCAATGGGTAATCGGCAGATCCAGCTGATCCACCTCGTAAGCAATAGCACCGCACAGGCAGCTGCCTAGCATTCGCCATCCTCCAGCAGGGTGATTTCCACCCGCTCCTTGCCCTTGCCGATATTCTTGCGCTTGAGCGCAATACGCCCCACCTCGCCGGTGCGTGCCAGATGGGTGCCACCGCAGGGCACGCGGCAATAGCCCGGCACTTCCCAGTAACGACGCTGCGCAGCCTCATCGGCAAAGGCACTGATGATGGCGCTGTCGGCATCGATCAGGCCCTGCACTTTGGCGGTGATGGCCGGCAAGTGCGGGGTGATGGCTGCGGGTAGGGCAAAGTCGATGCGCGCCTTGTCGGCAGCGATATGTGCGCCAATTTTTTCCACCGCGGCAAAGTCGCGGTAGATGGTTTCCAGTGTCAGCTCGGCGGCAAAGTGCAGCCGCATCAGCCGGTAGCGGCGCAGCCAGTCTATCTCCACCAGCACGGCATCCCCCGCCTGCAATCCATGACCGGCCGGCAGGGTATAGACGATGTCCAGCCCCTGTGTTGCTGCCTGCAACACCGGCCAGCCACCTATGCTGCCGGCGTCGCTCTCCTGCCCGCCGGAAAAGGCATAGAAAATGGTGTGCTGCAGCCAGACATGCTCACCTTCCACCCGTGCCACCGTGGTGGCCAGCCGGGTCTGGTAGGGGTCGATCCAGAACTGTTTGCCCGTCATAGCAGGAGCGCCAGATAGTCGACCAGGCTCAGCGGATAGCTGAAGGGCTGGCCCAGCAACTGCTGGTAAACATCGCGATACTCGGCATGCTTGGGCTGCAGCACCAGCGCCTGGGTCAGCGACTGCTCCGCCGCATGGCTGTCTCCCAGCTGCACTTGCGACATCGCCAGAATGAACCAGGCCTCGTGAATGCGGAAATTCAGCGACAGCGCCTGCCGCGCCAGCAAGGCCGCCTCCTGATAGCGCTCAGCCTGGAATACCGCCCCCAGCTGGCCAATGCTGTCTTCCAGCAGCGGCAGGGTGTGCTGCTTGCTCAACACCAGCGTGTGGCCATTGCCGACATTGCTGTCGCTTTCCTCCTGCGACTCGAGCAGCCAAGCCACACCCAGACCCTGCTGGTTAAACCAGTTGAGCGCAGCCAGCAGGCCTTGCAGGGTGAACACGTGATAATGCATGCGCCACGGCAGCCCGGGCGACAGGCTTTGCGGCGTCATCTTGTGCTGAAAGGCCTCGATATGCGTCTCCAGCCCGGTGATGGGCCGCACGCTGTCTTCCACCAGTGCATCGCGCTTGGGCACGATCATGAAACTGATGCCACCCGGACGCAGCACCCGCCCCCACTCCAGCCAGGCGGTAAAAATGTCCGGCACATGCTCCAGCACATGCGAGCTGGCGATATAGTCCAGCTCGCCATCGGCAAACGGCAGCGCGGTGGCCTCGGCCACCATGTCCACCTTGGCGACACCCTTGCCATAGCGCTGCTGCTCGGCGGCATACACCTGGTAGTCGATCAGGTCGGGTTCTTCCAGATAGTGCTGCCCATCACAGGGGGCCACGCTGATGCAGTCGGCCGGAGCCAGCGGATTATGCGCGCCCCGCCCCAGCTCAACACCCTTGCCCTGCAGCCATTGTTTGGCCAGCTCCATAAGTGCTTATCCTTGTGTGCAGTCCGGTGTGCTCACCGTTGCTGCCAGTCGCTGATATACCTGTTGATCCAGCCGCTCCATCATGTACGCGGGCCGCGACAGTGCGGTGAAGCCAAATTGCGCATACAGGCCGTGTGCATCTGCCGTGGCCAGCAGCATGCGCCGCAGATTCTGCAAAACCGGGTAGGCGGTGATGTGCGCCAGCAACGCCTTGCTGATGCCGCGCCCGCGCCAGTCCGGCAGCACGAACACATCGGCCAGATAGGCGAAAGTCGCCTGGTCGGTAATCATGCGGGCAAACCCCACCTGCTTGCCAGCAACATACACACCAAAGCACAGCGAACCGGCCAGCGAGCGCTCGAACACATCACGCGGCAAGCCGGCAGCCCAGTAGGACTGCTGGCTCAGATAGTGATAGATCATGTCCCGCTCCAGCCGGGCGGGGTCACAATCGAATTCCAGAGCAAGCGTGTCAGACATGGCGGGGCCTCATGGTGGCAAGAGCAAACAGGATATCAGGTGAGTGTGGCCGGATAGTGCGTCGCCACCCAGTGCTCGAACTGCCGACACATGGCGGCGTCCCCCTGGCTGTTATCGGCAATCAGTTCATCACCGTGAACCAGACGGATGCGGGCATCCAGATCGGCAGCCGCCGGCTCGGGATAGCGGCGGCTGGCGGCAGCGGCCATCTGCTGGCGGGCATCGGCCCAGGCCTGCTCCACGCTGCGGTTGCACTCGTCCGCCAGATAGCGGGCATTGAACGGCTCGCCGGTCAGGCTGCGCAAGGTGGCGTCGTGGCTGATGCTGTTACCTGGCCCCCAGTAATGCTGGGCCAGCGCCGGGCCGATGGCCGGGTTGTCGGTCAGATAGCCGTACTGGCGCAGGAAATATGCACGGGTCTGATACACCGCCATATTGGCCAACAGATAGCCGTGATAGGACGCCGCCGACTCCTGGTTCAGCAAATGCGGAATGGCCAGTAGCGGGCGTGGGCTGCAGGCGATGCCCAGAATGCGCTGCTCGCTGCTACGGGCCAGCTGCAATACCTGCCCGGCAGTCAGCTGCTCATCCGGCAATTGGTAGAGCGCGGCCTCGAAATAGCCCACCAGCAAAATCATGCGCTCCATGAAAGCGCGATAAGGCTGGCTGGCCTCGATGCCGGCGTGGATCAGTGCCTCCGGCATGGCCTCGCCCTGGCGGTTTTGCGCATAGCGCGCCAGCCAGTCGGCATCGCCCAGCAGGCTGTCGCAGAACATGGACTGGGTTTCGGCATAGGCCATGGAGGTCGGCGCAAATTCCTGCGAAAAGCAGGGGGAATTCTGGGTCACGTTGGCAAAGTGCGCCGCGTGGCCGCCCTCGTGGAACAGGGTGTTGATGGCGCGGTCGCCGCTGCCCACCTGGTCGGGCGTGGCATCTGCGGTGAAATTGACATGGGCCGGCACCCACTGGCCCTGCTCATCGACATAGCTGGGTTGCGGGCCATGGCAAAAGCCGTTCTGGTATTTGCCCTTGCGCTCGATCAGGTCCAGCTGCAGCAGCGCGCCGCGATACTGTATGCCCAGGCGGCGGAAGCTTTCCAGCCAGCGTTCCACCGCTTTGGCGAACGGCAGGTAAGGGTCCATCTGGCGGGTGACATCGCCGCTCATGTGGTGGCGCAGATTCCAGGCTTCCAGCGCATCGGCCCCCTTGTTACTGGCCAGCTGCTTCAGCGCGTTTTCGTTGACCAGGCGGGTGCGCTGCTCGAAATCATCCAGAATGACAAACAGCGCTTCTGGCGTCATCCGCTCGTTTTTCTGCACCTTGTAGTCGAAATAGTCGCGGTAACCCAGGGCACGGGCAAAGGCATTGCGCTGGCGCACGATGTCCAGAAAGCCATTGTCCAGCACCCACTGTTCCAGCTGCAGCAAGGCGTCGTGCGAGCTTTTGCGGCAGGCCTCATCCGGATTGCTGCCCATATTGGTCACCAGCATGCTGAGTGTGGCGTCTTCCCACTGGCCGTGCTCGTTGCGGTGACGCAGACTGTGCGACTGCCGGCGCGCAAACAGCGCCGCTTCCATCTCGATCAGCCCGGCCATGCGCTGGTGGGCCTCATCATTGTCGATGATGTTGCTTTCAAACAGTGCCAGCCAGCCTTGCAGGCCATGCAGCAAGCCAGCCTGCTCCGCATCGGGCGGCAAAGCCCGGGCAGCGGCCAGCATGGTGCGCGTCTGCTGCAGCCGCGCGGGGCTGGAGATGAAATCCTTGTAGGCGGTCTCGGCACGGCCAAAGCCGGCATGGTCGTCGGACATGCCCATGTAAGTGGACCAGAACAGCGCCTCCTTGGCGCGATGCACGGCCAGGTATTCCTGATTCAGCTGACGGAAAAAATCGCGTGGGTGTTGCATGTTTCTCCTTTTACTTCGGCCTGTCACTGGCACTTCATGAGCGCCATCGCCGGCAAACTGGCAGTTTCTGCCCGAACAACGCCAGGGTCAACGGCTATTGCTCCCCCGCTGCTGCCAGCAAAAAGCCCGGCATGGCCGGGCTTGCACGACGGGATGGTTGCATGACTTTCAGGCGGCGGCAGCGCTGCGCTTTTGCTGACGCATGGACAGCAGGCCGGCCGCCGAATACAGCAGCAAGGCCAGCCAGATCAGGCAGAAGCCCACCAGTTTGGCGCTGTCGAACGCCTCGCCGAACACCCACACCCCCAGCGCCAGCTGAATGGTGGGGCCGATGTACTGGATCAGGCCCACGGTGGCCAGCTTCAAGCGACGCGCGCCCGCAGCAAACAGCAGCAGCGGAATGGCGGTGACCACCCCGGCCCCCACCAGCAGCACATCGCTGCCAACCGACTCGTGCAGGAAGGCCGCCTGCCCCTGCCACTGGAACCACAGCAAAGCCGCCAGCGCCAGCGGTGCCATCAGGAAGGTTTCCAGCGCCAAGCCCTCCAGCGAGGCCAGCGGTGCTTTCTTGCGCAGCAAACCATACAGGCCAAAGGTGGCCGCCAGCGACAGCGCGATCAGCGGCACGGTGCCGCTAGTCCAGGTAATCCAGGCCACACCGGCAGCCGCCAGCAACACGGCACTGCGCTGGATGGGGCTGAGCTTTTCCGCCAGAAACAGCCGCCCCAGCAACACATTGAACAGGGGATTGATGAAGTAGCCCAGGCTGGCCTCCACCACATGGCCGGCATTGACTGCCCAGATATAAATCAGCCAGTTAAGCGACAGCATCAGCGAGGACAGGCCAAAAATGGCCAGCTTTTGCGGCTGGCGCACCGCCTCGCCCAGCCAGGCCCAGTTGTGACGCACGGTAAGAATGCCGGCCACGAACACGGCAGACCAGACAATGCGATGGCACAGGATCTGCAACGCAGGAATATGGTGCAAAGGCTTCCAGTACAGCGGAAACAGGCCCCAGATCAGGAAGGCAATAAAGGTAAACAGCACGCCGCGGGTGGCGTCCTGCCGGGACTGGGCGGAAGACATGACAGACTCGATGCATAAGGTGTTCAACGTAGCAGCTTAACGGCTTGGCGCACATGAAGAAACCACCGGCTCGATAACATGCTGTTCTGCCATGGAAACAATGCCGGCCAGCGGCCCTGCCCGCACATGCTGCACTGGCACAATCGCCGCACTGCCGGGGGCTGTACGTCAAGACCTTTGACGTTGACGTAAACGTAAGTTAGAGTCCGCCACATAGCAGCCACCCGCTGAGCCGAGGCATGGAGAATACCGCCCGGACACCGGGATTACGGCCTACAACATAAAGAAAGGCGTGCGTTTTCCAGCCGAGAAAACCCGCCACCGCCACAAGCGAGAACAAGCCGCAGGCCATGCCGGCCACCTTACCGGTCAGGACCCGCGCGGCAGGAGGAGAAACCATGTCTATCCGTCATGTTGATCTGGAAGAAAAGTACAGCGCCGCCACCGGCCAGGTGCTGATGACCGGCATCCAGGCGCTGGTACGCCTGCCCATGCTGCAACAGGAGCTGGACCGTGCCGCCGGGCTGAACACCGCCGGCTATGTCACCGGCTACCGTGGTTCGCCCCTGGGCAATGTCGATCAGACCATGCAAAAGGCCGAGTCCTATCTCAAGGCACACAATGTGGTGTTCCACCCCGGCCTGAACGAAGACCTGGCCGCCACCGCCGTGTGGGGCACGCAGCAGGTGAATATGTTCGAGGGGGCCAAGTACGATGGCGTCTACGCCTTGTGGTATGGCAAGGGCCCCGGCGTGGACCGCTCCGGCGACGTGATCAAGCACGGCAATGTGGCCGGCACCAGCGCCAAGGGCGGTGTGCTGCTGGTGGCCGGTGACGACCACGCGGCCAAGTCCTCCACCTTTCCGCACCAGTCCGACCACATCCTCGCCGCCAGCATGATTCCGGTGCTGTCCCCTTCCGGGGTACAGGAAGTCATCGACTACGGCCTGCACGGCTGGGCGATGAGCCGCTATTCCGGCTGCTGGGTATCGATCAAGGCCATTTCCGACACCATCGAAAGCTCGGCGGTGGTGGACATCTCCCCGGAACGCTTCAGCTTTGTCATTCCGCAGGACTTCCCCATTCCCGAAGGCGGCCTGTCCATCCGCTGGCCCGACCCGCCGCTGGTGCAGGAAAAACGCGTGCTGCATCACCGCCTGTATGCCGCCCTCGCTTATGCCCGCGCCAACAAGCTCAACCACATCACCCTGGATTCGCCCAAGCCACGGCTGGGCATCATCACCTGTGGCAAAAGCTATCTGGACGTGATGCAGGCACTGGACGACCTGGGCATCGACGAAGCCCTGGCAGCCGACATCGGCCTGCGCATCTTCAAGGTGGGCATGGTGTGGCCGCTGGAGCCGGAAGGCGTGCGCCAGTTTGCCGAAGGGCTGGATGAAATCCTGGTGGTGGAAGAAAAACGCCAGATCATCGAATACCAGCTCAAGGAACAGCTCTACAACTGGCGCGACGACGTGCGGCCACGGGTGGTGGGCAAGTTTGCCGAAAAAGGCGAATGGGCACTGCCGCACGGCGACTGGCTGCTGCCGGCTGCCGGTGAGCTGACCCCGGCCATGATCGCCCGCGCCATTGCCAGCCGGCTGGCGCTGATCTTCGACAGCCCGGTGATTCACGACCGGCTGAAGTTCTACGACGAAAAAGAAGCCCAGCTGGTCCAGCCGCGCGAGGCCATTGCCCGCGTGCCCCATTACTGCTCCGGCTGTCCGCACAACACCAGCACCCGCGTGCCGGAAGGCAGCCGTGCCGTGGCCGGTATCGGCTGCCACTACATGGCGCACTGGATCGAAGGCGACAGCACCAAGACCTTCACCCAGATGGGCGGCGAGGGCATCACCTGGGTCGGCCAGGCCCCGTTCACCCACACCAAGCACATTTTCACCAATCTGGGCGATGGCACTTACTTCCACTCCGGTCTGCTAGCCATCCGCGCCGCGGTGGCCGCCGGGGTCAACATCACCTACAAGATCCTGTACAACGATGCCGTGGCCATGACCGGCGGCCAGAATGTGGATGGCTATCTGGATGTGCCGATGATGACGCGCCAGCTGGCGGCCGAAGGGGTCAAGCGCATCGTCATCACCAGTGACGAGCCGGAAAAATACCAGGGCGTGCAGGGTCTGGCACCGGGAGTGGACGTGTTCCACCGCCGCGAACTGGACCGCCTGCAAAAAGAGCTGCGGGAAACCACAGGCACCACCATCCTGATTCACGACCAGACCTGCGCCGCCGAAAAACGCCGCCGCCGCAAACGCGGTGAATTCCCCGACCCGGCCAAGCGCGCCTTCATCAATGAAAAAGTGTGCGAAGGCTGTGGCGACTGCGGCAAAAAGTCCGGCTGCCTGTCGGTGCTGCCAGTGGAAACCCCACTGGGGCGCAAACGCAAGATCGACCAGTCCAGCTGCAACAAGGACTACTCCTGCGTGGAAGGCTTCTGCCCCAGCTTTGTTACCGTGGAAGGCGGCAAGCTGAAAAAGCAGAGCCCGGCGGCGGCCACGCTGGAAGCCATGCCCGCCCTGCCCGCACCGCAGATTCCGGCGCTGCATGAACCCTTCAGCATCATGATTACCGGCGTCGGCGGCACCGGCGTGGTCACCATCGGCCAGGTACTGGGCATGGCCGCCTATCTGGACCACAAGGGCGTCACCGTGCTGGACATGGCGGGTCTGGCGCAAAAGGGCGGCTCGGTGTGGTCGCACGTGCGCATTGCCGACAGCCAGCAGCAGCTGCACGCCGTGCGTATCGCCGCTGGCGATGCCAACCTGGTGCTGGGCTGCGATCTGGTGGTCACCGCCGCCGAAGAAGCGCTGGCCAAGATGCGCGAAGGCTTCAGCCACGCCATCGTCAACAGTTACGAATCGCCGACTAGCGCCTTCCTGAAAAACCCGGACGTGCGCTTCCCCAGCCGCGCCATGAAGGACGCAGTCATCGAATCGGTAGGCGCAGGCCGCTTCTGGGAAGTCAACGCCACCCGCCAGGCCACTGCGCTGATGGGCGATGCCATCGCCAGCAATATGTTCATGCTGGGTTATGCCTGGCAGAAGGGCTTGGTGCCGGTGAGCGAAGAGGCGCTGATGGAAGCCATCCGCCTGAATGGAGCCGCGGTCAAGTTCAACCAGCAGGCTTTTGTCTGGGGCCGCCATGCCGCTCATGATCCGGCGCGGGTGGAAGCGCTGGTGAATCCTTCTTCGGTGGTGCAGTTCGTTCCACGTGAAACCGTGGATGGCGTGCTGCATCACCGTGCCAGGGAACTGGTGGCCTACCAGAACCAGGCGCTGGCCGAACGCTACAAGGCGCTGGTGGACCAGGTGGTGCGTGCCGAGCAGGCGGTGAATCCGGCCAGCAGCGCACTGGCGCTGGCGGTTGCCCGTGGCTACTTCCATCTGCTGGCCTACAAGGACGAATACGAAGTGGCCCGCCTGTATACCAATGGCGATTTCCTGCGCGAGCTGGCCAGCCAGTTCGAGGGCGATTACCAGCTGCGCTTCCATATCGGTGCCGGCTGGATCACCGGCCATCAGCCGAAAAAAGTAGCGTTCGGCCCCTGGCTGCTCAAGGGCATGAAGCTGCTGGCAAAGTTGCGCTTTTTGCGCGGCAGCGCGCTGGACCCGTTTGGCTGGCAGGCCGACCGCAAGCTGGAACGCCAGCTGATTGTCGAATTCGAACAACTGGTCAGCAGCGTGCTGGCCGGGCTGAATGCCGACAATCTGGCCACGGCAGTAGAGCTGGTCAAGGTATTCGAAGGCGTGCGCGGCTTTGGCTATATCAAGGAGGCCGCCTGGAAACAGGCTGGCGAACGGCAACAGGGCTTGCTGCAGCGTTTCCGCCAGGAGGCTGGCAAACGCAAGGTAGCCTGATGGTTTTGTGAGTGTTGTAGCAGTAAAGAGGGTGGTTCAGGCGCGGATGATGTCATCCGCGCCCTTTTTTTGATCAAAAAATCCCGCTTTCGGGGAAAACGCGCACCGTTTCAAGGCACAGCCTTTCACGACAGCATCAGGCTGAGGCGACGTGCCTCGTCCAGCGCCTGGTCAACACCGTTGTACTCGTCCTGCCACACCCAGATGCCATGTACTGCATCCAGGGTTTCCACCAGCCACAGCCGGCCACTGCTGCCAAGCGCCACCTGGCGGGCACGCACCGGGCGGCGATAGTTGAACATCACGATTTCACTGGTTTTTTGCACAGCCGGGGTATGCTTGCGCGGGCTTGAAAAGAAGGGCATGGCGTAACCTCCTGTTGGGCGATATGCCAGGCAATACAGAGCAAGCGGCGTGCCAGCCGACACCATTCGATCAAAACCGGTGCGGTATTTTGACGCCAGCCGCCGCCGGGCTTAGCATGGCCGCATTCCCCAACCGGAAGCAACTGCATGGAAAACCGCAAACTCGCCGTCCTGATCGATGCCGACAACGCCCAGGCCAGCCTCACTGCCGAGCTGCTGGCCGAGGTGGCCAAATACGGCACGGCCATCGTCAAGCGCGCCTATGGCGACTGGACCACCACCCAGCTCAAGAGCTGGAAAGAGGTATTGCACAAGCACGCCATCCACCCCATCCAGCAGTTTGCCTACACCAGCGGCAAGAACTCCACCGACTCGGCGCTGATCATCGACGCCATGGACCTGCTCTACACCGGCAATTTCGATGGATTCTGCCTGGTGTCATCCGACAGCGATTTCACCCGGCTGGCCACCCGCCTGCGTGAAGGCGGCCTGACCGTCATCGGCATCGGTGAAAAATCCAAAACACCGCGCCCCTTCATCGCGGCCTGCGACAAGTTTGTGTTTACCGAAATCCTGCGCCCGGAAAAGCCACCGGAAGTTGCCAGCGGCAACGACAAGCCGCGTACCCGCACCACCCGCCAGAGCAAGAGCAAGCCGGCCGTGGCCAAGGAAATCCACCCGCTGCAGGCCATGTTCACCTCGGCCATCGACGCCGTGGCAAGGGAAAGCGGCTGGGCCGAACTATCGGCGGTCGGCTCCTATATTGCCAAGAACGACCCCTCCTTCGACCCGCGCAATTACGGCCACTCGCGCCTGTCGCAAATGGTGAAGAAACTGGACTTCCTCAGCGTGCAGGAACAACGCAACGGCTCCAAGCTACACAGCGAAATCCGCATCAAGGACGGCGAGGTGGCCGAGCCGGCACCCGCCACCCCAGGCCCAGCTGCACCGCTCAGCCAGCCGGAAAGCCCGCCGGCAGCAGCGGCGCCGCGCAAGAAACGCACCCCGCGCAAGAAAACCGAACCCGCCGGCAAAGCCGGCTGAGCGGACGCTTCGATCCGCCCTGGCGCGTCCGGCAACGACGCGCCGGACTAGCTCATGACAGGAGAAAACATGCAGATACGTGATGCCAAGCTGGAAGATCTGGCCGTCATTCTGGATATCTACAACGAGGTGATTGCCACCTCCACCGCCATCTACAATGACGACCCGCTCAACCCCGGTGAATTTGCCATCTGGTTCCAGGACCGGCTGGCCGCCGGTTACCCGGTGCTGGTAGCCGAAGACCAGGGCGAAATCCTGGGCTTTTCCAGCTTCGGCGATTTCCGCCCGCGTCCGGGCTTTCGCTTTACCGTGGAACACAGCGTGCATCTGGCCGCCGCTGCGCGTGGCAAGGGCATAGGCAGCGCGCTGGTCAGTGCGCTATTCCCGCGCGCCGAGGCGCTGGGCAAGCACACCATGCTGGGCGCGGTAGATGCCGCCAACGAAGGCTCCATCCGCTTCCACGAAAAACTGGGCTTCATCAAGGTGGGCGTGCTGCCGCAAGTGGGCTTCAAGTTTGGCCGCTGGCTGGACCTGGTCTACATGCAGAAATTCATCAGCGGCCAGAGCGACGGCCCGGTGTAATTCGCACAGGACATTGATAAAAAAGAAAAACGCCGCAGTTTCCTGCGGCGTCAGGCTGTTGGCAATGTGATTTGCTACAACTCTACAGGACCCGGCAAAGCCGGGCCTCTCTATAAACATGTTGATCCGACAGCCTTCCCGTCTATTCCCCTTCCCCCCGCCCTTGCCCTGCAAGGGAGCCTCGCCTTCTTCAACGAAGGCGAGAAAAAGAAAAACGCCGCAGTTTCCTGCGGCGTTTTCTGTTCTGCTACTGCGCTGTTAAAACAGCGTCCGTTCTTGAAGTTCTCTATTCTCTTCCTCTGTACGACTTAGCGCACGACTGCAACAATATCCTTACTGAACACCTTTTCGCAATACTTGCATTTCATTTTGATGTCTTTGACCTGTGCCTTGACGAAGAAATGGCTCTTCACCGGCTCGGCATGCGAGATGCAATTGGAGTTGGGGCAGGCAAAAATGCCTTCGATGCTTTCCGGCAGTTCCAGCTTGTGCTTCTTCACCACTTCGAAATTATCGATGACATTGACCGTGGCCTTGGGGGCGAACAGGGCCAGCTCGTTGGCCTGCTCTTCAGTCAGGGCAACATTTTCCACCTTGATGATGTCCTTGGCACCCATGTGGCGGGACGACAGGTTCAGCCCCACGGTAATGCGCTCGCCGGTTTCCGCCAGCTTGAACAGACGCAGGATGTTGACCCCCTGGCCAGCCGGGATGTGATCGATAACGGTGCCTTGTTTCAGGGCTTCAACGGTACGGGTGTATTGCATGATGTTTCCTTCCCTGATTTATACGGTTTCGTTCAGTACCAGCGACAACAGCGCCTGACGGGCGTACACACCGTTCTTGGCCTGCTCGAAATAGTAGGCATGCGGTGTGGCATCCACATCCACGGTGATTTCATCCACCCGTGGCAGCGGGTGCAACACCTTCAGATTGGTACGGGCGGTCTTGAGCATGTCGGCGCGCAACACGAACTGGCCCTGGATTTTCTTGAACTCGGTTTCGTCAAAACGCTCACGCTGCACACGGGTCATGTACATGATGTCGATCAGCGGGATCACATCGTCCAGGCTGTCGACAATGGTGTATTCGATGCCCTTTTCGTCCAGCTCCTCGCAGATATAGTCCGGCATGGCCAGCTGCTCGGGTGCCACAAAATAGAAGCGCGCGCCAAACAGCGACAGCGCCTGGGTCAGCGAATGCACGGTGCGGCCGTATTTCAGGTCGCCGACAAAGGCGATGGTGAGGTTTTCCAGCGTACCTTGTGTTTCACGAATGGTGAACAGGTCGAGCAGGGTCTGCGTGGGATGCTGGTTGGAACCGTCACCGCCGTTGATCACCGGTACGCTGGAGAATTCGCTGGCCAGCCGCGCCGCGCCTTCCTTGGGGTGACGCATCACCACGGCATCGGTGTAAGAGCTGATGATCTTGATCGAGTCAGCCAGGGTTTCGCCTTTTTTGGCGCTGGTATTGCCACCATCGGCAAAGCCGATGATGTCGCCACCCAGCCGCTGTACCGCAGTCTCGAACGACAGGCGGGTACGGGTGGACGGTTCAAAGAAACAGCTGCCCACCAGCTTGCCTTGCAACAGGTCATTGCGCGGCGTGCGTTTGAGCTTGCCCGCCGTTTCCACGACGAGCTCTAGCTCCTCGCGCGAAAAATCGGGGATGGAAATGATGTGTTTCCGATAGAGCGGGTTTGCCATGATGGGGGGTCCTTGCATTCTGCGAATTATTTTTTACCCATAAAAAAAAAGCCCCTGAGCAATCAGGAGCTTTTTTTCTGGAATTTCCGGGGTTCGGGAACAGTCCGGCCTCGCAGCAACGACACAACGCCACCGTGACAGGTGGTGCGGGCGCTAATGACAACAGCTGCAAATGGCGACAAGACGGCTCCTCCGAACAAACCCCGAGATTCTAATGCCAAATCAGCGGCTTGATAAGAGCAGTGTCGCATTTTGCAAATTTCATGACACCAATACGGCAAGGCAGCGACACATTCAGGTCGGCTGGCGCTGCCATAAACAGCGCAATCCCAGCCCTATCATCATCAAGCCGCTGGCCCGCTGCCCCCATACCGCCAGCCGTGACATGGAGCCGGCGGCGCAAAGCCGGCTTCCCAGCCACAGCAAGGCCATCAGATAACTCAGGTTCAGCAGACAGAACACCACGCCCAGTTGCAAAAAGCCCGGCAGGACCGCCTGCCCGACCGGCAGAAACTGCGGGAAGAAGGCCATGAAGAACACGATGGCCTTGGGATTACCCAGGGTCAGCAAGCAGGCGGAGTACAGTTGCCGCCGGCTGGCCGGGGTATCCGGTACAGGCGGTAGTGCCGCCTGACGCCAGCACTGGCAGCCCAAGTAGATCAGGTAAGCGGCACCACCCCAGCGCAACACGGCAAACAGCAGCGGATTGGCCGCCAGCAAGGCCGCGACACCCAGGGCCGACAACAGGATCAGCAGCATGTCACCCAGCAGCAAACCCGCCAGGGCCAGGCCAGCAGCACGCCAGCCTTCGCGCTGAAATGCCCGCCATACACACAGTGTGCCGGCTCCGGGAGTCATCACCAGCAACAGTGCCGCGGGTAAAAAGGCAGACCACAACATGGCTACTCCTCACAATGCGCACGACATGTGTAGCCATTCTGCAGCAGCCAGACAGCAAAACGCCACCCCGCAGGGTGGCGTGTGCCAGTACAGACAGGCCGGGTTTACAGCTTGAAATTGCTGACCAGGCTTTCCAGATTGGCCGATAGTTCGCGCAGCTGTGCCACCGAATCCGACACCTGCCGCACCACATGGCTATTGCTCTGCGCCATGGCGCTGATGCGCTCCACGTTCTGGGCGATTTCCTGGCTGGCCGTGGACTGTTCCCGGGTAGAGGCGGCAATGTCGACAATGCTGGCCACCAGGCCCTGGCTGCGGCCCAGCACCGTATTCATCGCCTCGTTGGCTTCATCTGCCACCGCCACGCTCAGTGTCACCTGCTCGCGGCTGTTTCTCACGTCGTCCACCGCCTCGCGGGTTTCACTGCCGATGGCATTGACGATGCGGGTAATCTGCACCGTGGCCTCGGCGGTACGCCCGGCCAGATTGCGCACTTCGTCGGCTACCACGGCAAAGCCACGGCCCATTTCACCGGCACGGGCCGCCTCGATGGCCGCATTCAGCGCCAGCAGATTGGTCTGATCGGCAATGTCCTTGATCACCCGCACAATGGTACTGACTTCTTCCGAGCGCTCGCCCAGGCCGTTCATCCGCTCGGCCAGCGCCTGCATGCTGCTGGTCATGCGCTGGATTTCAGCAGTGATGCGGTTGACCGTGGCCACGCTCTGCTCGGTCAGCTCGCCGGTTTCACGGGCGGTGATTTCGGCTTCCTGTGCGGTATCGGCGATGTGATGCACGCTCACCGTCACCTGCTCCACACCGGCCGCCGTGGCGCTGGCGGCATCAGACTGGCTGGCCGAAGCCTGCTGCACCTGGCTGGCGGAGTCGGCCAGGCTGGCGGCGGCAATGCTCACCTCGTGGCTTTGCTGGCGCACCTCGACAAACATGTCGCGCAGGCTGCCGATAAAGCGGTTGAAGGCATCGGCGGTGCGGCCGATTTCATCGCGATTGGCAATCTGCATGCGGACGGTGAGATCGCCACGGCCAGAGGCAAGCTGGTCCATGGTGTCGGCCAGCTGGTTGAGCGGCCGGGTCAGCGCGCGTACCACGGCCGTCAGCACCAGCAGAATCACCACCAGCGCCACCACGCCAATCAGGATGGCAGTCAGGCACTGCTTCTTGGCATCGGCGGTAATCGCCGCAGTCGGGATGGACACGCCCAGCGCCCAGAACTGGCCGGTATTGCCCACTTTCACCGGATGGAAGAAATGGGTGAAACCACCATCTTCATAGACGAAGTTTTCGCCTTTCTTGATCTGCTCCAGGTGTCCGGCCAGCGCGTCGTCCTTGGGCACCGGCTTGCCCAGCAGTTCCGATTTGGCCGTTACCACATACAGGCCACCTTCGGACACCATGCGGATAAAGCCAGTTTCATACAGATGGATGGCACCAAAGCGTTTTTGCAGCTGGTCCAGCGCCACATCGGTGGCCGACACCCCCAGCATCTTGCCGGCAGCATCCTTGACGACCACCGCCAGCGAGCTTTCCAGAATCATCTTGCCCTGCACTTCGTAGGGATAGGGCTCGGTAATGGTGTCGCGAGCACGCTGCTTGGGCACGTAGTAGAAATCGCCCCAGCCGGATTTTTCATAATCGGGCTGATAACTTTCCGGGTGCTCCTTGAACTTGGGGAATTCCTTCACCCGGTCGGCCGACATCATCACGTCCATCTGCGCCTTGCCCTGGGCATTTTTGGTGATGTAGGGCTGGTAGCGGCCGGTAGGGTCATGCCGTGGCCAGTCCAGGCGGAAGCCGTTGTCATTGCCATCGAAGGCATTGGGTTCCCACAACATCCACAGGCCAACCGATTGCGGGGCATCGTCCAGCATCTGCTGGATCATGTTGTCCGCCTGCTTGCGATCCAGCGGTGCAACGCGCTTGATGCCGAGAATGGCATCCGCCAGATGACGTGGCAGGGTGAATCCCTTGTCGAAATCGCTTTCTGCGTCTTTGGCATAACTGCTGGCCTGTTCAGACGCCAGCTTGTAACCCACATCGACTGCGGCAGTGTAGCTCTGCCAGGCAATCAGGCTGATCATCACGGCAAAACCAACGGCAATCGCCGCTGCCGCTACCACGATGATGCGCGTACTCAGATGACCCCATTTTGCTGTCGCCATGCATTTATCCCCCGATAAGCTGCTCTTTTAACTGTATGCCTAATATACGGCGTTTCAATACAAACTCTTTAATATATTGGGGTATACCCTCAACACTGGCGAGCAGAGCAAGCGCAATGCATGAGCAAGCGCAAATACACCAGCAATGAAATTCGCTAATGTCATTCACATGAATACTTGGCTAGTCGGGCTTCAGGGCGCGGTTTTCTCTTCCAGCAGGGTCAGCCAGGCCAGGGCGTGACTGTTGCTTTCACCGCACATTTCGGCAGAAGGCTGCAGGCCAGAACACACCGCTGGCCGCTCTGGCCGGCCAAACAGCAGGCAAAGATTGTCAGCGCTGAGCTGAACGCAGCGCACCCCGGCCGGCTTGCCCTGTGGCATGCCCGGGATGGGAGAGGAAATGGAGGGCGCGATGCAACACGCCGCGCAATGCAAACGGCAATCCATGGTGGGCTTTCTAGCGCGACCGGCAACAAGGGCCGGCCACCATATCACAAAGTATGCCGGCTACCGGCGCAGCTGACTCCCCTTTTCCTGCAGATAATTTACAATATCACTAACTGTTTTACTTTTTATCCCAGAGACCAGCGCCGCACCTTTTGCAGCCATCAAGTTAGAGCACAAGCAATGATCAAGTGCATCGATGTGTCCGATCTCAAGGTTGGCATGTACATTCACGACCTGAACTGCGACTGGATGTCGCATCCCTTCTTGCTGAAGCGCTTTCTGGTCAACGATGAAAGCGCCATTCACAAGATTGCCGATGCCGGTATCCACGAGGTGTATATCGACACCGACAAGGGCAAGGATGTCGCCCATGCGCCCACGGTCACCGAAGTAAAGCACAAGCTGGAACAGGAAATCATCGAGCTGGCCAGCCGGGAAGTCCCGGTGGAACGCCGGGTGGAAGCGGCGGCGGAATTCGGCCGCGCCCAGCTGATCCACAATGAGGCCAACCTCATCGTGCGCGGCATTCTGCAGGATGTGCGGCTGGGCAAGCAGGTGGAACTGGAAATGGTGGAGCCATCCATCGAAAAGATGACCACGTCCATTCTGCGCAACGGCGGTGCCCTGCTGTCGCTGTGCCGCATCAAGGACAAGGACAAGGACAACTACACCTTCCAGCACTCGGTCAGCGTCGGCGCGCTGATGGTCAGCTTCTGTAACGCCATGAACATGAGCCGCGAGGTGATCCACCATGCCGGCATTGGCGGCATGCTGCACGATATCGGCAAGATGAAGGTGCCGGACAGCATCCTCAACAAACCGGGCAAGCTGACCGAGCAGGAATTCGCCGTGATGAAATGCCATGTGGTGGAGAGCAAGCAGATTCTGCTGGCCACCAAGGGCATTTCCGATACCGCAGTCAAAGTGGCCGCCCAGCACCACGAGCGCCACGATGGCAGTGGTTATCCGGAAGGGCTGAAGGGTGAGGAAATCTCCCAGCTGGGACAGATGGCAGCCATCGTCGATGTCTACGATGCACTGACCTCCGACCGCTGCTATCACAAGGGCATGGCGCCCACCGATGCCCTGCGCAAGATTTTCGAATGGTCGAAATTCCACTTCAATCCGGTGCTGGTGCAGGCCTTCATGCGCTGTATCGGCATCTATCCCATCGGCACACTGGTACGGCTGGAAAGCGGCCGGCTGGGGGTGGTGATCGAGCAAAACGACAATAATCTGGTTTCGCCCAAGGTGAAGGTATTTTTCAGCAGCAAGAGCAATACCTATATCCCGCCGGAAATCGTCGACCTATCGCGCAGCATGGGGGCTGGTGGCGGCGACAAGATCGTCAGCCACGAATCCCCCAGCAAATGGCGGATGGATCCGCTGCGCTTTCTGTAAACGACAAAGCCCGCCAATGGCGGGCTTTGTCTTGTCTGCGGCAAACCAGCTCAGCTCTGGCGCACCACCATAGCCTGTTCCGGTCCGGGAAAGCCGGCGGCAGCAAGGGTTTCGCGAATCAGCCGGTTGCTATCGAAATACACCTGCCAGTAGTGTTCCGGCTGGCAGCTGGGACGCACCGCCAGTACCGGCCCCAGCGCAGTGAACTCCAGCAGTTCCACGCTGACTGCCGGCTCGGCCAGCACATTGGGAATGGCGGCAATCTTCTCGCGCAGCAGGCTGATGGCCAGGGCATGATCGGCACTGGCTGCCAGCTGGGCTTTCAGATCGACCCGGCGGTGACCGTTGGCGCTGTAGTTCTGGATGTTGTCGGAGAAAATCTTGTTATTGCCGATCAATGTCATCACATTGTCCGGCGTATCAATAATGGTGGAGAACAGCCCCACTTCGCGCACGGTACCGCTGATGCCGGCCACGCTGACCACATCGCCCACCTTGAAGGGGCGCAGCACCACCAGGAAGATGCCGGCGGCAAAGTTGGCCAGCAAGCCGCTCCAAGCCAGACCGATGGCCACGCCGGCTGCACCGATGATGGCGGCAAAGCTGGCGGTTTGCACACCAAAGAAACCCAGCATGGCAATGACCAGCACCACGGTCAGGCTGACGGACAGGAAGGAATGTGCATAGCGGCGCAACGTGGGATCGAGCTTTCTGGCCACCAGCTGCTCTTCCATCAGCCGCCCGGCCAGGGCGATGAACCAGCGCCCCACCACCCACAGCACAATGGCGGAAACGATATTGATACCGGCCTGGATTGCCAGATCCGCCCAGTGCGTCCAATTGATGTCAGTCATGGTAATCCTATTTATTCAGTTGGTAGAAACCATTGAAAAATAGAATGTCCTTGGCAAAAAATCCAGCCAGCACGGTCCTGCCAGCAGCAGGCTCAGCCCAGCAAGCCCTGCAGCTGCTGGCAGGTATCGCCAATACCGGCCTCGATGCGGATATCGAATACCGCGTCCATACGGGTGGGCGTGTAATTGATCAGCGCCGTCGGCACGCCAGCGCGCGCCGCTTCCAGTGGAATCAGGTTGACCGGCGAGACCTCCAGCGAAGAGCCCAGCACCAGCAGCAAGTCCGCCGCCAGCGCCTGCTGGAAGGCCTGTTCGATCAAGGGAACCGGCTCGCCGTACAACACCACGTCCGGCTTCAGCACATCCATGCAGTGGGTACACAGCGGCAGCACATGGTGATTGATATAGTCCAGCCCCTGTTGCCGGCCGCAGGCAGGACAACTGGCGCTGCGCAGCGTGCCATGCAGTTCCAGTACCTGGCGGCTGCCGGCCACGCCATGCAGGCCGTCGATATTCTGCGTCAGCACCGTGACCTGCGTGCCCGCAGCCTCCAGCCCGGCCAAAAAACGATGGCCGGCATTGGGCTGGTAATTACCCAGCAACTTGGTGTGGAACAGCTGCTTGAAGCTATGCCAGAACGCTTCAGGGTCGGCACGGAAATAATCGATGGACACCAGCTCTTCCAGCTGCATGCCCTGCTGCCACAGCCCCTTGGCCGAGCGAAAATCCGGAATGCCCGACTCGGTGCTCATGCCCGCACCACTCAATACCACGATATGACCAGCCTGCCTGATGGCGGCGGCCAGCCGCATAATATCCTGCTGCATCTGCTGTCTCCTGCACCTGCTTTTTATTGTTGCCAAGCTTAGTCGCGTGCCGCTGCCACTGGCAAAAATCCAGTGCAGCAAGCTTGCCCAACATCAAGCCGATGGCGCACCGTTGACGGGTGCCGGATATTTGACGGCATTTTTCTGCAATTTGTCGCAGACAGCGGCATTGATATCCAGCTTCAGCACGCTAGCCAGCCGCACCAGATACAGCAGCACGTCGGCCACTTCTTCCTGCAGATGGGTAAAGCGTGCCGGGTCGTCTGCCAGCCGGGCGACTTCTTCATCGCTCAACCATTGGAAGATTTCCGCCAGCTCGCCCACCTCGCCGGTCAAGGCCAGCATCAGGTTGCGTGGCGTATGAAAGCGCTGCCAGTCGCGTGCATCGGCAAACTGCTGCAAAGCGGCTTCCAGTGCGGTGGTTTCAATCAAGCGCCTATCGCTCATCGCCGTTTCCTCCGGTGTGCGGTTTCACGTGAAACCGCAGGACACATGCAAAACAAAACGCCCGCAAGCGGGCGTCAGGCTATGGACAAGATCAGATGTCTCAGCGCAACAGACCTTCGTCCTGTAGCGCCGCCTGCACTGCCGGCAGCGCCTGCACCCGCGCCATGAAGGCGGAAATGGCCGGGAAATCATCCAGCGAACGGTGCACCATGTTCGCCCAGTTCAGGCAGGTAAACAGGTAGGCATCGGCCACGCTGAAATCCTCGCCCAGCAAATAGCGAGAGCTGGCCAGCTGTGCTTCCACGATGGCAAAGCGCGCGGTGAGCTTGTCCCAGGCGGCGTTTTTCACCTCGTCACTGCCAGGATAAAACAGCGGGGAAAAGCTCTTGTGTACCTCGGTGGCAATGTAGTTGAGCCACTCTTGCAAACGGTAGCGTGCCAGTGTGCCATTGGCAGGGGCCAGCTTGCGCTCCGGCACCAGGTCGGCCAGGTACTGCACGATGGCCACGCCTTCGCTCAGCACCGTGCCATCTTCCAATTGCAGGGCCGGTACATAGTTTTTGGGGTTGATACTGCGGAACTCCACGCCGCTGGCAGTCACATGCGGTTGCACACGCAGATTGACCTTTTCCACGCTGAACGGCAGCCCTGCTGCATGCAGCACGATATGCGGCGACAGGGAGCAGGCTCCCGGCGAGTAGTAGAGTTTCATCACATCTCCTGTGCGGAAAAACAGCGACTGCAGTACCCCGGCACCAGAGCAGCGCCGGATTCATCCTGATTAGCTGGGGCGACACCCTGACAATTTCAAGCCGGCAAGGCCGCTTCAGCCCTGTTTCGGCGAAAACAACCGGGGGCGGCCGTCCTTGCCCGCCACCGTGGATGGGCTGGATGGGCGGGTTGTCATTTCAATGAACAGGGCCTCGACCTGGGCGCGTGCCCAGGGCGTGCGGCGCAGGAATACCAGGCTGGACTTGATGCTGGGGTCCTGGTTGAAACAGCGGATGGCAATGCGCCGGCCCAGCTCGGGCCAGCCAAAACGCTCTACCAGCGCCAGCAGGATCTTTTCCAGCGTCATGCCGTGCAGCGGGTCATTGGGCGGTGTGTCGCTCATGCGAATCATCCTGTTGATAAGCGCCGGGAACACCGCCGCAGGGAAAAACGAGGCAGTGTAGCCCCAGCCCGGACAAACAACCAGCCGTCTGATTACGCGCAACACCGGGCAAGGCATTCATCATTGCTAACATTTGCCTGCCCTCCCGCAATACTTGGCTGACATCTGCAGCAGATACTGCATTCATCCACTTTCACCTGCACAAGGAAAAGCACCATGAAACTGATCAAATCGCTGTTGATTGTCGGCCTGCTGGGTAGCGCGGCTGCCACCACCGTTCACGCCATGGGCAAGGGTGATTGTGCCATGGGCGGCGATGACATGAAGCAACACATGTGGCAGATGGACCCGGCCAAGCGCGAAGCCATGATGGAAAAGCACCTGCAAATGCTGCATGACAAGCTGAAGATCCAGCCGGCGCAAGAGTCGGCCTGGAAAACCTATATTGCCGCCATCAAGCCGCTGCCACCCCAGGCCCAGGCTCCGGTAAAACCGGACGCCAAGCTGCCGGAACAGCTGGATGGCCATCTGAAAATGATGCAGCAGCATCTGGACATGATGCAGAAACACGTTGCCGCGACCAAGGCGCTGTACCAGCAACTGACACCGGAGCAGCAAAAGCAGTTTGATCAGGAAGGCCAGCGCATGCACGCCGGCATGCAACACCGCATGCTCCACCCGCGCCAGGCTTCCGCCCCGCTGCCGAAAAACTGAGCCTGACATCTGCAGCCATCACCCCGCAGCACCACCGGCCATGCCGGTGGCCGTGCGGTGAGAGTAGGAAAGCACCATGAACTCTCTGACACGCTTCGCCGGCCTTGCTGCGCTCGCCGGCACGATGCTGGCGGCTGCCCCTGCCGCTCAGGCACACCGTGGCGTTTACTATGGGCCACCGCATTTTGCACACTGGCACGATGGTTACTGGAACCATGGCTACTACCGTGGCCGGCTGGGCTGGTGGTGGATCTCCGGTGGTGCCTGGTACTGGTATAGCGCTCCGGTCTACCCCTATCCCGACCCCTACCTTCCCCCCGTGGTGGTCAACACGCCAGCCATACCTGAGGTGCCGGCAACGCCGCCACCGCCAGCCGAAGTGGCCAGCCCGGCTCCGGCCCAGGTCTGGTACTACTGCAAGGCGGCCAAGCAGTACTACCCCTATGTCAGTGAATGTCCCGGTGGCTGGAAAACCGTGCCGGCACAGCCACCCCGATAAGCCAGGACGCACCATCATGAACAAACTGTTGTGGTTACCACTGGCTGCCATCGGCCTGAGCGCATGCAGCACCGTACCACTCGGCCCCACCGTGGCGGTGATGCCGGCAGCGGGCAAACCGTTCGAGGTATTTGCCCAGGAAGAACAGCAATGTCGCCAGTATGCTGAAGCCAACAGTGGCGGCAGCAGTGCTGATGCCTCCAGCAATGCCATGGCTGGCAATATGGCACTGGGTACGGTGGTTGGCGCCGCAGCAGGTGCCTTGATGGGCGGCCATCATGGAGCCGGCGTCGGGGCTGGCGTGGGACTGATTGCCGGTACGGCTACCGGCAGCGGCGAGGCGGGCTACAGCGGGCGCGATGCCCAGTACCGCTACAATATTGCCTATGAGCAATGCATGTATGCCAAGGGTAATCAGTTACCTGACCAGCAGCGCTACAGCGCGCCTTACTATCCGCCACCGCGCCTGCCGTAATCCGCTGGCAAATGACAAAGGGGCTGGTCTGAAAGACCAGCCCCTCTTATGTATGTGACGACCGGGCTCAGCGCATCAGCGGCCAAACCACTTGTCGCCAAAATTCACCAGCAGCACACCCACCACCACCAATGCCGCCCCCGCCAGTCGTGGCAGATTGACCTCGCGCAGCGGCATGGACAGCCAGCCGAAACGGTCGAATAACAGCGACGTGCACACCTGGCCGGCGATGATCAGCGACAGCATGGTTGCCACTCCCAGTCGCGGTGCCAGCAAGGTGGTACCGAACACAAAAAACGCACCCAACAAACCACCCAGAAACATCCACCACTCGCCACGCGCCAGTTGGCTAAGGCCGCTGAACTTCTGCCCGCTGCACACCGCCAGCAGGATCAGGCTGAGGGTTCCCACGGCAAAGGAAATCATTGCCGCCAACACGGTACTGCCATCCAGCAGCAGCTTGAGCTGATTATTGATCGCTGCCTGCAGCGGCACCACCACGCCGATGGCAAAGGCCATCAGGGCAAGAACTGAATTCATCTTTGTCTTTCGCTAGGCATTGTCAGCGGTGGCACTTGCAACCGCTGCCGGCTTCAGCCAGTCAGCTTGACCGCCACCACCGGGCGGGCGGCCTTGGGGTTGCGGGTGTAGGCGCAAAAACCAGGCTTGGGGCCGATCTTGGGGTGGTTGCGGCAGGTGTTAGGGCGCTGCTCATAGATGGTACACAGCCGGGTTTGCTGATCGAGGTAGTGGCAATCACCATTGGCGCGGCGCATCAGGGTAAAGATGCCGTGCTTGAAATTGAAATGCTGGATCACCCGCTGCTTTTCCAGCCGCTTGGCGATGTTCTTGATCGGCTCTTCCAGCTCGAACTCGTCCACCACCCCCATGCGCACCAGATCGGGCAGGCGTACTTCCACCGGCATGGAACAGCAGCTGCCCATGCAGTCGCTGCACAGGCCGTTCTTGTATTTGATCCAGGTTTCCAGTCGTTCGATATCCGCCATCATTGCTGCCTTATTGCGGACGTTGCTTGAAGAAAGTCATCGGCGCGGTGTAGGGAATCTCGCTGGGCGCCGGTGCTTTCAGGATGTGCTTTTTCATCTTGCCCATCACATGCATTTCACAGGGGCGGCATTCAAACTTGAGGGTGTAGGTTTCGTTGCCGGACTTGAGCGTCATCGGTTCGGCGCGCACCTGGCCCATCACCCCCTTCACGCCCTTGGCCTGCTTGGGACACAGGTTGTAGGAAAAGCGCAGGCAGTGCTTGGTAATCATCAGGCTGACTTCACCCTCTTCCTGATGCGCTTCATAAGCGGCCTCGATCACCTCCACCCCGTGCTTGCGATAGAACTGCCAGGCCAGCTGGTTGTAGACATTGGCCAGATAGCTCAGCGTCTTTTCCGGATATGCCACTGGCGGCTCCACGGTAGCCTTGCGCTGCGGCCTTAGCCAACCGGCCAGCCGGGCCTGTTCCAGCTGTTCGATGGCCTCGCGGCGCAGAGCGTTGATGGCGGATGCCGGCACAAACCACGGCTGGCTCAGCTGCAAGCTCACGTCGTGGGCGACAAACATGGTATTGCCCAGCTTGGCCAGGCTGTCACGCAGGCCCGCCTCGGCCTTGGCGGCATCCTTGGCCGGCTCCAGCGCCAGTTGAGCGACCGTGGTGGCGCTACAACCATCCTCATCGCTCACCGTCAGTTGCAGGCCATCAGCCTGTTCGCTCAGCGTCAGCCATACACCAATCTTGCGTTCGGCCGACTTTTTCAGCAGCGCCAGCTCCCAAGCGTGGTCGCGGTTACGACACAGGTCGGTGCCAGGTTTCAGGCCTTGCAGCAAAACCGGATCGTTAGGCTGGCAGCGCCACAGCAGATGGCCGCCGGGCACATGGCCGATCTGCTTGACGGTGTTGAGCTGCATGCCGACGACTTCACGCTTTTTCATGAAGTTGATGCCGTCGCCATTGCTCATGGTTTCCGGGGTGGCAATCTCCAGCCAGTCCGGCCCTACCTTGTGCACCACGCCCAGCCCCACACCAACAAACTTGGGCGAATCGAAAGCGCCAATGTCGATCTTGCGACCGGTGGCAAAGTAATCGGTGCTGCCACGGTGGAAGGTCTTGTCCGGGTCCGGTGCAAAGAATATTTCGCAGCTGCCGCTGGAGGCCGCTGCCAGTTCCGGACGACGCTCGATGATTTCGTCCAGCAGCAGGCGATAGTGAGCGGTGATGTTTTTCACATAGCTCACATCCTTGTAGCGCCCCTCGATCTTGAGCGAACGCACGCCGGCGTCCAGCAGCGCTTCCAGGTTATTGCTCTGGTTATTGTCCTTCATCGACAGCAAATGCTTGTCGAAGGCCACCACGCCACCGTCCTTGTCGGTCAGGGTATAGGGCAGACGACAGGCCTGTGAGCAATCGCCACGGTTGGCGCTGCGGCCGGTATCGGCATGGCTGATGAAGCACTGGCCAGAGAAGGCCACGCACAAGGCACCATGAATGAAATATTCGATGGTGGCCGCATCGCCCACGCGGGCGGCAATGCGCTTGATCTCGGGAATGGTCAGCTCGCGTGCCAGCACCAGTTGCGACAGGCCGGCATCGGCCAGAAAGCGCGCCTTGTCGGCATCGCGGATATCACACTGGGTGGAGGCATGGAGTTCGATGGGCGGCAAATCCATCTGCAAAATACCCATGTCCTGCACGATCAGCGCATCCACGCCGGCGTCGTACAGCTGCCAGATCAGCTTGCGTGCGGCTTCCAGCTCGGCGTCATGCAGGATGGTATTGAGCGTGGCAAAGATGCGCGCATGGTAGCGGTGGGCAAACTGGGTCAGGCTGGCGATGTCTTCGAGGCTGTTGCTGGCATTGTGCCGCGCACCAAAGCTGGGGCCGCCGATATACACCGCATCCGCACCATGCAGGATGGCTTCACGGCCGATCTCGGCGGTTTTGGCGGGCGATAACAGCTCGATCTGGTGCGACAACAGACTCATGACGATTCCTGACTTGAAAAAAGGGCTTTCCCGCTGGTGGGCAGTACGACGGGAAGGGGCGGAATTATAACGTAATCAGTGGCTTATAGATAGCCGCCACATAAAACCCCGCGCCATCGGGCTACGCTGTCAGCCATCCGTTTTCCCTGACCTCAGTGGACCGCCCCTGCGCACGCCGCGCATGACAAAAAACACGGGCAGTTGCCCAAAGCACTGCCCGTGTTTACGCATGCCTGCCTGAGACTATTTCTGGCTCAGCAACACCGCCAGTTCATCCACCGCCTCGGCCCATTCCGCGTCACAGGCCAGCGCCTGACGCAGAAAGTCTGCCTGAGAGACACTCCAGAACGGCGCATCGGCCAGCGCCTGTTCCGGCTCCAGCCAGTGACGTGCCAGAAACACTTTTATTGCCGTGACATCATTGTCCAGACCAAGCTGGGCAAACAGCTGCTCCAGCTGATGCTTGCCAGTATCCATCGTTATTTTTCCTCTTGCTCCTGATGCAGTACTGCAGGATGGCGCGGAACGGAACACAGCGCAATCGACAAGCGCAGTGGCTTTGCTATAGTCATCTGTCCTGTCTCATGTCTGCCCACACCATGACCCAGCATCTCAGCCTGCAACAAGCCCGCCTGCTGCATCTGGCCGCTCAGGGACTACTGGCTCCGCCACGGCGCAAGGCGGGCCCGGCCGACGTGATGACCGCCATTCGCCGCATGGCGCTGTTGCAGATCGACACCATCAGCGTGGTGGCGCGCAGCCCCTATCTGGTGTTGTACAGCCGGCTGGGCCATTACGACCCGGCCTGGCTGGATGCTGCGCTCGCCAGTGGCCAGCTGTTCGAATACTGGGCACACGAAGCCTGCTTCGTGCCGCAGGAAGACTACCGCCTGCTGCGCCATCGCATGCTGGACCCGGCCCAGATGGGCTGGAAATACCCGCAACGCTGGCTGGAACAACACCAGGATGCGGTCAACACAATACTGGAACATGTCAGGCAACACGGCCCGGTACGCTCGGCGGATTTCAAGCGCAGCGCCGGCAAGGGTGACGGCTGGTGGGACTGGAAGCCGGAAAAGCGCCATCTGGAAGTGCTGTTCACCCTGGGCCAGCTGATGGTGAAGGAGCGGCGCAGCTTTCAACGCGTCTACGATGTGGCCGAAAGAGTCAGGCCGGATTGGGACGACGCACGCGATCTGCCCAGCCTGGAAGCAGCGCAGCGCGATATGGTGCGCCACAGCTGCCGTGCGCTGGGCGTGGTCAAGGCCGGCTGGGTGGCCGATTACTACCGGCTGCGCCGGGGCAAGTACGATGCTTTGCTACACCAGCTGGCCGATGCCGGCGAGCTGATTCCGGCCCGGATCGAGGGCTGGCAGCATGATGTGTTTGTCCATCACAGCCTGCAGGCAGAATTGGTGCTGGCTGCCGAAGACAAGCTCAAATCCGGCCACAGCACCGCCCTGTCGCCCTTCGACCCGGTGGTATGGGACCGCAAGCGTGCCAGCGAACTGTTCGGCTTTGATTACCGCATCGAATGCTACACCCCGGCCGCCAAGCGCCAGTTCGGCTATTTCGTGCTGCCGCTGCTCAGCCGTGGCCGGCTGGTAGGGCGCATGGACGCCAAAGCCCATCGCCAGCAGGGTGTTTTTGAAATCAAGGCGCTGTATCTGGAAGCAGGCATTCAGCCCACTCAGCAGCTGTGCCGCGATCTGGCCGCCATGTTGGGCAAACTGGCCGCCTGGCATGGCACGCCGCGTATTCAGCTGCAGCAGGGTCCCGCCGCACTGGCGGCCGCCCTTCAGGCAGCTGAGAACCAGCTGACAAGATAGCTTGGCCACTTTGAACAAGGAGGCGCAAGGCAGCTGCAGGGGTTTTGTTGACGGCGCTTAACCCAGCAACACTTCGCTGTACTGGATCTGCGGCGTGATATCGGTGTAATTGGCGATATCACCCTGCAGCTCTTCCGCTATCGGCATGAACGCCGCCAAAAATGTCTCGACCGACTCAAACTGCAGCTGGCACTGCGCGGTGAACTGCGGCATGGTGCCCGGCTGGCTGCCGCTGATGCCCTTCTCCACCCGCATGTCGAGCAAGGCCGGAGCCAGCAGTTTGCTGGCCAGCGGCATGTGCTGTTGCAGGTAGTAGTCGAAATCGAAACGGGCAGTAGCGCTATACGGATAGAGAATGCTGACGTTGATCATGACCATGTCCTTGGTGGTGAGGGCATCAGCATAATCGCATCGCCGCCCGCACTCCAGCTTCAAGCGACCTGCTTGCGGTACTGGATAAAGCCCAGATTGTCTGCCAGCCGGTCGTACAGCTGGCGCGCCGGGGCGTTGCTTTCATGGGTGAGCCAGTACACCCGGCTACAGCCGGCTGTCTTGGCATAGGCATACACCTGCTCGATCAAGGCCCGCCCGGCACCGGTACCGCGTATTTCCGGTTGCACGAACAGATCCTGCAGATAACAGTAATTGCCCGGCGTCCAGCTGCTGCGATGCAACACCGTATGTACCAGCCCCACCGCCTGCTCACCCTGCCAGGCCAGCCAGGCCTGCATCGGCTCGGCCGGGTCGAGAAAACGCTGCCAGGTGATGGCGGTATCCGCCTCGCTCTGGCTGCTGTGATAGAAATCCAGATAGCCCTGCCACAAGGGCAGCCAGGCGGCAAAATCAGTGGCGGCAAGCGGGCGGATGGATACGGCGTGGCTCATGGCGTTCTCCTGTGGATAAGCCCTCATGCTGCCCGGCTTATGGCCCCATGGGCAGAGCCAATGCCAGTCAACACAATGGAACCACTATCAGCAAAGTCCCAGGCTTTACCCACAGGAGTATTGCAACAGCAAACTTATCCACAAGAGAAGCCGCAACCATCCCCAGCCTCAGTGGCATGCCGGGACAGAAATCTTCTCACCGTCCACATCGATAAATGGACCACGACGATCAGCAATCAAGAAATAGATCATGCCGCCAAGCCCGGCCGCCATGAACCAGGAAAAGTCTCTGAACACAGCAAACAAGGGCAAGAAGGTGAGCCCAAGAGCCAGCCCGCCAGAGATCATCAGCGCAATGATCGCCCTGGGATTACTGCCTGCCATATAGTGGTATTCGCTCTGTGCATCATCTGAATACAAGGCAGGTATATTGATTTTCTGCTTTCTGATTATCCAGTAATCAATCATGATGATGCCGAATAGTGGCCCCAGCAATGCTCCTAATCCCCCCAGAAAAATCGGAATGACCAGGGGTGAGTTATAAAGATTCCATGGCAGGATAAGCAGCCCAATCAAAGCAGATAAAATGGCAGCTTTGCGAAAATTCATGTACTTCGGCATCAGGTTTGTCAATGCATAGGTTGGTGCCACAAAATTGGCCATCAAATTCACACCGACTGTCAGTATCAGTAGCGAAAGCGTGGCAAGCACCAACAAAAAGGTATTCGGAATCATCGCGACAATATCTGCCGGCGACGCAATGATATGGCCATCAATATGGTATTGCCCACCAGTAAGCACCACGACAATTCCACCAAAAAGCAACATATTGATTGGAATACCCCAGAAATTTCCCCAGAAAATGGAATTCCTGGATTGCGCAGCTCGAGTGAAGTCGCAGAAATTAAGAATGAAAGTACCGTAAACACTTACCCACAGGGCCGCAGCACCAAGAATTTTTATCCACATGTCAGTGCCACTCAGTGCATGACTCATTTCCCAGGCAATGGAAAACTTGGCACGCACCAGAATCCAGCCTGCGAGCGCGCTAAAAGTCATCAAGATCACAGGCCCGGCAATGGCTTCATACTTGCGAATCATTTCCATGCCATAGCTGACAATTACCAGCTGTATGGCCCACAGTAGCAGGAAAGTAGCCCAACCCAATGAAGACAGGCCAATTGCGAATGCATAATTCCCCAGGTTATGCACATCATTGGCCCATAGTGCAAAAATACTGTAAGCACTCCATTGCCTGCCATTTTTATTTGTTGGTGCTAAATCAGCATTATAAAGCCGTGAACTCAGCCCAGATTGGCCATCTAAATAATTGGTAACTGGCTGATCAGCAGGTGTTGCTGCCGGCAAATTGCCAGAATCTTCAATATAATCGGTTTGCCGCATGCTATTTTCTCCCTGTCCGGATGTAAATAAACCGTTGCAACAAGAGATACCGGAAAATAAATTACGCATGACCTGCAATGACTGCCCACTCGCTTCCTATCAGGATAATCAGCTTTATACTGCAAGACAGCATTGATCTCTCCGCAACAACTGTTCTGGTGCAGGCGGATGATGGCATTAAATGGCAATAATATGTCCTGAACTTATTGCCGGAATAAATAACTGAATTCCACAATCATCAATATCTGCATGCATAATCCAAAACAATGTTGCAGACGCAAAAAAACCGCCTGCACAAAAGTGACAGACGGTTTTGACTTCAGCTTCAGTTAGATCAGATCTTGTCGTACAGCTTGGCTCCGCCCTTCACAAACTCCACCGACTTCACTTCCATGCCCTTCTGCAGCGCCGCTTCCTCGCTGATGCCCTGCTTGGCGGCGAATTCGCGTACGTCCTGGGTGATCTTCATCGAGCAGAAATGCGGGCCGCACATGGAACAGAAGTGCGCCACCTTGGCGCTGTCCTTGGGCAGGGTTTCGTCATGGAAGCTGCGCGCCTTGTCCGGATCCAGACCCAGATTGAACTGGTCTTCCCAGCGGAATTCGAAACGCGCCTTGGACAGCGCGTTATCGCGGATCTGCGCACCAGGGTGACCCTTGGCCAGATCGGCCGCATGGGCGGCCAGCTTGTAGGTGATGATGCCTTCCTTGACGTCGTCCTTGTTGGGCAGGCCCAGGTGTTCCTTCTGGGTGACGTAGCACAGCATGGCCGTGCCATACCAGCCGATCTGGGCAGCGCCGATGGCCGAGGTGATGTGGTCGTAGCCCGGTGCGATGTCGGTGGTGAGCGGGCCCAGGGTGTAGAACGGCGCTTCGTGGCACCACTCCAGTTCCTTGTCCATATTCTCCTTGATCAGCTGCATCGGCACATGGCCGGGGCCTTCGATCATCACCTGCACATCGTGCTGCCAGGCAATCTGCGTCAGCTCGCCCAGGGTTTTCAGTTCGCCCAGCTGGGCGGCATCGTTGGCATCCCACACGCTGCCCGGACGCAGACCATCACCCAGGCTGAAGGCCACGTCGTAAGCCTTCATGATTTCGCAGATGTCCTCGAAATGGGTGTAGAGGAAGTTTTCCTGATGGTGGGCCAGACACCACTTGGCCATGATGGAACCACCACGCGACACGATGCCGGTCATGCGGTTGGCGGTCAGCGGCACATAGCGCAGCAGCACACCAGCGTGGATGGTGAAGTAGTCCACGCCCTGCTCGGCCTGCTCGATCAGCGTGTCCTTGAAGATTTCCCAGCTCAGGTCTTCGGCCTTGCCGTTGACCTTTTCCAGCGCCTGATAGATGGGCACGGTGCCGATGGGTACCGGCGAATTGCGCAAAATCCACTCGCGGGTTTCATGGATGTTCTTGCCGGTGGACAGGTCCATGATGGTGTCGGCACCCCAGCGGATGCCCCAGGTCATCTTGTCCACTTCTTCGGAAATCGACGACGTTACCGCACTATTGCCGATATTGCCGTTGATCTTCACCAGGAAGTTGCGGCCGATGATCATCGGCTCGGATTCCGGATGGTTGATGTTGTTGGGAATGATGGCGCGGCCGCAGGCCACTTCCTGGCGCACGAATTCCGGGGTGATTTCCTCCGGCAGCGCCGCACCATAACTGTGACCGGCATGCTGGCGGGTCATCAGCTCCAGCAGCTTGGTGTTCTTGCCACCGGCAGCCTGCAGGCTCCCGATATAGGCCTTGCGGTTCAGGCTTTCGCGGATGGCGACATATTCCATTTCCGGCGTGATGATGCCCTGGCGCGCATAGTGCATCTGGCTGACATTCTGGCCCGGCCGCGCACGGCGCGGTTTGCGCTTCAGGTTGAAACGCAGCTCGTCCAGTTTGCTGTCCGCTTCACGGGCGCGGCCGTATTCGCTGGACAGGCCGGCAAGCTGTTCGGTATCGCCACGTTCGGCAATCCAGGCAGCGCGCAAAGCCGGCAGGCCGCTCTGGATATCGATGCTGGCTGCCGGGTCGGAATAGATGCCGCTGGTGTCGTAAACATAGATGGGCGGGTTGGCTTCACCACCAAACTGGGTGGGGGTCGCGCTCTGGCTGATTTCACGCATCGGCACGCGAATATCCGGGCGGCTGCCTTCAACATAGATCTTGCGGGAATTGGGCAGGGGCTGGATGGCGGCAGTATCGACCACCATCTGTTCATTCAGTTTTGCGGGCGCGTTCATCGGGTTTCCTCCATGCGATGAAACGGCGCAAGGAGCGGAATTCCGGCGAACCGGGCTGCAAGGGAAGGGGGTGGGACCATGCAGATTGCGCTTCCCTACGCCGGGATTAACCGGGTCAGGTTCCAAGGGTATTTCTCACCCGTGCAACATGAAGCGGATAACATCCCCATCCAGTCTGGATAAGGACACCACAGCTTGCCGCACAGGACCCCTAGCGATGCTGTGAAGGTAAGGTAAATGTGGGATAATCGCAAGTTATCGTCATGACACGCTGCCTATTGAAGTCAGGTTTTCCGCAATGCGGCACACCCGCTTTGGCAGCCAGCCTTCGGAGTAAGCTGATGGATTTTGAAAATGCCCGTTTCAACATGGTCGAGCAGCAGATTCGTCCGTGGGACGTACTTGACCCGAAAATTCTGGACCTGCTGTTTCACGTGAAACGCGAAGACTTCGTTGCTGACGACAAGCGCCAGCTGGCCTTTGTCGACACCGAACTGCCGCTGCCGCACGGTGGCAAGATGCTGCAGCCCAAGCTGGAAGCCCGTCTGGCGCAGGACGTCGCTGTCGAGGCACAAGACAAGGTACTGGAAATCGGTACTGGTGCTGGCTATCTGACCGCCTTGCTGGCCAAGCTGGGCCGCCATGTATATAGCGTTGAGATTAATGCCGCCACGCGCGAAACCGCAGCTGCCAACCTGAAAAAAGCCGGTATCGGCAATGTCACCCTGGTGGAAGGCAATGGTCTGGACGGCCTGCAGCAGCAAGCTCCGTTCGATGTCATCGTGGTGGGTGGTTCGCTGCCGGTGGTGCCGGAAAGCCTGAAATCCCAGCTGGCCGTAGGTGGCCGCATGATCGTGGTGGTGGGTGACCTGCCGGTGATGAGCTGCAAGCTGATCAAGCGCGTGGGCGAATCATCCTTCAGCGAAACCAATCTGTTTGAAACCTGTATTTCCCGTCTGGCCAAGGCAGAAGCCATCGAGCCGGAACGCTTCGTTTTCTGATGCTCAGGGAAATCACTGCCAGCGATCTGGCGGCATGGCTGGCCGATACCGGCAAGGAACAGCCGCTGCTGCTGGACGTAAGGGAAGATTGGGAAGTTCAGCTGGCCAGCATTGCCGGTTCGCTGCACATTCCGATGAACCTGATTCCGCTGCGCATGAGCGAGCTGCCGGATGACCGGACCATCGTCACCGTCTGCCATCATGGTGTACGCAGCTATCAGGTTGGCCTGTACCTGGCCAATGCCGGTTTCGAACAGGTGCTGAGCCTGCGTGGTGGTGTGGAAGCCTGGGCCTGTGATGTAGATCCGGCCATGGCCCATTATTGAGATCAGCAGCCCCTCCCTGCCGCCAAGCCGTACCCTGACAAGGCCATTCCCTCGCGGAATGGCTTTTGTTTTGCAACTTGTCCCTGCTGCTTTCGTCCAAAAATGCAGCAAAACCAACCCGATACGGTATCTGTCTTGAGCCTTAGTCAACTCCAATACCTTGCTCCTGCCCTGGCCCCGGTGCATCCGGCCTGGGAGGATGTACTGAAATTACCTGCCGTCTTTGCCCGTCTGGTACAGATCGATCAGCAGCTGGGCCAGCAAGCCGCCCAAGGCAAAACCCTGTTTCCGCCACGCGCCGACATCTTCAGTGCCCTGCGCACCATGGCACCCGCCGACATCAAGGTGGTGATCCTGGGCCAGGACCCGTATCACGGTCAGGGCGAAGCCATGGGCTTGTCTTTCTCTGTACCTCCGGGCGTGCGTATCCCGCCCAGCCTGCGCAATATCTACAAGGAACTGGTAGCTGACCTGGGCGGTGGCATGCCAGCCAGCGGCGATCTTTCGCACTGGGCCGAACAGGGCGTGCTGCTGCTGAACAGCGTGCTGACGGTGGAAATGGACAAGGCCGGCAGTCATGGCAAGCTGGGCTGGCAACAGGTCAGCGACGCGCTGATTGATGCCGTCAACCAGAAAAATCCCGGCTGCGTCTTCCTGCTGTGGGGCAACTGGGCACAGACCAAGGCCGAGCGCATCGACACCAGCCGTCACCTGGTGCTGACTGCCGCCCATCCCTCCCCCCTGTCAGCCAGCCGCGGCTTTCACGGCTGCCGCCATTTTTCCCAGGTGAATGCCTGGTTGGCCGCACATGGCCGCGGCACCATCCACTGGATGCCGGCCGCCAGCCAGAACAGCCTGTTCTGAGCTGTAGCAAAACCGGGGTTGCTGCGGCAGCCCCGGCCGGCAAAACCCTGCTTTTCAGCACAGCCGCATTGCCCTAAGCTAACAGGGGTTATCTTCCCGCCTCTCCCGCATCGTGGATATTTTCTTTCTGCTAGTTCTAATTATTCTGAATGGCGTCTTTGCCATGTCGGAAATTGCCATCGTGTCTTCACGCAAGATACGGCTGCAACAATGGGCTGAAGAAGGCCGTCGTGGCGCACGCTCTGCCCTGCGGCTGGCGGAAGAACCCACCCGCTTCCTGTCCACCGTACAGATCGGCATCACCAGCATCAGCATTTTTTCCGGGGTGTATGGCGAAGCCGCCTTGTCCGATCATCTGCGCGACTGGCTGGAGCTGAACCTGCCGCAACTGCATGCCTATAACAAACCCTTGTCCGTTGCGCTGATGGTGGCAGCCATCACCATGTTGTCGCTGATCTTCGGCGAACTGGTGCCCAAACGGCTGGCCATGCTCAATCCGGAAGGCATCGCCAGTACCCTGGCACCGCCCATGTTGCTGCTGTCACGTGCTGCGGCACCGCTGGTACGCATGCTGTCGCGCCTGACCGATACCCTGTTGCGGCTGATTGGTGCGCGCAAGAGCAGCGAGCCATCGATTACCGAAGAAGAAATCCGCGTGCTGATGGAACAGGGTGCGGATGAAGGCGTGTTCGACCGTGCCGAACAGGAACTGGTGGAAAACATTTTCCGGCTGGATGACCGCAAGGTGGCGGCAGTGATGACCCCGCGCAAGGACATCATTTCGATTGATATCGAAGACCAGCAGCACGACAACCGGCAGTTGCTGATCTCGCACGGCTACAGCCGTTTTCCGGTGTGCAAGGGTGGCATGGAGCATGTGCTGGGCATTCTGGACACCAAGCGCATGCTGGACCGGGTGCTGGCCGGCCAGAGCGTGGATTTCATCGCCGACCTGGAGATCCCGCTATACATCCCGGCCACGGTCAGCCTGATGCAGCTGATGGAACAGTTCAAGCTGGCGCGCACCCATCTGGCGCTGGTGGTGGACGAGTATGGAGAACTGGAAGGCCTGGTGACCATGAACGACGTGCTGGAAACCGTGGTGGGCGACCTGCCGTCCACTCACGCCATCGGTGAAGAAGACGACATCGTACGGCGCGAGGATGGCAGCTATCTGCTGGATGGCATGGTGACGCTGGATGCCTTCCGCCAGTATTTCGATGTCGATTCCGCATTGCCGGGTGAAGACACCGGCAATATCCACACCCTGGGCGGCGTGATGATGTATCAGCTGGGCCGGGTACCGGCGGTAACCGACCGTTTCGACTGGCAGGGCTTCAGCTTCGAAGTGGTGGACATGGACAAGACCCGGGTGGACAAGATCATGCTGTGCCGGCTGCCCTCCAGCCGGCTCGAGCATAACGACAACTAAGAGCGGTTAACCGCCTCCTGGCCCTACCCTTGTACTGTCTGCGGCAGCGCACCTTGCCCCAGGTACCTTACGCAATGTTTTAGCCGCGCTAAGCCAGCCCTTGCGTCAGCTGTCCAGCGCCTGCTGCTGGCGCTGGCGATAGCGTTCGGTCCAGACAAACAGCAGCGGATTGATCAGGATGGACAGAATGGCACCGGCCAGAATCAGCGAATGGCTGTGCTCGCCCATCAGGCCCAAGGTAATGCCCAAGCCGGCCAGAATGAAGGAAAATTCGCCGATCTGCGCCAAACTGGCGGCAATGGTCAGCGCAGTGGCCGGGCTGCGGCCAAACAGGCGCACAATGCCATAAGCCCCCAGCGACTTGCCCACCACGATGATCAACAACGTGCCCAGCACTTCCCAGAAGTTATGCAACAAGACCGAGGGATTGAGCAGCATGCCGACCGACACGAAAAACAGCACGGAAAAGGCATCACGCAGCGGCAGCGATTCTTCCGCCGCGCGGTGGCTGAGCGGTGACTCGGCCAGCACCATGCCGGCAAAGAAGGCCCCCAGCGCAAACGACACATCAAACAGCAAGGACGCCCCGTAAGCCACCCCCAGCGCCGTGGACAGCACCGCCAGCCGGAACAGCTCGCGGCTGCCGGTATACACGATGCGCTCCAGCATCCACGGAATGAACCTGCGGCCAAACACCAGCATCAGCGCCACAAAAGCCGCCACCTTGCCCAGCGTCAGCACGATGGTCCATAGCACCGCGCTACCGCTGATGGCGGTGGCTGCGCCCTTGCCACCCAGCACCCCGGCAAAGATGGGCAGCAACACCAGGGTCAGCACCATCACCAGGTCTTCCACCACCAGCCAGCCGATGGCGATCTTGCCATCATCAGTCTGTTCCAGATTCTTTTCCTGCAAGGCCTTGAGCAAGACCACGGTACTGGCGGTGGACAAGGCCAGCCCGAACACCACGCCCTCGCCCAGCGGCCAGCCCAAGAGCTGCGACATGCCCATCCCCAGCACCGTGGCCAGCAGAATCTGGCCGATGGCCCCCGGCAAGGCAATGGCCTTGACCGACAGCAAATCGCGTACCGAAAAATGCAGGCCAACGCCGAACATCAGCAGGATGACACCCATCTCCGCCAGTTGCGGTGCAATCTGGCCGTCGGCGGTAAAACCGGGCGTAAACGGACCGGCCACGATGCCGGCACACAGATAGCCGATCAGCGGCGGCAGGCGCAGGCGAAAAGCCAGCGTTCCCAGGATGAAAGCAAACACCAGACTGCCGACAATGGTGGCAATCAGGGGCGAATGATGAAGCATGGCGCAGCCCTCCGGCAAAGTCTTGATGCAATGACTGATAGTAAAAAAGTCGATGTAGTTCCGCTTAATATTGAGTTTTTCATTAAAAAACACAAATAATTAATAATGCATAAAAATGCACAGCTGCCGGCAAGCCTGCCACCGCAAATTCAGACATGAATTCATCAGCTTGAACACAACGGCGGGCAATCCACTGCACCAGGCGCGGCAGGCTGCAAAAAAATATGCCAAGCAACATGACCGCAGCTCATGCTGAATGGCATGCGCACGGCACTGCCTGCGGAATGTATGGCTACGCGGTTTGCAGGAGCGCAAGCACGGCGTATTCTCTGCCGACAGCGGCAGCTGCCCGCGGAAAATGGTTTCCATGCAGCCGGAATCAAGCCTCATCACCCTGCCCCTGGAGTCGCCATGGCCCGTGCTTTTTCCCTGTTGCCCATCCTGCTGCTCGCTCAGCCCTGTCTGGCCGAGGAAGCGGTGCGCAGCATGACACTCAGCCTGGCTGGCACGGTCTACCAGACCAGCGCCGGCAGCGGGTCCCGCCTGCAGCCGAATATCGATCTGCGCCACGATACGCCCTATGGCAGCCTGTTCTTGCAGCAGGGCGAGGCCGGTGTCGGCCTGCCGGCTCCGGGTGGCTGGGTATCGCTGGCGGCCGCCAATGAAAGCCAGTGGGAACTGGGGGCCAATTCCAGCCACTGGATGGGTGTGGCGCGCTACGGGCTGGATCTGCCGCAGGATGGTTCACTCTCCATCGGCTATGCCGACCGGCTGGGCCATGCCAGCCCCGGCAGCCTGTTGCTGCTCAATCTGGACATCACCCTGGGCCATTGGCAGAACCAGCGCATCAGCCTGCTGGGCTGGGGCAGCCTGGCCGATAAACAGCGCGCCAGCAGTCTGGGACATCAGGCCAATGACAGCGGACGGCATCTTGAGCAAAGCAATCTGCTGCTGATGCTCAACCACCCCTTCAACCCGCGCTGGTCAGTGGATGTCGGTGCTGGTTCACGCTGGATGGCCGATCAGCAATCCCAGCACACGGCCGGCTGGCAGGCGGTGTTCAGTCTCAATGCCAAACTGTACTGAGAGCCCTCGGCCACTACAGACGCCGGCCGCACACGCTAGTACGGCGCGAACCACTCCAGCGCCGTTCGCTATCCGGATAACTGCCCAGCTCGGCCAAACCCGCCTTGCGCATCATCCCGGCCGAGCCGGCATTTTCCTGATGGCGGTCGGCACACAGCCAGCCACAGCCCTGTTCACGCAAGGCCGCACACACCGCCAGCAATAGCCGGCTGCCCAGGCCCTGCCCGGCACAGTCGCGGCTGATCACCGCCTCGATCAAAAAAGCCGCCTGCGCTGGCGCGATATCGGCCGGGCGGTACTGCGGATAAGGGTCGTCGCAGACAAACAGCATGGCACCCACCAGCTTGCCCTGCTGTTCTGCCAGCAAGCCCTGCACATGGCCTGCCGCCAATTGCTGCAGCGTCGCAGCCACGCCATCAGCCGGCAAATAATTCCAGTCATTCGGCCCGTCGTTCAGTATCAGTTGCTGGAGCGCGGCCACATCCGCGCCAAGTGCCGGGCGTATCTGCATATCAGTACCTGTCATCCGCGATTGAAAAAACCGAGCTGGCCAGAACAGGCCCGTAAACCGCCCGCCACGCTGCGCCAGCCATCCTGACCAACCGGTATGGCAAAAACGCGCCAGCAGCGCGCCACGCCGCCTCTATGCGGCAGCAAGTGGCCAGATCATGGCCTTTAGCACTGGTGATAGCCGCGATACCAGTCAACAAAGGCCTGCATGCCGGTCTGCAATGGTGTGTCCGGGGAAAAGCCCACGGCAGCGCGCAGCCGGCTGGTATCGGCATAGGTCACCGGCACATCGCCATCCTGCATCGGGTAGTACTCCTTCACCGCTTCACGACCGCAGGCAGCTTCGATGCTGTGGATGAAATCCATAAGCGCCACCGGATTGTGATTGCCGATATTGAACAGGGCATAGGGCGGCTGGCCCTTGCCTGCCCTTGGCACATGCTGCATCACCCGCACCACGCCTTCGACAATATCGTCGATGTAGGTGAAATCGCGTTGCATCTGGCCGTGGTTGAACACCTTGATCGGCCGGCCTTGCAAGATGGCCTCGGTAAACAGCCACGGAGCCATGTCCGGTCGGCCCCACGGGCCATACACGGTGAAAAAGCGCAGGCCGGTACAAGGCAGGTCATACAGGTGGGCATAGCTGTGCGCCATCACCTCGTTGGCTTTCTTGGTGGCGGCATAAAAGCTCACCGGCGCATCCACCCGGTCGTCCTCGGCAAACGGCACCTTGGCATTCTGGCCGTACACGCTGCTGGAGCTGGCATACACCAGGTGCTTCACCGCGTGACGACGGCAGGCTTCCAGCACATTGGTCATGCCCAAGAGATTGCTCTGGGCGTAGACATGCGGATTGTCGATGGAATAGCGCACGCCGGCCTGCGCTGCCAGATGAATCACGTAATCGAAGCTTTCCGCCACACACAGCGCGTTCAGCGCCGTCCAGTCAGCCAGGTCCAGTTGCACGAAGCGAAAGCCGTCACGGCCCTCCAGCGTGGCAAGGCGGGCCTGTTTCAGGCTCACCGGGTAGTAATCATTCAGATTATCCACCCCCACGACCTCGATTCCCGCTTGTTGCAACAGGCGTTCGGCCACGGCTCTTCCAATGAAACCGGCCACACCGGTCAGCAGAATCTTCATTTCCTGTTTCCCTGCCTTCCCAAACGATACAGCTCGTTGAGCTTGGCGTATTTGATATAGCTGTTGAAGCAGCCAATGCTGATGTGGACAAGACCGGGCAAACCGTCCTGAAAACCACGTCGCACCAGGTAAAACTTGGCAAAGCGCAGCAGCGGACTGAACACCAGCTTGGCCCATCCCGCCTTTTTCCCGCGTTTATACAGCAATTCGGCTTGCAGGCTGGTGTAGCGGTTCTGCTTGCTCAGATACAGCGCAATGTCCTCACCCGACTCGTGCATCAGGTCGCCGGAGAGTTTTTCCACAGGGCTGTCGGTCTGCACGTACTCGTGTACCAGGTCGTCCGACCAGCGTGCCTGGCGCCGATCAAACAAGCGCAGGCTCCAGTCCGGATAGCCTTCGCCATGCTTGAGAAAACGACCCATGAAACGGTTGCTGCGGGCAAAACGGTAAGCAGCTGCCTGTGGATTGTTCAGTATCTGTTTGATTTGCAATACCAATTCTGGCGATGGCCATTCGTCTGCATCCAGACACAACACCCAGTCATGACTGGCGGCAGCGACAGCAAATTGCTTCTGCGGACCGAATCCCAGCCAGTCCTGGTGGATAACTTTTGCCTTATAGGCAGAAGCTATCGCCACGGTTTCATCCGTACTTCCCGAATCCACCACCACGATTTCATCAGCCCACTGAATGCTCGCCAGTGTTTTTTCCAGCTGCAGAGCGGCATTTTTGGTGATGAGCACAACGCTGAGCGGTTCTCGCATCTTTTCTTGTTATTCCCATATGTATATGGAAGAAACTAGTAGAAGAGGCCCACTTGTTGTGGATAAGTCCTTATTTACCAGTTTATTCAATGATTTATTGCAGATTGAAAGTTGTTGGTCAGCGCATGACTGAAGACATGATCCTTTGTGGATAACTTTGGCAGTGTGCTGCAGACCGGGTTTATCCACATGCTGTCAGTGACTTGACCAAGCCGGTCTGTGAATACGCATTTCTGTCGTGTCCTGATTAGTTATCTTAAGCCCAATTTTATTATGAAGAGACTAATGAGAGCAGCGCTTTTCTGTTGATAACCCTGAAAAACCGTTATCTGTTCAGTAGCTTGCCCTGTTGATGGCACTGGGATTAATCGGGTGGTGGGAGGGCTGGCAGATTGTGGATAAATATGGCCGAAATTATTCACAGCTGCTTATCCACAAATGCTGCCTGTGGATTTTACGTGGTTAACCACAGCGACGCTCGGTTACAATGCGCGCCATGATGAACGTACTGATCGTGCGTACCTCGTCGATGGGCGACCTTATCCACACCTGGCCTGCCATTACCGAGCTGAAAACGCACTACCCCAACCTTCGTATCAGCTGGCTGGCCGAGGAAAACTTCGCTGACATCGCCCGTTTGCACCCGGCGGTGGATGAAGTCATTACCCTGGCCTGGCGGCGCTGGCGCAAAAACCTGCTGTCCGCGGCCACCTGGGCAGAAATCAAGGCCATGCGGGGCAAGCTGCGTGCCACCCGCTGGGAGCTGGTGGTGGATTGCCAGGGACTGCTGAAAAGTGCGCTGCCGGCCAAGCTAAGCTGCGCCCCGCTGACCGGTTACGACCGCCAGAGCATTCGCGAACCGCTGGCCTGCCTGCTGTATGACAAGGCCCATCGTGTCGACTGGTCGCTGTCAGCGGTCGAGCGCTGTCGCTTGCTGTTGTCCAAGGTATTTGGCTACCAGACGCAAGGCAGCCCGCAATTTGGCGTTCCAGCGGCGCTGCGGCCGGACTGGCTGCCGGCAGGTCAATACGCCGTGCTGCTGCATGCCACCAGCCGCGCTTCCAAGGAATGGCCGGAGCCAGACTGGATTGCGCTGGGTAAGCAGCTGGTGTCCCAGCACGGCCTGCAGCTGATCATTCCCTGGGGCAATGCCGCAGAACAGCAGCGGGCAGAACGGCTGGCGGCTGCCATGCCGCAAGCGGTGGTGGCACCGCGCATGAATCTGGTGGAAGCCTGTGGCGTGCTGGGCCATGCCCGTGCTGTCATCGGCGTGGATACCGGGCTGTGCCATCTGGCCAATGCGCTGAATGTGCCGCTGGTGGCCATTTATACCGATACCGACCCGAGCAAGACCGGCGTGGTGGAAACCCCCTGGGCCACCAATCTGGGCGGCATCGGCCAATGCCCGACGGTGGATGAGGTGATGCAGGCCCTGCTGGCGCGCAAGGACATGGCATGAATTGGCGGCGCGGGCTGTACTCGCTGTTGTGGTGGGCGGCCACGCCGCTGATCCGCCGCTATCTTAAAAAACGGGCGCGCAAGGCGCCTGCCTATCTGCAGCACTGGGACGAGCGTTTTGGTGCTGCCCGCACGCCACGAGCCACCGGTGCCATCTGGATTCATGCCGTTTCTGTTGGTGAAACCCGCGCCGCCCTGCCCTTGATTCAGGCACTGCGCCAGCAATGGCCGGATGCACCGCTGCTGCTGACGCAGATGACACCTACCGGCCGCGATACCGCGCGCCAGCTCTACCCGGATGCCGAAGTACGTTATCTGCCTTACGACTACCCCGGTGCGGTGCGCGATTTTCTGGCCTGCTGGCAGCCGCGCTTTGGCGTACTGATGGAAACCGAAATCTGGCCGAATCTGCTGCATGCGGCACAGCGGCAAGGGGTGCCGCTGTTTCTGGCCAATGCCCGGTTGTCGGAAAAATCGCTGCGCGGCTATCAGCGCATTCAGGGCTTGATTGTGCCGGCCCTGCGCAGTTTGACTGCCATTGCCGCACAAAGTCCGCAAGATGCCGAACGTTTGCAGCAGTTGGGTGCAGTTGACCCGCAAGTCTGTGGCAATACCAAATACGATTTCACCCCGCCAGCCGCCATGGCCGAACTGGCAGCGCAGTTTCGGCAGCGCATCGGCCAGCGCCCGGTGTTCATTTGCGCCAGTACCCGCGACGGTGAAGAAACGCTGATCCTGCAGGCCTGGCAACAGGCGAATGTCAGCAATACCCTGCTGCTGCTGGTGCCGCGCCACCCCGAGCGCTTCGCCGCCGTGGCCATGCAGGCAGAGAATATGGGCTTTGCCGTGCAGCGGCGCAGCGACAACGCGGCGATTGCTGCCGACACCAGCGTGTGGCTGGGCGACAGCATGGGCGAGCTGTTTGCCTACTATGGCTGTGCCGAAGTGGCTTTTGTCGGCGGCAGCCTGCTGCCGCTGGGTGGGCAGAACCTGATCGAGCCGGCCAGCCTGGGCCTGCCGGTATTGTTTGGCCCGTCCATGTTCAATTTTGCCGAGGCCAGTGAATTGGCCCTGGAGGCAGGCGCTGCCTTGCAAGTGGCCGATGCCGGACAGCTGGTGGCACAGGCCCTCAGCCTGTTGCAGGATGGTGCGCGTCGTCAGCTGATGAGCATGGCGGCGCAGGCCTTTACCGCCGCCCACCGTGGGGCTAGCCAGCGCATCCTGGCCTTGTTGCAGCGCCATCTGCAGCCGTCTTGACGCCGCTGACATCAAGCTGCTGTGCTGTTGTCATCCCGCCACGTGATGCAATGTTTTTCCTGTTTTGCATCAAGATTCGACCAATTCCGCGAATAGTGCTTTGCCATTTTTATACATATGTATAAATTGATGGCATGAACAGCGAATCCGCCCTGCATCCCACCCGCTCCCTGCTGCTGCAACACGGCTTGCAACTGATGCGCGAACACGGCCTGCGTCAGCTGACCGTGCGCGGTTTGTGCCAGCAGGCCGGGGTCAATACCGGCAGCTTTGTCTATCACTTTGGCAGCCGCCAGCAATTTGCCGCCGAATTGCTCGAGCACTGGTATGGGCCGCTCTACCAGCAATTGCAGGCAGTGCAGCAGCAAGAAGGCGCAGCGCTCAGCCGCTTGTCTGCCATGCTGTTGCAACTGATGGATTTCCTGCGCGAACAGCGCGGCCTCATCAGCCAGTTGCTGCTGGATGCCGGCTCCGGCGAAGCCGCCGTGCTGGCATTCATCCGTAATCTGGCACCACGTCATCCGCAGCTGCTGCTGCAATGTCTGAGCGAAGCACAACAGGCCGGCCAGCTAGGCGTGGCCCCGCCCTTGCATCAGCTGATGTTCTTGATGTCGGCACTGGGTTTTCCGGTATTGCTGCAGCAACTGGGCAATGGCAAAGCCATGTTGCCGGACATGCTGCAACAAGCGCTGGCCAGCTATGCGCTGGAACCGGCTCATCTGCAACAGCGATTGAACTGGGCGCTCAAGGGCCTCAGTTGTCAGGAGTGATCCACATGAACAAGCGCCTATTGTTTGGCATTGCCGTCTTGCTGCTGGCCGGTGGTGGCTATGTGTGGTGGCAGCATCAGCAGGCGGCTGATGAGTTGGTGTTGTCCGGCAATGTGGATATCCGCGAGGTAAACCTGTCTTTCCGCGTGGGTGGCCGGCTGCAGCAATTGCAGGTGGACGAAGGCGCGCAGATCAAGGCCGGACAAGTGCTGGGCCGGCTGGATGATGCGCCGCAGCGCAATGCCGTGGCCGATGCCGCAGCGGCACTGGCCGCACTCCAGGCCAGACAATCGCTGATGCATCAGGGCTACCGCAGCGAGGACGTGGCACAGGCGCGCGCCGCGCTGGATGCCCGCCAGGCGGTGCTGACCGACGCCCGTGCCGCCTGGCAGCGCCAGCAGGAACTGGCCGGCAGTGGCGCCGCTGCGGTCAAGGCACTGGATGCTGCCCGTTCTGCCCATGATCAGGCGCAGGCGCAATACCAGGCGGCGCAGCAGCAGTATCAGGCACTGAGCAAGGGCTACCGGCCGCAGGAAGTGGCCGAGGTGGACGCCAATGTCCAACGCGCCCAGGCGCAGCTGGCGGTTGCCCGCCTGCAACTGGCCGATACCGTACTCGCAGCCCCGGCTGACGGCATCATCCTCACCCGTGCGGTGGAGCCGGGCAGCATGCTGGCTGCCGGCAGCAGCGTGCTGACCTTGTCCTTAAGCAAACCGGTATGGGTGCGTGCCTATGTGGCCGAGCCACAACTTGGCCAGGCCCAGCCGGGACGCAAGGTATGGATTTACCGCGATGGGCGCAGCCAGCCTTATGCCGCAGTGGTGGGCTTTGTCTCACCCACGGCGGAATTCACCCCCAAGAATGTGGAAACCGCCGACCTGCGCACGGCCCAGGTCTACCGGCTGCGGCTGATTGTCAGCCAGCCGGACGCCGCACTGCGTCAGGGCATGCCGGTGACGGTCAAGCTGGCCCGGCCATGAATCCGGCCATGATTGCCACCGAGGACACCATTGCCATCCGTCTGCAGGCAGTCAGCCATGCCTTTGCCGGCCGCCCGGCGCTGTGCGAGCTGAGTGCGGACATCCGCCGTGGCGTGATTACCGGGCTGGTCGGGCCGGATGGTGCCGGCAAAACCACCCTGCTGCGGCTGATGGCCGGCCTGCTCAAGTCCAGCGCCGGCAGCATCCGGGTAGAAGGGCTGGACCCGGTCAGCGCCGGCGATGCCTTGCGCCTGCAACTGGGCTATATGCCGCAGAAATTCGGCTTGTACGAAGACCTTACCGTACTGGAAAACCTCACGCTGTATGCCGATCTGCGCGGGGTGATCGGCGCCGTGCGGGAGGAAAGTTTTCAGCGCCTGCTGGCCTTTACCGATCTGGCCCGCTTTACCGACCGGCTGGCCGGCAAGCTGTCCGGCGGCATGAAACAGAAGCTGGGCCTGGCCTGCACCCTACTGGGCTCGCCGCGCATTTTGCTGCTGGACGAACCTTGCGTGGGCGTCGATCCCATTTCGCGGCGCGAGCTGTGGCGCATGGTCAGCAGTCTGGCCGATGGCGGCATGGCGGTGCTGTGGAGCACCTCCTATCTGGACGAGGCCGAGCTGTGCGACCAGGTATTGCTGATGCATGAAGGCCGGCTGCAATACAGCGGCAGCCCGCAAAGCCTGATGGACAGCATGCAGGGGCGCAGCATGCTGTTGCAGAACATTGTCGGCAATCGGCGGCAGGTGCTGCAGCGTGCGCTGCGCAGCCCTGCGGTAATCGACGGCGCATTGCAAGGCCATGCGGTGCGGCTGGTATTACGCGAGGCCGGCAAGCTGCCGGATCTCACCCATCTGGACGCCGGGCTGCAAGCCTGCCTGCAAGCGGTCAAACCGCGGCTGGAAGATGCCTTCATCGACCTGCTGGGCGGCGGGCCGGGCGGTGATTCACCGCTGACCGAGCACATGCCGCCCGCGCGATTGCCGGCTGGTGTGGATGCCGAAGCCGTCATCGTGGCCCAGCAGCTCACCCGCCGCTTTGGTGATTTTGTCGCCACCGATCATGTGGATTTCCGCATCCGCCGTGGCGAAATATTCGGCCTGCTCGGCCCCAATGGCGCGGGTAAATCCACCACCTTCAAGATGATGTGCGGCCTGTTGCCGGTCAGCAGCGGCGAGGCGCGGGTGATGGGGCTGGACCTGAAAAAATCCGCCAGCCAGGCGCGGCAGCAAATCGGCTATATGGCGCAGAAATTCGCCCTGTACGGCAATCTGAGCGTGGCACAGAACCTGGCGTTTTTTGCCGGCATCTATGGCCTGTCCGGTGCGCGTCAGCGCGCGGCGGTGGCCGATATGGTGCGGGTGTTCGGCCTGCAGCCTTTTCTTGCCATGAATGCCGGCGAATTGCCGCTGGGTTTCAAGCAGCGGCTGGCGCTGTCCTGCGCGCTGATGCACCAGCCGCCACTGTTGTTTCTGGATGAACCCACTTCCGGGGTGGACCCGGTCAGCCGGCGCGAATTCTGGAGCCATATCAACGGCCTGGTCGACAAGGGGGTAACGGTGATGGTGACCACCCATTTCATGGACGAAGCCGAATACTGTGATCGCATTGGCCTGGTATACCGTGGGCGGATGATCGCTGCTGGCACGCCGGACGCCCTCAAGGCCATGGTGGCCAGTGCTGAACTGCCCGACCCCAGCATGGAAGACGCCTTCATTGCGCTGGTGGAGCGCGACGACCGGCAGCGGGAGGCCCCATGAGCCTCAGCCTGCGCCGGCTTGCCGCGCTGTGCCGCAAGGAAAGCTACCAGATCGTGCGCGACCCCAGCAGCATCCTGATTGCCTTTGTGCTGCCGGTGTTGCTGCTGTTCATCTACGGCTATGGCATCAATCTGGATGCCAACCGGGTGCGCCTCGGCATCGTGCAGCAGGATGGCGGCGTGGAAGCCAGCCGTTTTGTCCAGACGCTACAAGCCTCGCCCTATATAGCCGCCAGCCTGTCGGCTTCCGAAGCAGCCATGCGCCAGCAGCTGCAGCTGGGCAGCGTGCGCGGGGTGGTGATCCTGCGCAGCGATTTTTCCGCCAAGGTCAGGCAAGGTCAGGGGGCGGCTGCCATCCAGCTCTTGACCGACGGGGCCGAGCCCAATACCGCCAATTTTGTCGCCAGCTATGTGCAGGGCGTGTGGCAGCTGTGGCAGGCCCAGCGCCAGCCAGGCCAGGCTGCCCCTGCCGGGCTGACGCTGCAGGCACGCTACTGGTTCAACCCCACCACGGTCAGCCGCAACTATCTGGTGCCCGGCTCGATTTCGGTGATCATGACCATCATCGGTGCCCTGCTCACCTCGCTGGTGGTGGCGCGCGAATGGGAGCGCGGCACCATGGAAGCGCTGCTGTCCACCCCGGTCACTCGCAGCGAGCTGCTGCTGTCCAAGATCATTCCCTACTACCTGCTGGGCATGGCGGCGATGAGCATGTGCGTGCTGGTGGCCACGCTGGTGATGGGCGTGCCGCTGCGCGGTTCGCTGTGGGTGTTGTTTGTGGTCACCAGCCTGTTTCTGGGCAGTGCGCTGGGGCTGGGCCTGCTGTTGTCCACCACCACGCGCAATCAGTTCATTGCCGCGCAGTTTGCGCTGACGGCGGCCTTTCTGCCGGCCATCATGCTGTCCGGTTTCGTGTTTGAAATCCGCAGCATGCCGCTGGCGGTGCAGGCGGTGACTTATCTGATTCCGGCGCGCTATTTCGTCAGCGCCTTGCAGACACTATTCCAGGCTGGTGAAATCTGGCCGGTCTTGCTGATCAACCTGCTGTTTCTGCTGCTGTCCGCCGCCTTCTGGCTGGGGCTGACCGCCTGGCGGACGCCGCGCCGACTGGATGGCAACTGATGATGTGGCAACGGCTGTTCACCCTGATCCGCAAGGAAATGCAGGCGCTGCTGCGCACTCCGCAAAGCCGCCGCCTGCTGATTGCGCCGGTATTGCTGCAGCTGCTGCTGTTTCCCTTTGCCGCCACGCTGGAAGTGAAAAACAGCACGCTGGCGGTGTTCAACCAGGATGGCGGTGCCGCTTCCATCGAGCTGGTACAGCGGCTGGCGGCCACCCAGGCCTTTCCACAAGTGCTGATGCTGCACAGCCAGCAAGAAATGCAGCAGGTGATAGACCGCCAGCAGGCCTTGCTGGCCATCAGCCTGCCGCAGGATCTGTCGCGCAAGCTGGCGGCCGGCCAGAGCGTGGCTGCCCAGGCCATCATCGACGGCCGGCGCAGCAATAGCGCGCAAATCGCCTATGGCTATGCGCTGCAGGTGATCCAGCAGTTTGCCGCCGAGCGCCGCCATCAGGCTCCGGCGGCCAGGCTGGTGGTGCAGAACCTGTACAACCCCAATCTGGAATACCGCTGGTTTGTGCTGCCCAGCCTGGTGGCCATCATCACCACCATCGGCTGCCTGATGGTGACGGCGCTGTCGCTGGCGCGCGAACGCGAGGAAGGCACTTTCGAACAATTGCTGGTGTCGCCGCTGACAGCGGGCTACATCATGGCCGGCAAGGCCCTGCCCGGCATGCTGGTGGCGCTGGTGCAAGGCTGCATCATCGCGGCCGCTGCGGTGTGGGTTTACCAGGTTCCGTTTGCCGGTACGGTGTGGCTGCTGATGCTGTCCATGCTGTGCTACGGCCTGTCGCTGGTGGGCTTCGGCCTGCTGATTTCTGCGGTCAGCAATAATCAGCAGCAGGCCTTCATGGGTTCGTTTGCCTTCATGTCGCCCGCCGTCATCCTGTCCGGCTACATGGCCCCGGTGGAAAACATGCCCTTGCCGCTGCGGCTGGTCAGCGCGGTGGACCCGCTCAGCCACTTCATCATCATCGTCAAGGGGATATTCCTGAAAGGCTATGGCTTTGCCGAAGCCTGGCCGCAGCTGTGGCCACTACTGGCGATTGCCGCCAGCACGCTGGCACTGGCCTATCTGATGTTCTTGCGCAGGAGTCACTGATGTCATCTCGCCAGCGGATTTTTCTTTTCTTGGCCAGCGCGGCGCTGAGCGCCTGCGCGGTGGGGCCGGATTACCAGCCACCGGCCAGCAGCCTGCCTGCGCAGTTTCATTTCCAGCCGGCCGCTGCGGCCAGCCAACCGGTGCAGCAGCAGTGGTGGACGGTGTTTGACGATGCCGCCCTCAGCCAGCTGGTGGAGCAGGCGCTGCAGGCCAATCTGGATCTGGCCCAGGCCGAGGCAAGGGTGCGCCAGGCCCGCGCCAGCCTGGGTCAGGTGGAGAGCGCGCTGTGGCCGCAACTGAGTGCCGGCGCGCGCAGCGGCCGTGACCAGTTCAGCCGCAACAGTGAAAACTTTGCCAATATCCCGTTGGCCAATCCCAAAACCGGTTTCAACGACTATCGCCTGGGGCTGGATGCCAGCTGGGAAATCGACCTGTTCGGCCACACTGCGCGCAGTCGCGAAGCCGCCAGCGCCCGGCTGGACAGCCTGCAGCAACAGCAAGCGGATATCGCCCTGCGGGTGGCGGCCGAGGTGGCGCGCAATGTGATCGACTATCGCGGTTGGTCGGCACGCCAGCGCAATGCCCAGACCCAGCTGGCGGCTGCACAGGACACCTTGCGTCTGACCCGCTTGTTGCGGCACAGCGGCGAGGTGTCCGACAGCGAACTGAACCAGGCCGCTGCCAGCGTGGCCAGCCTGCAAGCCACGCTGCCGCCCTTGCAGACGGCGCAGGGTGTGGCGCTGAGCGCCTTGAGCGTGTTGCTGGATCAGCCACTGGCCACGGTGGAAGCCCGACTGGCCGGCGAGCTGCCGATACCCGCCGTGCTGGCGCAGCCACCTATCGGCTTGCCGGGAGACTTGCTGCGCCGCCGGCCCGACATTCGCCAGGCCGAGCGCGAACTGGCGGCGGCCACGGCGGACATCGGTGTGGCGGTGGCCGAGCAATATCCCAGGCTGGTGCTGGTGGGCAGCGGTGGCTGGGATTCCATCCACGAGGGCAAGCTGACTGCCGCCGCCAGCCGCTTCTGGAATGTCGGCCCGCAACTGAGCCTGCCCCTGTTGAATGGTGGCCGGCTGAAAAACCAGGTCAGTAGCCGTGAAGCAGCCCGCGATGCCGCCGTGGCGGCTTATCGCCAGCGAGTGCTGGGCGCACTGGCCGATACCGAAACCGCGCTATTGCGTTACCAGCAGGAGGGGCAGCGTCAGCAAGCCTTGCACAGCAGCCTGCAACTGGCCGGCCGCCAGCTGGACATCGCGCGGCAGCGCTTGCAGGTGGGGGAAGCGGCCCAGACTGAAGTGCTGGGGCAAAGCCAGCAACTGGCGCTGGTCAGGGAGCAATGGCTGGCATCGCAGCAGGCGCAGGCGGAAAATCTGGTGGCCTTGTTCAAGGCCTTGGGCGGGGACGTGAAATGAATTTGCCGGCGTAGCGCCGCTAACAAAAACCCGCCGTACCCTATGTACTGTCGGCGTCGGCGCGCCTTGCCCCAGGGACGCTACGCTATTTTGTTAGCTGCTCTTAGAGCCTGTTCAAAGTCTCGCGAGCTAGAGTGAGACAAGGCGAAAACGACTGGAAATGAAGTGGGGAAGCGGAGTTTACATAAAGTAAATGAGCATTCTGCAGGTGTTTTTAACGCGGTATCACCCCATTTCGACTAAATCCAGCAGACTATGAACAGGTTCTTAGTACCGGGAGAAGGCTGGTGCGGCCAGGCAGCCACACCAGCAAGGCAAGTCGATCAGGCGGCTACACAGGCGGCACGGCGGTAGTAATTGTCGTAAGGGCCGTCGGCCTGCAGCACAAAGTTCTGGCGCTGGTAAAAGGCATTGGCCCGGCTGCCCTTGAGCACCTCCACCTGTACCGGCAGGCCCAGCTCGTCGGCCTCGGCCAGCAAGGCCTGCAATACCTGGCTGCCCAGGCCACGGCCATGCCAGGCCGGTTGCAGGTAGAACTGGTCGATCAGCAGGCCATCCTCGGCCGGTTTGAGCGAGACACAGCCCACGCGGCGTCCCTCCACCACGATGTGGCGACAGTATGCCGGCTGGAACTGTTCGGTAAAGCGCTGGCGTGCCCGCACCGGGTCGTAGCGGCCCAATGCCTCCAGACTGACCCGCAAGGCGCGCAGGCGCAGCGCCAGCAATTCGTCAAAATCAGCGGCACAGGCCGGCGCAAAGTGAAAGGCTGTCATGCTCACTCCTGGCTGCCGGACGTGCCGGCGTAGTCTGCAAGGTTGGGGGAATGCGGGGGTGCTTGTTAGAACCTGTTCCTGGTCTGCTGCGCTTAGTCGAACAGCGCCGCCATCTGGCGCGCAGCGGCGGCGGGGTCGGCAGCATCGAACAGGCCACCGATCACGGCGATGGCGCTGGCACCTGCTGCCACCACCTCGGCAGCGTTGTCCGGGGTGATGCCACCAATGGCCACGCTGGGCAGGCCCAGCTTTTTCGCCTCGGCAAACAGCGATAGCGGCGCGGCCACGGCATGGGGCTTGGTGCGCGAGGGGTAGACGGCACCAAAGGCGATATAGCTGGCACCGTCGCGGGCGGCTTGTTCGGCCAGGGCGATGTCGTTGTAGCAGGACACACCGATGATGGCGTTTTTTCCCAATACGGCGCGGGCATCGGCCACCGAGCCATCAGTCTTGCCCAGATGCACGCCATCGGCTTCCACCGCACGGGCCAGGGTGACATCGTCGTTGATCAGGAACAGCACCTGGCGGCTCTTGCACAGGCTGGCCAGCAAGCTGGCCTGGCGCAGGCGGCGCACGGTGTTGTCGCTCTTGTTGCGGTATTGCAGGATGGCCACGCCGTTGTCCAGCACGCGGCTGACCTTGGCCAGCAGTTGCTCGCTGTCATCCGCCTCCGGCGATACCGCATACAAGCCCTTAATCACTGTCACCCTCTGCTCCTTCGTCTTCGCGGGCCCAGAACATCCGGTCCGGGATGTATTGGCCCATGCCTGGGCGGAAACCCGCCACCAGGCTTTGATAGGTATATTCCTGTGCTTCGCGTACCGCCTCGGGCAGCATCAGCCCGGTGGCCAGCATGCCGGCAATGGCCGATGCCAGGGTGCAACCGGAGCCGTGGTAGCTGGCGGGCAGCCGCTCCCAGCGGTCGGCGCGTACGATGCCGTTGGGACTGTACAGACTGTTTATGACTTCTTTGGTATTTTCATGCGTGCCGGTAATCAGCACATGCGGGCAGCCCAGCGCCAGCAGACGCTTGGCGCATTCGTCCAGGCTCAGTTCTTCGTCTTCGTCCGGGTCGTTCATCGCCAGCCGGCGGGCTTCCATGCTGTTGGGAGTGATGATGGACACCTGCGGAATCAACAGGTCGCGCATGGCGGCAATCAGGTCGTCGTCGGCCAGTTCGTGGCCGCCGCCGCTGCGCAGCACCGGGTCCAGCACCACGGGCACATCCGGATAGTCGGCAATCAGCTGCGCCACCACGGCGACGTTTTCCACGCTGCCCAGCATGCCGATCTTGAACACCAGCACCGGAATGTCTTCCAGCAGGAAGCGCGCCTGGTCGTTGACCAGGTCGGAATCCAGCACCATGAAGTCATCCACGCCCACGGTATCCTGTACGGTGATGGCGGTAATGACCGACAAGGGATGGCAGCCCAGGCTGGCCAGGGTGAGGATGTCGGCCTGGATGCCGGCACCGCCGGAGGGATCGGAGCCGGCCAGGGTCAGTACGGCGGGCGGGGGGGCAATGTGGACAAGGCGGTAACCTCTTTGGTCAGATCGTGCAGCAGCAATTAGAATGACTATTTTAACCGAGCTTGGGATAAACGTATGCGCACATGGATGTGTCTGATCTGCGGTTTCATCTACGACGAAGAAGCCGGGCGACCGGAAGACGGCATCGCGCCGGGAACGCCGTGGGAAGATGTTCCGCCCAACTGGACCTGTCCCGATTGTGATGCCCGCAAGGACGATTTCGAAATGGTGGAAATCTAACCTGGCCGGCAGCAGTGCATCATCATCATGGCTTGCAGGCCGTGGCAAGGAATGTGGCATGAAACAAGTTTGCAGAAAAGTCTTTTCCCATACGGTGCTATTGCTGGCGCTGGCCGGCTGTGCCCAGGTCAACACCACCAATAGTGGCGCGGTGGGCATTAATCGCAGCCAGAACATGTGGCTGAGCGCGCAGGAGGTGGAGCAGTCCTCGGCCAAATCCTATGCCGGGCAGCTCAGCCAGGCACGTGGGGCCGGCAAGCTCAATACCGACAAGGCGCTCACGGCAAGGGTCCGGCGCGTGGCGCAACGGCTGATCGCCCAGACCCCGGTGTTCCGCCCGGATGCCGCCCGCTGGAAGTGGGAGGTCAATGTGGCGCAGACGCAGGAGCTGAATGCCTATGCCATGGCGGGGGGCAAGATCATGGTGTATTCCGGCCTGGTGACGCGCTTGCAGCTGACGGATGACGAAATGTCGGCAGTCATCGGCCATGAAATTGCCCATGCGCTGCGCGAACACAGCCGGGAAACCATGAGCCAGGCCTATGCCCAGCAGATGGGCCTGTCGGTGGTGGGCGCGGTGGCCGGGCTGAACCAGAGCCAGCTCAATCTGGCCGGCATGGCGGCGGATGTTGCCCTGAGCAAGCCGCACAGCCGCACCATGGAATCGGAAGCCGACATCATCGGTCTGGAGCTGATGGCGCGTGCCGGCTACAACCCCAATGCCGCGGTGAATGTGTGGAAAAAAATGATGAGCGCTGGCGGTGGCAGCGGGCCGGAGTTCCTCTCCACCCACCCGTCCGGGCCCACGCGCATCAGCGATTTGCAGGCACATATCCCGCAAGTCATGCCGCTTTATCAGCAGGCCAAGCGTGGCTGATGCCGTTTCACGTGAAACAGCCTGCATGCAACGAAGTCTGAACGGAGTCTGAATGGCGTATCTCTATCTCAAGGCCTTCCACATCATCTTTGTCACCTCGTGGTTTGCCGGCTTGTTTTACCTGCCGCGCATCTTCGTCAACCTGGCCATGGCTGCGCCGGGGGCAGAATACGACCGCCTGCTGCTGATGGCACGCAAGCTCTACCGCTTCATGACGCCGCTGGCGGTGCTGGCCCTGGTGCTGGGCATGTGGCTGTGGCAGGGCTTTGGCATTGGCGGCGGCTGGCTGCATGCCAAGCTCACCCTGGTGGCGCTGCTGATTGCCTACCACCTGTACTGCGGCAAGCTGTACCGCGACTTTGTCGCTGCGGCCAATCGCCACAGCCATGTCTGGTATCGCTATTTCAATGAAATCCCAGTGCTGGCCTTGTGCGCGGTGGTGATTCTGGTGGTGGTGAAGCCGTTTTGATGTTGGCGCGGCGCGTGGCGCTGCACTGAGCTTATGAATGAATGCAGGGCAAACCGCCCTGAACGGGAAACAACAGCATGGGACTGGAAATCGAACGCCGCTTTGTCATTACCAACAATGACTGGCGCGGTTTGGCCGAGGGCGTGCAATACCGCCAGGGTTATCTGTCGGTGGAAAAGGAACGCACCGTGCGCGTGCGCATTGTCGGCGATCAGGCCTGGCTCACTCTCAAGGGCAATATCAGCGACATCAGCCGCCATGAATTCGAATACGCCATCCCGCTGGCCGATGCCCAAACTATCATGGACGCCATGTGCCCGATGGTGGTGGACAAGCTGCGCCACCGCATCGAGTTTGGCGGCTATGTCTGGGAAGTCGACGAGTTTTTCGGCGAGAATGCCGGGCTGGTGTTGGCCGAAATCGAACTGCCCGCCGAAGACACGCCGTTTGAAAAACCGCACTGGGTCGGTGCGGAAGTGACACAGGACGGCCGCTATACCAATGCCTATCTGTCCAAGAACCCTTACACCAGCTGGGCGCAGCAGTGAAATGCCAACACCGGCCGGCCCGGCTGTGGAAAAATAACGCTTTTGCCTGCATGGATTAACTGCGGTCCATAACCTGCCGCGCCGGCAAACCCGATTCAGGCAGCAAACCACACGGTTTGCGCCCTACCCGTCATAAGGAAACAGCATGTCCCGCAATCTCGAACTGTTTGAACGTGGCAAGAAAACCATCCCCGGCGGCGTCAATTCGCCGGTACGCGCCTTCGGCTCGGTAGGCGGCACGCCGCGTTTCGTCAAAAAGGCCCTGGGCGCACACTTCTGGGATGCCGACGACAAACAGTACATCGACTACATCGGCTCCTGGGGCCCGGCCATCGTCGGCCATGCCCACCCCACCGTGATCAAGGCGGTACAGGATGCCGCCGTGGACGGCCTGTCCTTTGGCGCGCCTACCGAAGCCGAACTGGATATCGCCGAAGAAATCTGCAAGCTGCTGCCCTCGGTCGAGCAAGTGCGCCTGGTATCGTCCGGCACCGAAGCCACCATGAGCGCCATCCGTCTGGCCCGTGGCTTTACCGGCCGTGACGCCATCGTCAAGTTCGAAGGCTGCTACCACGGCCACTCCGACAGCCTGCTGGTCAAGGCCGGTTCCGGCCTGCTGACCTTTGGCAACCCCTCTTCCGGTGGCGTGCCGGCCGACTTCACCAAGCACACCCTGGTGCTGGAGTACAACAACGTCGAGCAGCTGGAACGCACCTTCCAGGAAATCGGCGACCAGATCGCCTGCGTCATCCTGGAGCCGATTGCCGGCAATATGAACCTGATCAAGCCCTCGGCCGAATTCGTGCAAACCCTGCGCGCCCTCACCGAAAAACACGGCACGGTGCTGATCTACGACGAAGTGATGACCGGCTTCCGTGTTGATCTGGGCTGCGCCCAGGCGCTGCACGGCATCAAGCCCGACCTCACCACACTGGGCAAGGTGATTGGCGGCGGCATGCCGCTGGCGGCCTTTGGTGGCCGCGCCGACATCATGGGCTGCATCTCGCCGCTGGGTAATGTCTACCAGGCCGGCACCCTGTCCGGCAACCCGGTGGCCGTGGCTGCCGGCCTGACCACGCTCAAGCTGATTCAGGAACCGGGCTTCCACGCCACCCTCAGCCGCCGCACCGCCCGCTTGGCCCAAGGCCTGGCCGAAGCGGCCAAAGAAGCCGGTGTGCCGATGGCCACCGACAGCGTGGGCGGCATGTTCGGCATCTATTTTTGCGATGCCGTGCCTAGCAGCTATGCCGAGGTGACCGCTTCCGACCGCGCCCGCTTCAACCGCTTCTTCCACGCCATGCTGGAAGAAGGCGTGTACCTGGCCCCGTCGGCCTACGAGGCCGGTTTTGTCTCCATTGCCCATACCGACGAAATCATCGAGCAGACCATCGCCGCCGCCCGCCGCGCCCTGGCCCGCATCTGAGCGGCTGTTCAGGTTATTGACAAACCCTCTCTCGCTTTCTGAAAAGAAAGCGAGGCCCCCTTCTTCAATAGTTAGGGCAAGGGCGGGGGGATAGGGAATAGATGGGAAGGCTGCGGAATCAAGCAGTTAGTTGGAAGGCCCGGCTTTGCCGGGTCCAGTGCAATCGCACCAAATAACTTTGTCAGCAGCCTGGACAGCCGCCTGTGGGCGGCTGTTTTCATTTCCCGGCCACATGGCCCCATGCTTCACCCGTGGTCTGATACCGCCATCACCACTGCTGCCTGCCGACAGCTGAGGCACAATAGCGGGCTGTGCCATCTTGTTATCACCCCATGAATCCCATCCCCTCCCAGCGCCTGGCCTGGCGCATTCTGGCCAATGAAGCCGGCATCCGCCTTACCCCCTGCCTGCAGCAGCAGAGCGAGTCCGGCTGGAGCCGGGGCCGGGTGCTGCCGCTGGGGCGCTTGCTGGATCAGGCCGACCAGTGGGACTGGCTGAGCGCACAGGACAGGCTGGTGATCAGCCAGCTTGAGCGCACCCATCAACTGGCGGATGGCAGCAGTCTGGCCGAGCTGGAGGGAGAAGCAGCCCTGCCCCTGCTGCTGGGCCATCCCGCCTTGTTCCGGGAAGACGCGCCAGATCAGCCCCTCACGCTGGAAGCCGGGCAGGTCAGCCTGCTGATGCAGCGCCAGCAGCAGCAATTGCTGTTGCAGTTAAGTCCGCCGGGTATCGCCGCCTGTCAGCACTGTTTGTGGCAGCACAGTGGCGCCAATAGCCTGCTGGTGTACTGGCCGGGGCCGGAGATTCGCCAGCTGGCAGCCTTGCTTGGTCACAGCCTGACCGTGCCACTGGCGGCGCGCAAAAAACTGCTGGAGGCCATTGGCGACATGGTGCCGTGGCTGCCGATCGAGCTGGTGGATGCCGACTATGGCGATGACCTGCCCACCTGCCCGGCCGATAGCCGGCTGTTTGCCGTGCTGGTGCCGCTGCCGGAAGGCCTGCGCCTGCAACTGCGCTGCCGGGTGGCCGAGCATGCCGCCTGGTATCCGCCGGGGCGCGGACCATGGCAGCAGGTGGCGCTGGAACAGGGCCAGCCCATTCAGTTTCAACGCCAGTTGCAGCAGGAAAAACAGGCGCTGGCAGCCTTACTGGCAGATTGCCCGGCGCTGGCGGCGGCCCGGTCCGACCCCGACGGGGTGCTGGAATGGCTGCTGGCCGATCATGGCCAGGCGCTGGGCATTGTCGAACAGCTGCAAGCCATCGCCCCGCTGCGGCTGGAGTGCGTCTGGCCGCAAGGCCAGCGCCTGCGCATCCAGAGCAAGGCCGGCCTGCCCCAGCTGCGGCTGAAGGTGCAGCGCAAGCATGGCTGGCTGGAAGTGACCGGCGAAGTACAGGTGGACGAAGACCGTGTGCTGCAGCTGCGCCAGCTGCTGGAGGCGCTGGCCAATCAGCCCGGCCAGTATCTGCGCCTGTCCGAGCAGGACTGGCTGGCCTTGTCCGACAGCCTGGCTGCCCGGCTGCAACAGCTGGCGCTGCTGGCCGACCACGCCGTGCCCGGCGGCCTGCGGCTGAGTCTGCTCAGTGCGCCTGCGCTGGCTGCGTTGGGTGAGCAGATCGGCAGCTTTGCCGGCGATGCCGACTGGCAGCAGCGGCTGGCGGCTTGGGACAGCCTGCGCGACTATGCCCCGCAAGTGCCGGCCAGCTTGCAGGCCAACTTGCGGCCCTATCAGTTGCAAGGCTTTGCCTGGCTGGCGCGGCTGGCGCATATCGGGGCCGGGGCCTGTCTGGCCGACGACATGGGGCTGGGCAAGACGGTGCAGACGCTGGCGCTGCTGCTGGACCGCGCCCATCTCGGGCCGCAACTGGTGGTGGCCCCCACCTCGGTGGCGCTCAACTGGCTGGCCGAGGCCGCCCGCTTCGCTCCCAGCCTGCGCTTGCGCCCTTATCAACAGCAACGCGACTTATCCACAGTCGGGCCGCAGGATCTGGTGATTGCCAGCTACGGCCTGCTGCAATTGCAGGGCGAACAGTTTGCCGCCGTGCACTGGGCCAGCGTGGTGCTGGACGAGGCGCAGGCCATCAAGAATGCCAGCACCAAGCGCGCCCAGGCCGCGCAAAGCCTGCGGGCGGATTTCCGCCTGGCCGCCAGTGGCACGCCGGTGGAAAACCATCTGGGCGAGCTGTGGAGCCTGTTCCGCTTCGTCACTCCCGGCCTGCTGGGTAATGAGGAGCGCTTCCAGCAGCGCTTTGTCCAGCCGATTACCGAGGGGGATGAAGAGGCCCGCGCCACGCTCAAGGCCATGATCCAGCCCTATCTCTTGCGCCGTACCAAGGCGCAGGTGCTGACCGAGCTGCCGCCGCGCACCGACATCACCCGCCGCATTCCCCTGTCCGAGCAGGAGCTGCACGTGTACGAGGCCATGCGCCAGCAGGCGCTGCAAAAACTGGCCGAGGTCGACAGCCAGGACAAGAAGACCATGCAGGTGCTGGCCGAGCTGACCCGCTTGCGCCGCTTCTGCTGCCACCCCGCCCTGCTGCAGCCGGACACCGCCCTGCCCGCCAGCAAGTTTGCCGTGTTCTGCCAACTGCTGGGCGAGCTGCTGGACAACGGCCACAAGGCGCTGGTGTTCAGCCAGTTTGTCGATCATCTGGCACTGGCGCGGCAATGGCTGGATGCGCAGGGCATTGCCTACCAGTATCTGGATGGCGCCACGCCGGGCAAGCAGCGCAAGGCGCGCATGGATGCCTTTCAGGCTGGCGAGGGTGATGTCTTCCTGATCAGCCTGAAAGCCGGTGGCACCGGCCTCAACCTGACGGCGGCCGACTATGTGATCCACCTGGACCCGTGGTGGAATCCTGCGGTGGAAGACCAGGCCAGCGACCGCGCCTACCGCATGGGCCAGCAGCGGCCGGTTACCGTGTACCGGCTGGTGGCGGAAAACACCATCGAGGAAAAAATCGTCGCCCTGCATGCGGAAAAACGTGCGCTGGCCGACAGCCTGCTGGAAGGCGGCGACATGGCGGCCCAGCTGGATGGCGAGGCTTTGCTGGCCTTGTTGCAGGACTACTGACGCTTGTTTTGCTCAACATCCTATGTGAATATCCAAATTCGTATCTATTTGGAATAATAAAATGTTGAGTAGATTATTGTTTGCCAGCGTATTGGCGGCGCTGGCCGGATCGGCCTTGGCCGATTCGCTGACCAATACCGCGTCCGAGAAAATTTCGGTAGGTGCCGTGTCGGTGGTGGCCGCGCCGGTGGTCAGCATCGCCGGCAGTGCCACCGGACGTGGCGAATCGGTCTTGGGGCCGGTGCTGGCGGTGACCGGCAGTGGCTATGTGATTGTTGGCCTGGTTGAAGGCTCGGGCGATGTCATCAAGCTGACGCTGGAGTCGGTGCAGGGCGGGGCCAAATTATTGGTGGAATTGTCGCGCAGCACGGTCAAGGCTTCCGGCGCGGCCATCGGCAGTGCGGTACAGGTCACCGCCACGGCCAGCGGTACCCTGCTGGTGGTGTCTGGCAAGGTGCTGGCCTTTATCCCCAACAAGCTGGGCGAAGCCCTGCTGGAGCATAGCCGTGTCCCGTCGTGAAACTTGCTTGAAATGGCTGCTGGTAGCGGCGTGCTGCCTGCCTTTGCTGGCCCATGCCGGCCAGGCATGTGAAGAAAAACCGCTGACGCCGGAAACCTTCCGGCTGGCCATGCAGACTGCCGAACAGTTGCAGACCAAGCTCAATGAGGTGGACAGCAATGTGGTGGTGGTGGGGCGCATGGGGCAGGACCTGTCCAAATACGGCCTGCGCTATACACATTTTGGCATCATGTTCCGCCCGGAAACCGGTGGGCGCTGGCGGGTGGCACACTTGCTGAACGAGTGCGGCACGGATCGTTCCGACTTGTGGTACGAGGGCCTGGGCAATTTCTTCCTCGACGATATGTTCCGCTTCGATGCGGTGCTGCTGGTTCCGCCGCCCGCAGTCGTTGAGCGCCTGTTGCCAAACTTGCGGGCCGGCCGTCCTTTGCGCACCCTGCACACGACGCGCTACAACATGGTGGCCTATCCCTTCTCCACTCGCTACGAAAATTCCAATACCTGGGTACTGGAAACGCTGGCCGCTGCTTCCACGACCGAAACACGCATCAACAGCCGTGAGCAGGCGCAGATGTGGCTGAAGCTGAACGGATATCAGCCAAGCGAAATGAATATCGGCCCGATGACCCGACTGGGTGGCCGCATGTTCAAGGCCAATGTGGCATTTGACGATCATCCTAACGAATTGCGTTATAACGACCGCATCCAGACGGTTTCGGTGGATTCCATCATCCACTTTTTCGATGAACGCAATGAAGGCTGGAAAATCATCGAGCTGCCTGGCCCGCAAGCGCGCCGCTTCTGAGCCTGCCCTACTGCCTTAGTGGCTGAACTGCTGTAACAGCCGCTTGCGCAGTTCGGCAATGCCGCTGCCCACGGCAGAGGACAGCTGGCTGTAGCGGGATGGCCCCACCGCCAAGGCCTCGCGCGCGGCATCGAACTGGCCCTGGTTGATCAGTTCGGCCACGCGCGCGGCTTCCAGATGGAATTGGCGGTGGTTTTCCACCAGCTGTACAAACACGCTGGTGTGGCCGCAATTGACCCGGCCCTCGCCATCTAGCCAGCGGCCCAGCTCGCAGCCACAACAGTCGCCAATCTGCGCGGCATCCAGCTGCCTGCCCTCCAGCATGGCCGTGCGTAGTTCCAGCTTCAATTCGAAATGCAGCAGCAGGGCATCTTCTAGATTCATGCCTATTTCCCCGACGACACTTCTCCCGAGTTCTTACTATAGCCAGCCACTGCTGGCGTGATGGGAATTGTCATGCGGCAAGCCACCAGGGCCTGTTAACACTATGTTTTCTGCGGCGCAGGCCCTGAAAGGTTGTCAATGCAAGGCGGAGGGTGCCGCGCTTGGTGGCCCCAAGCGCAAATCCGACAACGCGGCAGTGGCAAGCTGGTCGGGCCTGCCCTGCGGGGCGGATGTTGAGCGGCGCACTGCCTTGTCAAACCGCGCTGGCAGGGAATGCCCTGCGGCGCGCGGTTTTTCGTGCATTGCATCCCCTCAACATCCGCCGCCGTGAAAAAAATAGCGTTAACAGGCCCTAGCTGCGGTGCCAGGACTGATGGGTGGTCTGGGCCAGCTGCCGGCGATTGGCCTCGCCGGCCTGCGCGGCCTGCAAAAAGCCATCCAGGGAAATGTGTGGCGGCCAGGCGGCCGTGACCGGCTGCCATTGTTGCAGACGGTCGATGCGGAAATGACGATAGTCCTGGCGCAGCAGACACCAGGCCGCCAGCGTCCAGCGATTGCCCCAGAAAAACAGGCCCAGTGGCAATACGCAACGCTGGCTGGCGTGGCCTAGTTCATCCTGATAGTCGATGGCCAGCGCCTGGCCGGACAGTATCGCCTCGCGCAATGGTGCCAGCCGCTCGCAGGGATAGTCGTGATGCTGCGGCACAAACAGTGGTGCCGGCGTCAGCCCGGCCGAGCCCAGCACCGCGTGAATCTTGGCCAGTGCGCCGGCTGCTGCGCTGGCGGTGGCGGGGTCGGTCCAGCCGGCCAGCATGCGCGCACCCACTTCCAGTGCCGCCAGTTCCGCAGCAGAAAAGCTCAATGGCGGCGGGCTAAAGCCCTGTTCCAGCCAGTAGCCCTCCCCCGGCTCGCCATTGACTGGCGCACCACTGCCGAGCAAGTCGGCCATGTCGCGGTAGACCGTGCGTACCGACACTTCCAGCCAGGCGGCCAGTTGGGCTGCCGTGGTGCGGCGGCGGCCGCGCAGCAGGTGGAGGATTTGCAGTAGACGGTCGGCACGGCGCATGGTGCGGGTCCTGCTTTAGTGCGGCAGCGGGCTGCACAACTCCAGCAGCATGCCGTCCGGGCAGCGCAGGAAAGACACGGTCTGGCCCCAGGGTTTGACCTGCGGCGCAGCCAGCTCGCTGGCACCGGCAGCCAGTGCCGCCTGATGCGCCGCTGTCACATCATCGGTAGCCAGGGCAATTTCCACACCAAGCGGCAGCGCGCCAGCATCGGCAAAGCGAAAGCCCTCGGGATGATTGCTCAGGGCCAGTGACTTGCTGGCAAAGGACAGGGTGGTGTCGCCGGTGTCCAGCTCGCCATAGTCGCCTTCCGGCGTGAGAAAGCGCCGGGAAAAGCCGAATGCCTCTTCAAAAAAGGCCAGCGAGCTGGCGACATCGGCCACATAAACAATGGTGTAGGCAAATTTCATCCTGCTTCCTTTCCTGCTGTGGCGCGGGGCTGCTGCTCCTGCGCCAGTGCGATGACGTTGGCGATGGCCTGCCGTGCCTGCGGGCTGTTATGCCAGCAGCTGGAGCCAAGGGCTTGCGCCACTTGCCAGGTGATGTCGGCGGCTTCCTGGCCAGCCAGCTGGCTCAGACTGCTAAAGCCTAGCTGTTCCAGCCGGGTGATCACCGTGGGGCCAACCCCTTTGAGTGCCAGCATTTGCTGGCGTTCCTGTGCGGAAAACGGCATGGAGCGGCTCCGGTTGTGCTGGCCGGCAAGTGGCGTGTGGCGACTGCCAGCCAAGCTGGAATGAGCATGATATCCGCTAGCGGACTGGCCTGCCTCAGGGTTCCACATGCAGGCCGATGCTATTGCCTTCGCTATCTTCTATCAGTGCGATATCGCCATTGCCGTCTTCCAGCGTGGAGATGGGCAGCAGCACCTTGCCGCCAGCGGTTTTTACCCGCTGCAGCGTGGCAGCCAGATCCGGCCCGCCATCCAAGTAGATTTGACAACCCTGACCACCGGCCGGCAGGCGCGGGCTGGCCATGATGCAGCCGGAGCTGTCGGGAAACACCGCGATGTGATCAGTCATGCAGTCTTCCTGCTTCAGTTGCAGCTGCAATACCTGCTGATAAAAGGCAACGGCGCGGTCAAAGTTGGCGGCGGGGATTTCAAACCAGTGAATCAGCGACATGGATGGCTCCGAAAAGGGCTACGGCGGGGTTGCCGTGTTCACAGCATGCGCGCCCCCTGCTGACAGCATATTGTCAGTAGCTGGTGGCATGGTGGGCTGTGGATGCAAAAAAACCACCGGTCGGCAAACGCGGTGGTCGGTGGTGCTGCCCGGAGCCTGTCTGATCCGCTGCTTGGAGCGGCTAACAAAAGCGTAGCGTCCCCAGGGCAAGGAGCTGCAACAGGGTTTTTGTTAGCCGTGCCTAGTCCAGCTGGCCGGCCAGGGCGGCCAGTACGCGGGCGCTGGTGGCCTGCGGGTGGGCGGTGATGCGCAGCATGTGGCGCACGGCCGGGTGTTGCGGACGGTGGATGGCAATGCCGCATTGCAGGAGATGGCGCTGGATGGCCTCGGCCTGCAGCGCATCCGGGTAGGCCACACAGACGAAATTGGTGTGCGAGGGCAGCGGCGTCAGGCCCTGATCGTACAAGGCATGGCTCAGGTGATGACGCAGGGTGATGGTTTGCGCCACCAGCTTGCGCGAGTAGTCCGGGTCATCCAGCACGATTTGCGCCGCGGCCTGGGCAATGCTGGACAGCGCATATTGCGGACGGATCTGGTCGGCCTTGGCGATGATGTCGGCACTGGCGATGGCATAGCCCACGCGCAGCCCGGCCAGTGCATAGGCCTTGGACAGGGTGCGCAGGCGCAAGGTGTGCGGCAGGATGCCCGTGGGCGGGGCATCGGCGGCATCGGTGCAGAAATCGACATAGGCCTCGTCCAGCAGCAGCAGGGTATGCGGCGGCAGCGCGGCGCGCAGGGTGCGGATGTCTTCGGCCTGCCAGTAATGGCCGGTGGGATTGTCCGGATTGGCCAGATACAGCACCGAGGCATGCTCGGCACGGGCCACTTCGGCCAGCCGCGCCAGATCCGGCCGCATGTGCTGGCCACGCTGGCAATAGGGCACTTCCAGCACGCGCGCACCTACGCCTTCGGCAAAGTAGCGGAAGCTAGGATAGGTACCCGCGGTGGTGACCACGGCCTCACCCGGGTTACAGGTGAGGCGCAGTGCCAGCAGGATCAGGCTGTCGGCGCCAGTATCGAACAGCACTTCAGCCGCACTTACGCCATTGAGTTTTGCTGCCCGCTCACGCAAGGCATGGGCATAGGGGTCGGGATACAGCCTGGCCATTTCCGCCAGCGCCTTGCCCAGTTCGCCGGCCAGTGGCGATACCGGATCCGGCAGGCTCTCGTTGGAGCCGATGCGGGTCTTGATGCGGTGCCCCAGCGCCGTTTCCAGCTTCACGATGCCGGGAAAGGGATTGACGATGGTGTGGTGTTCGAGATGGCGGGCAAAACGGGTCATGGCGGCTTTCGTCCTTGCAGCAGAACATTCTAGATGGCGACGGGGCGGCGACAAATCAGCAGATCAGCTAACGATAGCATCCCGCAGGATAAGGCAGCCAAGACCGGCGGCACGGCAGTGTAGCGCTGGCGTGGGCCGGCGCTGCTGTGCCAGGGGTAAAAACCGGTAAAGGGGGCCGCTCAAGGGGCTGGTCTGGCCTCTGCCGCCGGTGCCGAGGCATGGCTGCGGGTTGGGTCCGGCTTGGGAAGATACAGGTTGCCTTTATAGCCACAGGCAGTCACGACAAGGCTCAGGGCAAGGCAGGTCAGCATGGTTCGCAGCATAAAAAGCAGTCCGGTGTGGCAAAATCCCGAGTCTAGCACACGCGATTCAAGGAAGAGACGACATGAACGAGAGCGAATTTCTGGATGTGACCGACCGCATTTTCAGCCGGATCGAAGATGCCATCGACGATGCCGGCGTGGATGCCGACTTTGTCAGCAATGGCAATGTGCTGGAAATCGAATTCGACGACGGCGGCAAGATCGTGGTCAACCGCCATGCCGCCAATCAGGAACTATGGATCGCAGCCAAGAGCGGCGGCTACCACTTTGCCTTCAAGGATGGCCAGTGGCTGGCGGCACGTGACGGTGCCGAGTTCTTCAGCACGCTGAAAACAGCCATCGCCCAGGCTTGTGGCGAGCCGGGGCTGGAGCTGGATATCTGATGCAGGCTGTGTGGCTGGCGCTGGGCGGGCTGGTGGTCTCGGCCTTTACCTCATCCACCATCCTGCCGGGCAACTCCGAAGTGGTGCTGGCAGCCTTTCTTTACAAATGGCCGGACTGGCTGTGGCCGGCCCTGCTGCTGGCCACCGTGGCCAATAGTGCCGGCAGTGCCACCAGCCTGTGGCTGGGGCGGGTGGCTCCCAAAAAGGAAGTGTCACCGCGCATCCGCCGCTGGTTTGAGCGCTATGGCCCGGCGGTACTGTTGCTCAGCTGGGTGCCGCTGATCGGCGATGCCCTACCGCTGGCCGCCGGCTGGCTGCGCCTGCCCTGGTTGCCCAGCCTGTTGTGGCTGACCGTGGGCAAGGCAGTGCGCTATCTGGTACTGGCCTGGGGCGTGCTGGCGGCGCTGCATGCCTGATCATGCGCAAGCGGGTTGGCATGTGCTGGCGCTGAGGGTTTACAATTCAGGCAATTCTTATCTCGAGCTTCCATGAGCCAACATATTCCCCGCAAACGCTTTGGCCAGAATTTTCTGCAAGATGCCAGCGTGATTGAAAACATCGTGCACGCGGTCAATCCGCAGCCTGCCGATGTGGTCATCGAAATCGGTCCCGGTCTGGGCGCCATTACCAAGCCGCTGCTGGATCGCCTGCCGCATCTGCATGTGGCGGAAATCGACCGCGACATCATCGCCCGCCTGAAAAAGGAATTCCCGCCGGAACGCCTGACCATCCATGAAGGCGATGCGCTCAAGTTCGACTTTGGCTCCATTAGCGATGGCGCGTTCAAGATTGTCGGCAACCTGCCCTACAACATCTCCACCCCGCTGCTGTTCCACCTGGCCAGCTTTGGCCAGCGTGTGACCGACATGCACTTCATGCTGCAAAAAGAAGTGGTGGACCGCATGCTGGCGGAGCCTTCCACCACCGATTTCGGCCGCCTGACGGTGATGCTGCAGTACCGCTTTGAAATGGAGCTGGTGCTGAACGTGCCGCCGGATGCCTTCTGGCCGCCACCGAAAGTGGATTCGGCCGTGGTGCGCATGATTCCGGCCCCGGGACGCTGCGGTGTGGCCCGTGATGAAAAAGCATTGGAAGAACTGGTGACCAAGGCCTTCTCGCAGCGCCGCAAGACCCTGCGCAACAACCTGAAGGGTGTGCTGGAACTGGCCGATTTCGAAGCGCTGGGCATAGACCCGGGCCTGCGGCCGGAAAACCTGGCCGTGGAGGATTTTGTCCGCATGGCGAACCACCTGTCCGCCTGAACTGTCGCAACAAATTGACAAGTGCTGCCCCGCTGGCGGCACTTGTTGCAGTGCCGCTTGCATACTGTCGCCACTGGCCGCAGAATCGCAAACCTTTCACCCCGGCCTGGTCGGGGTGTGCAGTAATACAGGGAGAGCCGCCCGCATAAAGAGGCGGTGACTGTAAGCAGGACATCCGGCAGCGTCCGGCTGGCAGGTAAACGGGGGTTTACCGGTCGTACCAGCCTGGCTGTGCCTGTTACCTGCTGCTGGATAATCCAGCCTATAACAGCAGTGTCCGCGGTCTTCGGGCTAAGGGCAGTGATCGATCAAGGACCCCAGGAGAAACTTATATGAAGCTTTGCACCCGTCTTATCTCTGCAGCAACCCTGGCCGCTCTGGCCAGCACCCCGGCATTTGCCGCCGAATTGACCGGCACCCTGAAGAAAATCAAGGAGTCCGGTGTCATCGTACTGGGCAACCGCGATGCCTCCATTCCTTTCTCCTACTACGACAATAACCAGAAGCCCATTGGCTACTCGGTCGATCTGGCCAACAAGGTTGTCGAAGAAGTGAAGAAAGAGCTGAAAATGCCGAACCTGCAGGTCAAGTACAATCTGGTGACCTCGCAGACCCGTATCCCGCTGGTACAGAACGGTACGGTCGATCTGGAATGTGGCTCCACCACCAATAACGTCGAGCGCCAGAAGCAAGTGGCCTTCTCGGTGGGCATCTTCGAAATCGGCACCCGCCTGCTGACCGCCAAGACCTCCGGTGTGAAAGACTTTGCCGACCTGAAAGGCAAGAACGTCGTCACCACCGCCGGTACCACTTCCGAGCGTCTGCTCAAGGCCATGAATGCCGACAAGCAACTGGGCATGAGCATCATCTCTGCCAAGGATCATGGCGAATCCTTCCTGATGCTGGAATCCGGCCGTGCCGTGGCTTTCATGATGGACGATGCCCTCTTGTACGGCGAAATGGCCAAGGCCAAGAGCCCGGCCAACTGGGTGGTCACCGGCAAGCCGCAGTCGTTTGAAATCTATGGCTGCATGCTGCGCAAGGACGACGCTGCCTTCAAGAAGGTAGTGGACGACGCCATCAAGGCCACTTACAAGTCCGGCGAAGTGAACAAGATCTACGCCAAGTGGTTCACCAGCCCGGTTCCGCCCAAGGGCCTGAACCTGAGCTTCCCGATGTCCGAAGTGGTGAAGGAACTGATCGCCAAGCCGACCGACAAGGCCGCCGAATAAGCGATCCCTTGCTGTAGTGCAGATGATGAGCCGGCAGATGCCGGCTCAATTGCTGCCTGCCTGTTTTCCCTCCGTGCTACCGGCTATAACGGCAGCACGGGGCGGTGGCGCATCTGCCTTTGCTGTCTGCCCAAGAGCAGGCAGGGACTTCATCCGACTCCCATGGTTTCCCGCTACCGGGAGGCATGCGGCTGTCGGCAGCAGACGCTTGCGTCTGCTTGCATCAGGAGAAAAACATGAACTACCACTGGGACTGGGGTATTTTTTTCAAGTCCACCGGTGTCGGCAGTGAAATCTACCTGAACTGGTTTGTTTCCGGTCTGGGCTGGACTATTGCCGTGGCGCTGGCTGGCTGGGCGATTGCCCTGCTGCTGGGCTCGGTACTGGGTGTCATGCGCACCCTGCCGGGCAAGCTGCTGCCCACCATCGCCACCACCTATGTCGAGTTGTTCCGTAACGTGCCGCTGTTGGTGCAGTTGTTCATCTGGTACTTCCTGGTACCGGACCTGCTGCCCACGCCGCTGGAAATGTGGTTCAAGCAGGGCATCAGCCCGGCGGCATCCGCCTATCTGTCGGTGGTGGTGTGCCTGGGCCTGTTTACTGCCGCCCGCGTTTGCGAGCAGGTACGTACCGGTATTCAGGCGCTGCCGCGCGGTCAGAACAATGCGGCGCTGGCCATGGGCTTTTCCACGGCGCAGGCCTACCGTTTCGTGCTGCTGCCGCAGGCTTTCCGCATCATCATTCCGCCGCTGACCAGCGAGTTTCTGAACATTTTCAAGAACTCCTCGGTGGCCTCGCTGATTGGCCTGATGGAGCTGTTGGCGCAAACCAAGCAAACCGCCGAGTTTTCCGCCAATATTTTCGAAGCCTTCACCCTGGCAACGCTGATCTACTTTGTCCTCAACATGAGCCTGATGGGCTTCATGGCCTGGGTGGAAAAGCGGGTGCGCATTCCCGGCATGATGGGAGGTAGCAAATAATGGCCCTTGATTTCAGTCAGATCATCCCCGCCCTGCCCGGCCTGGCCGATGGCATGGTGCTGACGCTCAAACTGCTGGTGATGGCAGTGGGCGGCGGCGTGGTACTGGGCACCCTGCTGGCGCTGGCGCGACTATCGGACAACCTGCTGCTGTCGCGGCTGGCCAAGTGGTACGTCAATTACTTCCGTTCGATACCGCTGCTGCTGGTCATCTCCTGGTTCTACCTGGTGGTGCCCATGGTACTGAGCTGGATCACCGGCGACCTGACCCCGGTGGGGGCCTTTACCTCCTGCCTGGTGGCCTTCGTGATGTTCGAGGCGGCGTATTTCTCCGAAATCGTCCGCGCCGGCATCCAGTCCATTTCGCGCGGGCAGATCAATGCCGCCTACGCGCTGGGCATGAGTTATGGCCATGCCATGCGGCTGGTGATCCTGCCGCAGGCTTTCCGCAAAATGATGCCGCTCTTGCTGCAGCAAAGTATCATCCTGTTCCAGGACACCTCGCTGGTGTATGCGGTGGGCTTGATGGACTTTCTCAATACCGCCCGCTCCAAGGGCGATGTCGTTGGTTTGCCGCATGAATTCCTGCTGTTTGCCGGTGCGGTTTACTTCGTGATCAGTTTCGGCGCGTCGCAATGGGTGAAGCGTCTGCAAAAAAGGTTTGCTGTATGAGCGCGATGATTAGCATCAACAATGTAAGCAAGTGGTATGGCGACTTTCAGGTACTGACCGACTGCACCACCGGCGTCAAAAAAGGCGAGGTGGTGGTGGTGTGCGGGCCGTCCGGTTCCGGCAAATCCACCCTGATCAAGTGCGTCAATGCGCTGGAACCTTTCCAGAAAGGTGAAATCATTGTCGACGGCATCGCGGTGGGCGATCCGAAAACCGATCTGCCCAAGCTGCGCAGCCGTGTCGGCATGGTGTTCCAGCATTTCGAGCTGTTCCCGCATCTGTCCATCACCGAGAACCTGGCCATCGCCCAGGTCAAGGTGCTGGGCCGCAGCCAGGACGAAGCGCGGGAAAAGGGCCTGAAGCTGCTGGATCGCGTTGGCCTGAAAGCCCATGCCCACAAATTTCCCGGCCAGTTGTCCGGTGGTCAGCAGCAGCGCGTGGCCATCGCCCGTGCGCTGGCGATGGACCCCATCGCCATGCTGTTCGACGAGCCGACCAGTGCGCTGGACCCGGAAATGATCAATGAAGTGCTGGACGTGATGACCGAGCTGGCCCAGGAAGGCATGACCATGATGTGCGTCACCCACGAAATGGGCTTTGCCCGTCGGGTGGCACACCGCGTCATCTTCATGGACAAGGGTGCCATCGTGGAAGACTGCGACAAGGATGCCTTTTTTGGCGACATCAATGCCCGCTCCGAGCGTGCCCGTCAGTTCCTGTCGAAGATTCTGCAACACTAAGCACTGCAGCAAACCAGAAACCCGGCAACGCCGGGTTTTTTTATGCCGAGCCGGTAGGCTTGCTCAGGCAACTAAGCAGGATATTTTCCCAATATTGCTTAATAGCGCCATGGCTATGACATTGTTATTGTTATTAGTTGATAATACTTACAAATGATGTAAACGTTAATGTATTATCATTGGAGAAAATTACCTGCTAACCTCTCTGCACCGCGCCTACACTGACGATAGCGCTAACCTTTCCAGCCAGACCAGTCCATGTATTCAACCCGCTATCTTGGGCGTCAGCCCATCGTTGATGCCAACCAGCAGTTGGTGGCTTACGAACTGTTGTTCCGCTCCAGCCAGGCCAATGTCGCCAGGGTCGACGACGACGTGATGGCGACCACGGCGGTGATCCGGCATGCCTTTGTCGATCTGGGCGTGGGCGAGGTGCTGGGTGACCGTCTGGGCTTCATCAATGTCAGCGAAACCCTGCTGATGGATGATCTGCTGGATGTGCTGCCTTGTGACAAGGTGGTGCTGGAAATCCTGGAAACGGTAAAGGTGACGCCGCCCTTGCTGGAGCGACTGGCCGAGCTGCGGCGCAAGGGTTTCCGGCTGGCGATGGATGATGTGGTGGAGCTGGATGCCGACAGATTGGCCCTGCTGCCGCTGGTGGACATCGTCAAGATCGACCTGGTGGCACTCAACCTGCTGCAATTGCGTCAGCTGGTGGCCGATCTGGCGGGCTTCCCCGGCATTCTGCTGGCGGAGAAGGTGGATACGGTAGAGCAGTTCGAACTGTGCCGCGAGCTGGGCATCCAGTGGTTCCAGGGCTATTTCTTTGCGCGCCCCACCGTGCTGTCCACCCGCCAGGCCAATGCCAGCCAGCATGCCATGCTCAGCCTACTGGGCTTGTTGATGAGCGATGCCGACAACGACGAGCTGTCCCAGGCGCTGAAACTGGCACCGGACGTGGTGCTGATGCTGATGAAACTCAGCTCGACGGCCTCGGCCGCGACCCGACGGCCGGTGGCCTCGGTGAGCGAGGCCATCATGTTGCTGGGGCGGGCCAAGATCAAGCGCTGGTCAATGCTGTTGCTGTTTGCCAGCAATGCCACCGATATCCAGCCGCAGCGCAACCCGCTGCTGGAGCTGGCGGCCACGCGCGGCCGCATCATGGAGCTGCTGGCCGAAGCCTGCTATCCGGAGCGGCGCGATGTCAGGGAAAGTGCCTTCATGATAGGCATGCTGTCGCTGGTGGATGTGCTGGTACAGCAGCCCAAGGCCGAGGTGATTGCCAGCCTGCCGATTGAGGACAGCCTGAAAGAAGCCGTACTGGAAGGCCGCCATGTGCTGGGCGAATTGCTGCGTGTGGCGCTGAGTCTGGAAGACGATGCCGCCCCGCATCCGGCAGGCTACGACCCGGAAGTGCTGATGCGGGTGGAAACCCAGGCGCTGGACTGGGTCAACAGCATGTGGAAGTAAACACCGGGCAGCCTGCCGCACCACACCGGCCTGCTGCCCGCGTCATTAGGCCGATCTGGCTTCTGCGCCGTCCTGATCATGCAGCCGGCTGAGCAAGCCCTGCACCCGTTCATTGTCCCTGGGCAGCCAGTCCAGCATCTCGCGCAGCATCTGGTCGTATTCGCTGGTGTCCTGGTTTTTCTTGCGCAGCTGCTCCCGTACCCGTAACAGAATGGCGCAGGCATTCATGCCGGTGCGCTCGTTGTACAGGCGCATCGCCATTTCATGCAGCATGCGCCCGGCCTCGGCCGCGCGGCCTTCTGTGGTCAGTTCCACGGCCTTGTTGCTCTGTTCCTGCAGTTCGGCATAAGCGTGTTCGATCAGCTCGCTGCAATGGGCATGCTTGCGGGCGATTTCCAGCAGCGTGGCCAGTTCATGGCGGCTGTAGGCAAAGCGCATGGTGATGGTGCGGGTCCAGCTGGCCAGCAGCTCAGGCTCGATCAGCGTTTCCGGCAGGCGCACCACGGCACCCAGAAAGCGCTGGGCCGATTCAAAATGGACAAAGGACTTGAGCAGATCGTCGGCCGCCAGCTTCAATTGCGCCAGTGCTTCTTCGGCTCTTTGCTGTACCAGCGCAGTCAGCGCCTTGCAGGTCAGCAGGGTGAATTGTGCTTCCGGGCGCTCGGCCAGGCTGGCGCTGATATCGGCCTGCAGGCGGTCGATATACTGGGTGTTGCCGGTTTCGGAATAGGCCTGCAGCAGGTCTATCAGTACTTCCGGGCCAAAGAAATTATTGTTGCGGCCGATTTCCACTGCACGTTGCAGGTATTGCGCACCTTTTTCCGGGTCGCCGGAGCGCAGCGCCGCCGTGCCGCAGCTTTTCAGCCGGTGAAAATTGCGCGGCGAGATATTCACGGCCTTTTCCAGTACATCCACCGCCTGGGCGTACTGGCCCTCGTCGATCAGGTTCTGCGCCAGCAAGTCGTAGGCATCGGTATACAGCGGTGCATCCTGGATGATTTCCTTGAGCAGCTCGCTGGACTCGCCCTGCATGCCCTGGTCGGCCTGGATGCGCGCCACGCCCATCTTGGCCCAGGGAATCACCTTGCTTTCCAGCAGCGCCTGATAGATGTGCAGCGCTTCGCCCTGCCGCCCTTCAGTCACCAGCAGTTCGGCGCACAGCCGGTTGGCATCGAGGCGATTCATCGGGCCGGGGGCGGCGGCTACCAGTTGCTGCAGGGTGCTGATGGCGGCGCTGCGGTTGCCCTTTTCCAGCTGCTCGTGTGCCGGTGCCAGGAAGGACTTGCGCCGGTGTGCGCTGTTCATGCGGGTCAACAGCAGATTGGAGTTGAAGGGCTTGAGGATGTAGTCGTCCGGTGCCATTTCCGCCGCTGCCACCACCCGCTCGTATTTGCGCTCGCCGGTAATCATGATCCAGATGGTGGACAGTGGCAGGGTGCCGGTCTTGCGCAGTGCTTCCAGCAGCTCCTGGCCATCCATGCCGTCACCCAGATTGTAGTCGCACAGCACAACATCAAAGCGGCGTCCCTTCAGGCGTGCGCGCCCTTCTGCCGCACTGCTGACGGCATCGGAGCGGGTAATGCCGGCCATGGACAGCATGGTGCGCAGGCTCTGGCGTACCGTGAGGGAGTCCTCGATGATGAGGACGGTGGTGTTTTCGTCAAAGTACATCAGCTATTTTCCAGCCGGCGCGCCGCACCGTGGGTGCCGACGTGCACGGGTTGTGCGCATATCTCAGACGATATCCAGATGATCGATGCCTTCCAGCGGATCGCGGCCCTTGGAGCTTTCACTGTACAACTTGATTTTCAGACGCAGGTCGTTGATCGAGTCGGCATTGCGCAGCGCGTCTTCATAACTGATATAGCCCGCTTCGAACAGGTCGAACAGCGACTGGTCGAAGGTTTGCATGCCGGACTCGCGCGAACGGCCCATGACTTCCTTCAGCCCGGCAATTTCACCCTTGAACACCATGTCGGAAATCAACGGCGTATTCAGCAGGATTTCCACTGCCGCCACCCGGCCACGGCCAGTCTTGATCGGCAACAGTCGCTGCGAAATGATGGAGCGCATGTTCAGCGACAAATCCATCAGCACCTGCTGGTGCCGCTCTTCCGGGAAGAAGTTGAGAATGCGGTCCAGTGCCTGGTTGGCATTGTTGGCGTGCAGTGTGGCCAGGCACAGGTGGCCGGTTTCGGCAAACTGCAACGCGTAGCCCATGGTTTCCCGGTCGCGGATCTCACCCATCAGAATCACGTCCGGCGCCTGACGCAGGGTGTTTTTCAGCGCGATTTCCCAGTCTTCGGTATCCACGCCCACCTCGCGCTGGGTCACGATGCACTTCTTGTGCTGATGCACGTATTCGATGGGGTCCTCGATGGTGATGATGTGGTCCTGGTTGTGGCTGTTGCGCCAGTCCACCAGTGCCGCCAGCGAGGTGGATTTACCCGAACCGGTACCGCCGACGAAAATCACCAGTCCACGCTTGATCAGCGCGATGTCCTGCAATACCTCCGGCAAATTCAGCTTGTCGAAGGTGGGAATCTCGGTATTGATCTTGCGCATCACCATGCCGGCACAGCCCTGCTGGATAAAGGCGCTGACCCGGAAACGGCCCAGCCCCGGCGGGTTGATGGCGAAGTTGGCTTCCTTTTTCGACTCGAACTCTTCGGTCTGGCGGTCATTCATCACCGAACGCACCAGCTCCTTGGTGTGTTGGGCCGACAGCGGCTGTGGGGCCACCGGGGTGATCTTGCCGTCTATCTTCATGGCCGGGGGAAATTCGGCGGAAATGAAGATATCGGAGGCATTCTTGCCCACCGCATGCTTGAGCAGATCGTGAATGAATTTTGATGCCTGGTCTTTTTCCATGATGGCCATCCGGGCTGGCTAGCTTGCCTGCTGAAGTTTAGAACGCATCCTTGGATGCCGCCTTCTGGCGTGCCTCGTTCGGGGCCACGATATTGCGCCGCACCAGCTCCTGCAGGCACTGGTCCAGTGTCTGCATGCCGTGTTGCTGGCCGGTCTGGATCATCGAATTGATCTGGGCGATCTTGTTTTCGCGGATCAGGTTACGAATGGCCGGCGTGCCTATCATGATTTCATGGGCAGCAACCCGGCCATTGCCGTCCTTGGTTTTGAGCAAGGTCTGCGAAATCACCGCACGCACCGACTCCGACAGCATGGAGCGCACCATTTCCTTTTCACCGGCCGGGAACACGTCGACGATACGGTCGATGGTCTTGGCGGCCGAACTGGTATGCAGCGTGCCGAATACCAGGTGGCCGGTTTCCGCTGCGGTCAGCGCCAGGCGGATGGTTTCCAGATCGCGCAATTCGCCCACCAGGATCACATCCGGGTCCTCACGCAGCGCCGAGCGCAGCGCATTGGAAAAACTGTGGGTCTGCAAGCCGACTTCACGCTGGTTGATCAGCGATTTCTTGCTGTCATGCACGAATTCGATTGGGTCTTCCACCGTCAGGATGTGCGAATAATTGTTCTCGTTGACGAAATCCACCATCGCCGCCAGCGTGGTGGACTTACCCGAGCCGGTCGGGCCGGTCACCAGCACCAGGCCGCGCGGATAGCTGGCGATATCCTGGAAGATCTTCGGCGCGCCCAGCTGTTCCAGCGTCAGCACCTTGGACGGAATCACACGGAACACCGCGCCCATGCCACGGTTCTGCACAAAGGCATTGACCCGGAAGCGCGCAATGCCCGGCAGTTCGAAGGAGAAGTCACACTCGAACTCGTCTTCGAAAATCTTGCGCTGGTAGTCGTTCATGATGTCGTACACCATATCGTGCACATCATGATGATCCAGCGGCGGCAGATTGATGCGCCGCACGTCGCCATGTACCCGGATCATGGGTGGCAGACCAGCGGACAGGTGCAGGTCCGATGCCTTGTTCTTGACGGTAAAAGCCAAGAGCTCGGAAATTTCCATTTATAATTTCTCCACGATTACCCGGCGGTGGGCATGACGCTAACGTTTTTTTGCGATTGTAAGCGCAAGCTGTTGCAAAAGGATATGTGGACAGCAATCTAAGCGGCACGTCCTGCTGTTTTCTTTGTAGAGACAGCCCGCCATCGCCACAAGGAACACCATGAGCGATTCCGTCGCACACGCCATCGAACACGTCCGGCAGCAGATCCACGCCGCCGAAGCCGCCGCCGGGCGCACGGCCGGCAGCGTCCGCCTGCTGGCGGTGAGCAAGACCTTTCCCGCCAGTGCCGTGCAACAGGCTTACGCCGCCGGCCAGCGGGCCTTTGGCGAAAACTATGTGCAAGAGCTGCAGACCAAGGCGGCAGAGCTGGCTGCGCTGGACATCGAGTGGCACTTCATCGGCCCGCTGCAATCCAACAAGACCCGCATCGTGGCGGAAGCTGCGCACTGGGTGCATTCCATCGAGCGGCTGAAGATCGCCCAGCGCCTGTCCGAGCAGCGGCCGGACAGCCTGCCGCCCTTGCAAGTGTGCGTGCAGGTGAATGTGTCCGGCGAAGCCAGCAAGAGCGGCTGCGCCCCGCAGGAAGCCAAGGCACTGGCCCTGGCGGTGGCGGCGTTGCCCCGCCTGCAACTGCGCGGGCTGATGTGCATTCCGGAGCCTACCGAGGATGCCGCCAGACTGGCCGGCCAGTTTGCCCTGCTGCAGCAATTGCAACAGGAATTGCGTGCTGCTGGCCTCGCATTGGATACTGTATCCATGGGAATGTCCGCTGACATGGCACAGGCCATCGCTGCGGGCAGCACCATGGTGCGCGTCGGTACTGCCATTTTCGGTGCGCGGCACTATCATTCATAGGTTGGCATTCATAAGCGGGCAACCGGCATGCAGCGCGGCCGGACCGCATACAAGAGTCAAAGAGGAAAAATAGGCAATGCAGATTACCTTCATCGGCGGCGGCAATATGGCCACGGCCATCATCGGCGGCCTCCACCAGCAGGGCGGCCATCATATCCACGTGGTGGACCCGAATGCCGCCAAGCTGGCCGAACTGGCCCGTGATTTTGGCGTGAGCACGTCGAGCGATTTGCCGGAACAGCTGTCGGCCGACGATATCGTGCTGCTGGCGGTCAAGCCGCAGCAGCTCAAGGAAGTCTGCCAGGCACTGGCCCCGCGTCTGAATGGCGGCATGGTACTGTCCATCGCCGCGGGCATCCGCTGCGATGCCATGGCGCGCTGGCTGGGTAGCGAGCGCATTGTGCGCGTGATGCCCAATACCCCGGCCATGGTGGGCAAGGGTGTTTCCGGCCTGTATGCCGCCGGTGGTGCCAGCGCCGCCGACCGCGACCATGCCGAGACCATCATGCTGGCGGCCGGCATCACGGTATGGCTGGACAAGGAAGAAGGCATCGACGACATTACCTGCGTTTCCGGCAGTGGCCCGGCCTATGTCTTCTATTTTATTGAAAGCATGATCGAAGCCGCCGAGCAAGCTGGTTTTGCTGCCGACGAAGCGCGCCGGCTGGTGCTGGCCACCTTTGACGGTGCGGTGGAGCTGGCGCGCCAGAGCCCGCTGCCGGTGGCCACCCTGCGCACCAATGTCATGTCCAAGGGCGGTACCACCGAACGCGCCATCGGCCGCTTCGAGGCAGAAGGCGTCAAGGCGGCCATCATCGCCGGTGCCATGGACTGCCGTGACCGCTCCATCGAAATGGGCCAACAACTCAGTCAGGATTAAAGCTTCATGTTTCTGGAAACCGTGCAATTTCTGATCAAGACCATCGCCGACCTGTTCGTGCTGGTATTGCTGCTGCGTTTTTACCTGCAGGTGGCGCGGGCGCCGTTCAAACACCCCCTGTGCCAGTTTGTCATGGCGGCCACCAACTTCGCCGTGCTGCCGCTGCGCAAGCTGCTGCCTTCGCTGCGTGGTTACGACAGTGCCACCATGCTGCTGGCCTGGCTGGTCAGCATGGTTTCCAGCGTGATCATTCTGGCGCTCAATCCCATGTACACCCTGGCCGCGCCGGAAACCTGGCTGGCCCTGTCGCTGCTGGCGGTGCTGGATGTATTCAAGCAGTCGCTGACCCTGCTGATGGGGGCGGTCATCGTGCAGGCGGTGCTGAGCTGGGTGAATCCCTATAATCCGCTCAGCCCGATTCTGGATGCGCTGACCCGCCCGTTTCTCCGCCCCTTCCGCCGCGCTGCCGTGGGCGGGGTCGATTTGTCGCCGCTGATTCTCTTCCTGATCATCCAGGTCATTTTGATGCTGCCGGTGCATTTCCTGGAAAGCAGCTTCTTGATGCAACTCAAGGTGGCGATGTAACAAATATGTTTATTTGTCATGCTCTGCCGCATCTGAAAAGATGTAGTGTAATTTCCTCAATGATCTGGAGAATCGTGATGAAGAAAATGCTGCTTGCTGCCCTGCTGCTGGGTACTGCTGCCGCTCCGGCCATGGCCAATCAGGCGCTGGCACAAAAGAACAACTGCCTGTCCTGTCATGCGGTTGATCACAAGGTAGTTGGCCCGGCCTACAAGGACGTTGCCAAGAAATACGCTGGCGACAAGGGTGCTGAAGCCAAGCTGATCGCCAAGGTGAAGGCTGGTGGTTCCGGTGTGTGGGGCCCGATCCCGATGCCGCCGAATGCCCAGGTCAGCGATGCCGACATCAAGACCCTGGTCAAATGGGTTCTGGCGCAAAAATAAGCGTCATGCAGTAGCGCAAGGCGGCCTTTGGCCGCCTTTTTCATGTGACAGGCTTGTTACCAGCCTGGATTGGCGCTATACCGAGTGTCAGCAGCAGGTGACGCCGAAGAAGGCGAATTGTCGTTGGCAGTTGCACAAATCCGATACCGTGGGTAATCTTCTTCGCCTGTCTGCCAACTCTCATGCTGGAAGCACCAAAATTATGGCCAAGCTGACCGAACAAGATATTCTCAACTGGGAAGGCGATGATTACATGAACGCCGACCATCTTGAGTTCTTCAAAGACCGGTTGTTGCAGATGCAGCAGGAGTTGTTGATCAACGCCAATGCCACTGCCAACCATTTGCAAGAGCAGGAAGCAACCCCGGACCCTGCGGACCGGGCCACGCTGGAAGAAGAGTATGCACTGGAGCTGCGCACCCGCGATCGTGAGCGCAAGCTGCTGCAGAAGATCCAGGCCTCCATCCGTCAGATTGACGATGGTTCCTATGGTTTCTGTGAAGACACCGGTGAGCCCATCGGCCTGCGCCGCCTGATGGCCCGTCCCACCGCTACCCTGTCGGTGGAAGCCCAGGAACGCCGCGAACGCATGAAGCGTCAGTACGCAGACTGATCCGCTGCGGCGTTCTGCCCAACAAAGCGTCATCGCCTTGCGATGGCGCTTTTTGTTTTTTTGCCGGTGCTTGTCAAGTACATAAGGGCTTGTCGGCCTTGGCTGGTACGGGTATCTTGCTGCTATGCAAGGTAAAAACGATATCAGCTAGGGACAAACATGCAACGCCAGACCGACGACGTAAGAATCAGCGAAATCAAAGAGTTACTGCCTCCTATCGCCCATCTGTACGAACTGCCGATTACCGAAACCGCTTCCGAAGTCATCTACACCACGCGCAAGGACATTGCGGCCCTGCTGCGCGGCGAGGACGATCGCCTGCTGGTGGTCATCGGCCCCTGTTCCATCCATGATCCGGAAGCAGCCATCGAATACGCGCGCAAGCTCTCCACCCTGCGCAACAGCCTGGCTGGCGAGCTGGTGGTGGTGATGCGTGTCTACTTTGAAAAACCGCGCACCACGGTTGGCTGGAAGGGTCTGATCAACGACCCGCACCTGAATGAATCCTACGATATCAATACCGGCCTGCGCCTGGCCCGCCGCCTGCTGCTGACCCTGAACGACATGGGTATTCCGGCGGCCACCGAATTCCTCGACATGATCACCCCGCAATACTTTGCCGACCTGATCAGCTGGGGTGCCATTGGTGCGCGTACCACCGAAAGCCAGGTTCACCGTGAACTGGCCTCCGGCCTCTCCTGCCCGGTGGGCTTCAAGAATGGTACCGATGGCAATCTGAAGATTGCCGTGGATGCCATTCGCTCGGCCAGCGTGTCGCACCATTTCCTGTCGGTCACCAAGACCGGCCATTCCGCCATCGTTTCCACCGGTGGCAACCCGGATTGCCATGTCATCCTGCGCGGTGGCAAGGAACCCAACTATTCGGCCGATCACGTATGTGCGGCCGCTGCCGAACTGGCCGCCGTGGGCCTGTCGCAAAAGCTGATGGTGGATTTCAGCCATGCCAACAGCCGCAAGGATTACCGTCGCCAGATGGAAGTGGCCGATGATGTGGCCGCCCAAATGGCCGCCGGCGATCAGCACATCTTCGGGGTGATGGTGGAAAGCCATCTGGTGGAAGGCCGCCAGGATCTGAAGCCGGGCTGTGAGCTGAATTATGGTCAGAGCATCACCGACGCCTGCATCGGCTGGAATGATACCGAGAAGCTGCTGACCACCCTGGCTGATGCAGTCAAGGCGCGTCGTGCCAAACTGGGTGTGGTCGGCGGCAAGTAAGCCGGTCGTCTCCCGCAAGAAAAACGCTGCCCTGGGCAGCGTTTTTTATTACCAGTACCAAACAGCAAGGTTCAGCTGCCTTGCAGCGCCACCTGGCCTGGGCTGCTGGTTTCCGGCTCGGCATGACGACGCACTGCCCAGCACACGCCGCCCAGCAACAACAGCATGGATGCCAGCTCCAGCGGCCGTGGCCAGCGTTGCAGCCAGACAAAGCCGTACAGCAAGGCAAAGACGGTTTCAAACACGATCAGTTGGCCGGACAGCGTGGGTGGCAGACGGCGGGCGGCGGCGTACCACAGCGCGTTGGCCAGCCAGGACCCGCCCAGCGCGCAGCCGGCTGCCGCCAGCCAGAACAGCTGCCAGTGCTGGGCCGTGGTGGCGTGGCTGACCATGGGCAGGCCCAGCCAGTGGCAAGCCAGCCACAGCAGCAGCCCCATCACCCCGGTGACCATGCCCAGCAGGCAAGACCACTCATGGCTGTCAAAACAGGGCCGCCGGCGCAGATAGCGGGCATTGCTGGCGGCAAACCAGCTCCAGCAGGCCAGTGCACCCAGTGCAGCCAGCACCCCGCTCAGCCGCGCCCAGCTGCTCTGGCTGCCATGGCTACCGGCAAAGGTATCGATATTGATGCAGACAATGCCGGCCAGCACCATCGCCAGCGGCCAGCGCAACTGGCGTAGCGACAAGGCCCCCTCATCTTTCAGTCCTAGCAGGGTGATGGTGACTGGCAGCACACCGACAATCAGCGAAGCCGGGGCAATGCCTACCAACTGGATGGCCGCGGCCAGCAGGATGAAATACAGCAGATTACCCACCAAGGACAGGCGGGCCAGCATCAGGATATCCTCGCGCTGCAAGTGTGCGCGCAGGCGGCCGGCCAGCGGCAGCGCCAGCAGCAGGGAAATCAAGCCATACAGACTGAAGCGCACGGCGCACAGCAGCCAGGGGCTGAATTCCGGCAATACCTGCGGCACCATCAGCACCAGTCCCCACACCGCCCCGGCCATGCCGGCATAGCCTATACCCCGTTTCATCTGCTGCTCCCTGCCATTGTGCTAAACAAGGGCAAGGCTAAGCCGGCCGGCCTTGCCCGACAAAGGATATCTCGGCATTCACGCATTCCTTAGAGGAATGGCTTGCCAGTGGTCACCCTATCTGGATTAATAGTCTGGCAATGACACGATGCGGATCGGGAATGCCACCATCTGGTGGACACAATGGGGAAGGAGCTTGCATGAGTCGCTATCTGAAAAACCTGCCACCGCTGGAAAGCCTGATTCATTTCGAGGCTGTGCTGCGCAATGGCAGCTTTACCAAGGCGGCCACCGAGCTATGCGTGACCCAGAGCGCGGTCAGCAAGCAGATCCGCACCCTGGAGGACTGGCTCAAGCTGCCGCTCTTCGAGCGGCTGGTGCGCGGCATCCAGCCTACGCCAGCCGGGCTGGCGCTGCAGCGCGAGGTATCCCCCATGCTGCAATCGCTGCTGCACAGCGTGGCACGGCTGCAGGCCGAGCATAACCGCCACACGCTCACCGTGAACTGCACCCATGCGGTGGCGCAGTTCTGGCTGTTTCCGCGCCTGGTGGCTTTCAGCCAGCAGCACCCGGACATTACCGTCAATATTCACGCCAGCAACAGCATGGACGAGGCCAGTGTGGCGGAGTACGACTTTGCCATTTTCTATGGTGACGGACGCTGGAGTTCGCTGGCGGCCGAGCCGCTGTTTCCCGAGGTGGTGTACCCGGTGTACAGCGCCCAGCTAGACTACCCGGCCATCACCCAGGTGGAGCAGTTGGCTGCCCTGCCCTTGATCCAGCTCGATTCATCAGCCTGGAACTGCATCAACTGGCATGACTGGTTCGGCCATTTCGGTCTGGTTTATAGCCCGCCGGCGCGGGTGCCGATGTTCAATCAGGTGACGCTGGCCTTCAATGCCGTGTTGCAAGGCATGGGCATAGGGTTGGGCTGGGAATTCATGGCACATGATCTGCTGCAGCAGGGCGTACTCAAGCGGCTGGGGCCGTTTGCCTTTGTCAGCGGCAAGGTGGATTTTCTCGCCCATCCCCGCCACAAGTCGCTGAGCGACAATGCCCGGCTGTTCAAAAGCTGGCTGCTGGACAGTGTCAGTCAGCCGGCCATTGCTGTTCCAGCTGGCGGACTGCATCCAGGGTATTGAGATTGGGCAGGCTCTGCGCAAAGGGCAGGCTCTGGTGTTGCAGCGTCGCCAGCCAGCCGCGGATGGAGCGCCCCCCCGCCGCCAGATAAGCAGCCAGCGCATCCGCCAGCCCGGGCTGCAAGGCCAGCAGGCTGGGATGCCATTGGGCTGGGTCGCTGGCGCTGATCACCTGTTGGCTCGGCAGGGCTGCCAGCAAGCGCGCGGCAAAATCAGCTGGCAGGCACACCGCATCGCAGGGCAGCATCAGCAGGATGCTGTCCGGCGCGGCCTGCATGCCGGCCAGCAGCCCGGCCAGCGGGCCGGGAAAGTCTGGCAGGCTGTCCGGCAATACCGGATGGCCGTACGCAGCGTATTCATCCAGATGGCGGTTGGCAGAAATCAGGATGTGCTGTGGTGGCTGGCTTTGTGCGGCCAGTGCTTGCAGGGTATGGGCAAGCAGCGACTGGCCGGCCAAGCTCACCAGCCCCTTGTCCACACCGCCCATGCGGCGCGCCTGGCCACCGGCCAGAATCAGCGCGGTATAGTTCATTGCCAGCGGCCGATGGCGGCCTGATCGCTGTGTTTGGCTTCCACCCAGTGGGCGCTGCCATCCTGCAGGATTTCCTTCTTCCAGAACGGTGCGGCGGTCTTGAGGAAGTCCATCAGGAATTCCGCGGCGGCAAAGGCATCCTTGCGATGGCTGCAGGCGGTGACCACCAGCACGATAGGCTCGCCCAGCGGCAAATGACCCACGCGGTGTATGATGGTGGCGGCCTGCAGCGGCCAGCGCTGGCCGGCATGTTCGATGATGGCGTGCAAGGCTTTCTCGGTCATGCCCGGATAGTGTTCCAGCTCGAGCGCGGCCACGTCCTGGCGGTCGCCATAATCGCGCACCAGGCCGCTGAAGCTGACCACGGCACCGCAGGCCGGGTTGCACGACAGCCGGTCGATTTCCGCACCGGCATCAAAGCGCCCGGTTTGCACCCGCACGGTAAATGGCTGCATCTCAGCCCCCGGTTACAGGTGGAAAGATGGCGACTTCATCACCATCGCGCAGTGCGCTGTCCGGGTCGACCAGCTCCTGATTACAGGCCACGCGGAAGGTCTTGCCATGGCCCAACTCGGTGGCCCAGCTCCCACCGCGCAGGCGCAATTCCACCAGCAGTTCCGCTACGCTGCTGGCTTCGGTTTCCAGGCTTTCCTGGCCGGTGCCAAAGCTGTCTTTCAGCCGGGCAAAATACACCATGTTCAGTTTCATGACTTGTCCTCCGCTTGTGTGCTGGCCTTGTCGTGTCCCAGCAGCATGATCCACAGATGAAAACCCAGTCCCAGCAGTGGCACCACGGCCAGCAGGACGACAAAAAACCATTCCAGGGGAGATAAGAGATCGGCCATGGCTGCAGTGTAAGCAATCGGCTGCGCAGCGCCAATGCTGCTGATGGGGGAGACGGCCATGCTGCTGTTGGCCAGCCTGGCGCGGGCAAGAAAAAACCCGCTGAGGGCAGCGGGTTGGTCGATTCAGTGGCGGCAGCTTATTTGATGATCTGCGCCAGCTGGCCCTTCAGATACAGATTGGCCATGGTGTCCAGGTTGATGGCCTTGATCTTGCTGGCCTGACCGCAGGCACCGAAGGCTTCGTAGCGGGCGATACAGATATCGCGCATGGCATCGGTGGAGGCCTTCAGGTATTTGCGCGGGTCGAATTCCTTCGGGTTCTGCGCCATAAAGCGGCGGATGGCACCGGTGGAAGCCAGACGCAGGTCGGTGTCGATATTCACCTTGCGCACGCCGTGCTTGATACCTTCGACGATTTCTTCTACCGGCACGCCATAGGTTTCGCCCAGATCGCCACCGAACTCATTGATGATCTGCAGCCATTCCTGCGGTACCGAAGACGAACCGTGCATCACCAGATGGGTATTGGGGATGCGAGCGTGGATTTCCTTGATACGGTCGATGCGTAGCACGTCGCCGGTGGGCTTCTTGCTGAACTTGTAGGCGCCGTGGCTGGTGCCGATGGCAATGGCCAGCGCGTCCACACCGGTGTCCTTGACGAAGCGGGCGGCTTCTTCCGGGTCGGTCAGCAGCTGGCTGTGGTCCAGCACGCCTTCGGCACCCACGCCGTCTTCTTCGCCGGCTATGCCGGTTTCCAGGCTGCCCAGGCAGCCGATTTCACCTTCCACCGACACGCCGCAGGCATGGGCGAAGTTGACCACGGTACGGGTCACATCCACGTTGTAGTCGTAGTTGGCCGGGGTCTTGCCATCGCTCTTCAGCGAGCCGTCCATCATCACCGAGGAGAAACCCAGCTGGATGGAGCGCTGGCAGATGTCCGGGCTGGTGCCGTGATCCTGGTGCATCACCACCGGGATATGCGGGAATTCTTCCACGGCCGCCAGAATCATGTGGCGCAGGAAGGGGGCTCCGGCGTATTTGCGGGCACCGGCCGAAGCTTGCACGATCACCGGCGCGTCGCACTTGTCGGCGGCTTCCATGATGGCGCGCATCTGTTCCAGATTATTGACGTTGAAAGCCGGCAGGCCGTAGCTGAATTCGGCTGCATGGTCCAGCAGCTGACGCATGGAAACGAGTGCCATGAAAATCTCCTCAGGTCGCACCGCCTGCTGGCGGCACGGGGTTTAAATCAAGGGCCGGGACCTCTTGTGGAGAGCCAGCCCGATAACAGATCCGATACGGTATGCGTGTTGCGCTAGCGCCGGGAAATGCCGGACAGCAACAGTCCGGCGCCGATAAAGGCCCCACCGGACACCTGGTTCACCAGCTTCAGGCGACGGGCGCTGTTGAGCCAGCCGGCCAGGCGGGCACCACCGCTGGCATAGGCAAACTGCCAGGAGGCTTCGATCACGTAAAACGTGGCCGCCAGGATGGCCAGCTGCGGCCCCTGCGGCAGGCGCGCGTCCATGAATTGCGGGAACAGCGCGGTAAAAAAGATAAAGGCCTTGGGATTGCTCATCGACACCAGAAAACCGGTGCGGAACATCACCCAGGGCGTGTGAGCCTTGCTGTTGTCGTCGGCCACTTCCGTTACCGGTTGCGGCGTGGCGCGCCAGGTCTTGATGCCCAGATAGATCAGATAGGCGGCACCGGCGTATTTTACTATGGAAAACAGCTGTTCCGATGCGGCGAGCAAGGCGCCCAGGCCGGCTGCCGAACCCAGCATGATGATGCCCAGGCCCGTCATCAGCCCCAGGCAGGTCACGGCGGTGCGGCGCACGCCATGATGAATGCCATGGGTCATCGCCAGCAGCATATTGGGGCCGGGCGTGGCCGAGACGAAAAACACGGTGGTGATGAACAGCAGCCAGGTATTCAGTGGCATGACAGCACTCCGGCAAGGGTGGGGAGAATGGCGCGGCGGCCGCGCCATTCACTTGCAAGACAGGATTAGGGTGATCAGGCGGCGCGTTCGGCCAGAATCGCCACGGCCGGCAGTTCCTTGCCTTCCAGGAATTCCAGGAAAGCGCCACCGCCGGTGGAAATGTAGCTGATGTCGTCGGTAATGCCATATTTGGCAATGGCCGCCAGGGTGTCGCCACCGCCGGCAATGGAGAAGGCCGGCGACTGGGCGATGGCCTGGGCCAGGGTCTTGGTGCCGTTGCCGAACTGGTCAAATTCGAAGACACCGACCGGGCCGTTCCATACCACGGTGCCAGCCTTGGCGATAATGGCGGCCAGCTCGGCCGACGAATCCGGGCCGATGTCCAGAATCATGTCCTCAGCGCTTACCTCGGCCACATTCTTGGTGGTGGCGACGGCGCTTTCGGCAAACTCGGTGGCGCATACCACATCGCTGGGCAGCGGCACATTGCCGCCACGGGCGCGGATCTTGGCGATGACCTTTTTGGCTTCATCGACCAGGTCAGCCTCGGCCAGTGATTTGCCGATGTTCTTGCCTTCGGCCAGCAGGAAGGTGTTGGCGATGCCACCACCGACGATCAGTTGGTCGACCTTGTCGGCCAGGGATTCCAGAATGGTCAGCTTGGTTGATACCTTGGAGCCGGCCACAATGGCCACCAGCGGACGGGCCGGAGCCAGCAGGGCCTTGCCCAGGGCGTCCAGCTCGGCGGCTAGCAGGATGCCGGCGCAGGCCACCGGGGCAAACTGGGCCACGGCATGGGTGGAGGCCTCGGCGCGGTGGGCGGTGCCGAAGGCATCATTGACGAACACATCGCACAGGCTGGCATAGGCCTGGCCCAGCTCGGCATTGTTCTTTTTCTCGCCCTTGTTCAGGCGCACGTTTTCCAGCATCACCACTTCGCCGGCGGCTACGTTCAGGCCGGACTGCCAGTCGGCGACCAGGCGTACCGGTCGGCCCAGCTGGGTGGACAGGCGTTCCACCACCGGAGCCAGGCTGTCTTCCGGCTTGGGTTCGCCTTCGGTAGGACGGCCCAAGTGGGTCATCAGGATGACGCCGGCACCAGCCTTCAGGCTGTGTTCAATGGAGGGCAGGCTGGCGCGGATGCGGGTGTCGTCGCCGATCACGCCATTTTTCACCGGCACGTTCATGTCGACACGGATCAGCACGCGTTTGCCGGCCAGATCCAGTTCGGTCAGTTTGTTGAATTTCATCGGTGGCTCGCTTTTATCTGTTGGATGCAATTGGCGACCGCCTTCGTGGGGGAAGGCCGTACAACCGTTGTTCAGGACGGTGACAGCATCACCGCCATGGCCATTCCGGGGGAAGTGACCTGCTGCGGTGTTGTTGCTGCCAGCTACTGTACCGGGCTGCCCGCAGGCTTAACAGATACCAGATCAAGTAGTGTATTTATTACAGCAGTATGGGCTTGCACGGCTGGCGGCAGGCTGCTAGCCGCAGCGAAAACCCTTGCCGTCACCATGGCGGATGCTGGCCGGGAGCATGGCTCGACCGGAGCGCCAGCGGGTCTGTCATGGCAGGCCGGCAGGCAGGGACGGTGATGACCCGCCTGCCGGTTTCAAGCAGCACGGCCCTGTCGGGCCGTGGGGATTACTTGGCTTCGAACATGGCACGCGCGGTTTTCAGCATCTGGTTGCTGAAGCCCCACTCGTTGTCGTACCAGGCCAGTACCTTCACCATATTGCCGCCAGTCACCTTGGTCAGCGTGGCGTCAAAGGTGGAGGCTTCGGTGCTGTGGTTGAAGTCGGAGGAAACCAGCGGCAGGGTGTTGAAGCCCAGCACGCCCTTCATCGGGCCTTCGGCTGCGGCCTGCAGGATTTCGTTGACTTCATCCTTGGTGGTGTCACGGCCGGACTTGAAGGTCAGGTCTACCAGCGAAACATTGATGGTGGGAACGCGCACGGCGAAGCCATCCAGCTTGCCCTTGAGTTCCGGCAGCACCAGGCCCACGGCCTTGGCGGCACCGGTCTTGGTGGGGATCATGTTTTCGGTGGCGGAACGGGCGCGGCGCAGGTCCTTGTGACGCACGTCGGTCAGCACCTGGTCGTTGGTGAAGGCGTGAATGGTGGTCATCAGGCCCTTGGTCACGCCGATGGTGTCATTCAGCGCCTTGGCCACCGGGGCCAGGCAGTTGGTGGTGCAGGAGGCGTTGGACACCACGGTCATGGCGCTGGTCAGCACATCGTGGTTCACACCGTAGACGATGGTGGCATCGACATCGTCGCCACCCGGTGCCGAGATCAGCACTTTCTTGGCGCCGGCATCCAGATGCAGCTGGCACTTTTCCTTGCTGGTGAAGGCACCGGTACATTCCAGTACCAGATCCACGTCCAGCGCTTTCCACGGCAGTTCGGCCGGGTTGCGGGTGGAGAAGAAAGGAATCTTCTCGCCGTTGATCAGCAGGTTTTCTTCGTCATGAGCGATGTCTGCCGGAAAACGGCCGTGCACGGTGTCGAACTTGGTCAGGTGGGCGTTGGTGGCCAGATCACCGGTGGCGTTGACGGCCACTACCTTGAAGTCATTGTGCAGATCGTATTCGTAAATGGCGCGCAGTACCTGTCGGCCAATGCGGCCGTAGCCATTGATCGCGATGCGAATGGTCATGCTATTACTCTCCCGGAAAGTCTGGTGCCTCGCCGCGTGAGCGGGTCAGAATGGAGACACCATGAAAATAAGGCCACCCCTGCTTTGTTTTTGGATGGGGTGGCCGTGTGGCTTAATGAATGATGTTTTTGGTCTTGGCGACGACGTTGTCGACGGTGAAACCGAACTCCTTGAACAGCACGCCTGCCGGAGCGGATTCGCCGAAGTGGTCTATGCCGACCACATCGCCTTCCAGACCGACATACTTGCGCCAGAAGTCAGGCACGCCGGCTTCGATGGCCAGACGCGGCAGGCCGGCCGGCAACACGCTTTGCTGCCAGGCCTTGTCCTGCTGGTCGAACACATTGCTGCACGGCATGGACACCACGCGCACGGCGATGCCTTCGGCGGCCAGGGCTTCCTGTGCTTTCAGTGCCAGTTCGATTTCCGAACCGGTGGCAATCAGCACGGCACGGGCATCGGCGGCATCGCGCAGTACATAGCCGCCACGACGGATGGCCGCGATCTGTCCGGCATCACGCGCCACGAAAGGCAGGTTCTGGCGGCTGAGGATCAGGCTGCTCGGGGTGGTCTTCTGCTCGATGGCATGGGCCCAGGCCACGGCGGCTTCCGTGGTATCGCACGGACGCCAGGTGTGGTGATTGGGGATCATGCGCAGCGTGGCCACTTGCTCGACCGGCTGGTGGGTCGGGCCATCTTCGCCCAGACCGACGGAGTCGTGGGTGAACACGAATACCGGGTTGATCTTCATCAGCGAGGCCATGCGCAGTGCATTGCGGGCGTATTCGCTGAACATCAGGAAGGTGCCGCCGTAGGGGCGCAGGCCACCGTGCAGCGTCATGCCGTTCATGATGGCGGCCATGCCGAACTCGCGCACGCCATAGCTGATGTAGTTGCCGTTACCGGCCGCGTCAATCCACTTGGAGCCCGTCCAGTTGGTGAGATTGGAGCCGGTCAGGTCGGCCGAACCGCCAACGAACTCAGGCAGGCTGGGCGAGAAGGCTTCCAGTGCGATCTGGCTGGCCTTGCGGGTGGCCACGGTCTGGGCTGCATCGACGATCTTGGCGATGGCGGCGTCGCGCGCTTCGGCCCAGGCAGCCGGCAGTTCGCCCTGCATGCGGCGTTCGAATTCGGCTGCCAGTTCCGGGTAAGCGGCACGGTAGGCATCGAACTGCTTGTTCCATTCGATTTCAGCCAGTGCACCCTTGTCGCGGGCACTCCATGCGGCGTAGATCTCGGCCGGAATTTCAAACGGCGCGTGCGGCCAGTGCAGCGTTTCGCGCGCGGCGGCAATTTCAGCCGCGCCCAGCGGTGCGCCGTGCACGTCGTGGGTGCCTTGCTTGTTGGGCGAGCCAAAGCCGATGGTGGTCTTGCAGCAGATCAGCGTCGGGCGGTCGCCCTTCTTGGCGGTTTCGATGGCCGTGGCGATTTCCACCGGATCGTGGCCGTTGACGTTCTTGATCACCTGCCAGCCGTAGGCTTCGAAGCGGGCCGGGGTGTTGTCGGTGAACCAGCCTTCGACGTGGCCGTCGATGGAGATGCCGTTGTCGTCCCAGAAAGCGATCAGCTTGTTGAGGCCCCAGGTGCCGGCCAGCGAGCAGGCTTCGTGGCTGATGCCTTCCATCAGGCAACCATCACCCAGGAATACCCAGGTATTGTGGTCGACTACGGTATGACCGTCGCGGTTGAACTGGGCGGCCAGCATCTTTTCGGCCAGCGCCATGCCCACCGCATTGGTGATGCCCTGGCCTAGCGGGCCAGTGGTGGTTTCCACGCCCGGTGCATAGCCGTATTCCGGGTGGCCCGGGGTCTTGGAGTGCAACTGGCGGAAGTTCTTGAGGTCATCGATGGACAGATCGTAGCCGGTGAGATGCAGCAGGCTGTAGATGAGCATGGAGCCGTGCCCGTTGGAGAGCACGAAGCGGTCACGGTTGGACCAGGAAGGATTGGCGGGATTGTGCTTCAAGTGATCGCGCCACAGTACTTCGGCGATATCAGCCATGCCCATCGGGGCGCCGGGGTGACCAGATTTGGCCTTTTCCACTGCATCCATAGACAGGAAACGAATGGCGTTGGCTAGCTCGGTTCGGGTGACCATTTCGGGAAAACCTCAAAAACAGTAAAGGGGGCGGGACAGAACCGGTACGGCAGTGATTTCAGGCCTGCGCATGGCGCTGGCATGGATTAACCGCCGCTAAATCATGGAATTATCCCTGATTTTGCCGCATTGCGGCAACCTTCACGGCACAGGTAGTGCGCCAGTTTCATGCAATTTCAATGCCCCGCCTGTCGTGTGGGGGAATGGTGGCTGACCCACCCTGCCGGTGCGCCGCCGGTGTGCGGGCTTGACGCCACCCCCTCGCCTCATTGACAGTCGGCGGATGTTTTTCACATTTCACCACCAGCCATTCAGACAGGGACAAGCATGCAGACAGATTTCTCGGCACGCGTCGATGCACGCAAAGTTGGCTATACACAGGGCTGGCGCTGGATCGTGCAGGCTTTTTATCTGGTGCGGCAGCAGCCGCTGACCTGGATGCTGCTGGCTGGCAGCTATTTGCTGATCCACTTTGCCGTGGCGGCCATCCCGCTGCTGGGTGCCCCGCTCACCTTTTTTCTGGCACCCATTTTCGCCGCCGGTTTTGTGCTGGCGGCGCAACAGGCCGAGCAGGGGGTGGAGCTGAAAATGGCGGCGCTGTTTGCCGGGTTTCGGCTGGCGTTGCGGCCCTTGCTGAATGTGGGGATGCTGTATCTGGCGCTGTTATTGCTGGCGATGATGCTGCTCAGTGCGCTGATGCCCATGCTGGGCATTCACCTGACAGCTGCGCAGGCAGGACAGGAGCTGCCACAGCTCAGCGGCCCGATTGCCCCCTTCATGCTGCTGACGTCCGCGCTGATGTTTCTGCTCAGCCTGTGTTACTGGTTTGCGCCGGCGCTGGTGGTGCTGAACGGGCTGGGGCCGTGGCAGGCCTTGCGTGACAGCTTCCGCGCCGGCCTCGCCAACTGGCCGGCGGTGTTGCTGTCGGCCTTCATGCTGGCGCTGCTGCTGTTTCTGGCACTGCTGCCGCTGGGTCTTGGCCTGCTGCTGTGGTTTCCGGTGCTGTATGTCACCGCCTATACCGGCTGGAAAGACCTGTTCGCCGTACGGCCAGCCTGAGCTGGCTTAGAGCCTGTTCAAAGTCTCGCGAGCTAGAGTGAGACAAGGCGAAAACGACCGGAAATGAAGTGGGGAAGCGGAGTTTACCTAGAGTAAATGAGCATTCCGCAGGTGTTTTTAACGCGGTATCACCCCATTTCGACTAAATCCAGCAGACGATGAACAGCTTCTTAGGCAGCCAGCGTGCTGCGACGCATGTCCACATGCAGGATGCCGCCATCGTCATAGGGCTCGGACACGGCGACAAAACCAAAGCGTTCGTACAAGCCCTGAGCCGCGGTCTGGGCTGACAGCATGATGGCTGCGGCCGGATACAGGCGCAGACTGTGCGCCACGGCCTCGGCCAGCAGCTGGTTGCCCAGGCCTTTGCCGCGGGCCGCCGGTTCCAGCACCACGCGGCCAATCGCGGTGGCATCCGGGTATTTGACCCCGGGGGCAATCAGCCGGGCATAGCCCAGCAAGCGGCCCTGATCGTCGCGCCCCAGCAGGTGGTGGCAATGCAGGTCGACGCCGTCGACATCACCGTAGATGGATTGTTGTTCCAGTACGAAAACACGGTCGCGCAACTGCAGCATTTCATACAGCGCGTGCGGGGTAAAACCCTCAAACGGGTGGCATTGCCACTGCAACAGGCTGGCCATAGTAGAATTGCCCTCGATAATGAATGGCGCAGTGCTCCACCCTGCCCGGCTGATGGCCGGTGTGCAGCGTGGCGGCACTGCAAATGAACAAGCTGAAACCCTATCACACAAGCAAGCCCAGCCCCATGAACAGTAACGATCTCTTTGACGAAGCGCCGCCAGCCGCCGGCATGCTAGTTCCCCCTGCGCCACCGGCCCCGCCGGCCGACGCGCTGTCGGGCGACTGCATCCCGCTGGATCTGTATGCCGAACGCGCCTATCTCGAGTACGCCATGAGCGTGGTCAAGGGCCGCGCGCTGCCGGAGGTGGCTGACGGCCAGAAGCCGGTGCAGCGCCGCATCCTGTATGCCATGCGCGATATGGGTCTGGCACACGGTGCCAAGCCGGTGAAGTCGGCACGGGTGGTGGGTGAAATCCTGGGTAAATACCACCCGCACGGCGACAGCTCGGCCTACGAGGCGCTGGTGCGCATGGCGCAGGACTTTACCCTGCGCTACCCGCTGATCGACGGTCAGGGCAACTTCGGCAGCCGCGATGGCGACGGTGCTGCCGCCATGCGTTACACCGAGGCGCGGTTGACGCCGATTGCCGAACTCTTGCTGGCGGAAATCGACATGGGTACGGTGGATTTCGTGCCCAATTACGATGGTGCCTTCGAAGAACCCGCCCTGCTGCCGGCGCGCCTGCCCATGGTGCTGCTCAACGGTGCTTCCGGCATTGCCGTGGGCATGGCCACGGAAATCCCGCCGCACAACCTCACCGAAGTGGCACGCGGCTGCCTGGCCTTGCTGGCCAATCCGGCGCTGACTACGCGCGAGCTGATGGACTACATCCCCGGCCCGGACTTCCCCGGCGGCGGCCAGATCATCACCCCCTTCGACGACATCCTGACTGCTTATGAAGGTGGCCGGGGCAGCGTGCGGGTGCGGGCCAAGTGGGAAGTGGAAAAGCTGGCACGCGGTCAGTGGCGCGTCATTGTCTCCGAGCTGCCGCCCGGCTCGTCGGCACAGAAGGTGCTGGCCGAAATCGAAGAAGCCACCAACCCCAAGCTCAAGGCCGGCAAGAAGGCGCTGACGCAAGACCAGCAAAACCTCAAGAGCCTGATGCTGTCGCTGCTGGACCGCGTACGCGACGAATCGGACAGCCAGTGCCCGGTGCGGCTGGTGTTCGAGCCCAAGTCCAGCCGGCAGGACCCGGACGAGTTCATCAACATCCTGCTGGCGCAAACCAGCCTGGAAGGCAATGCCTCGATGAACCTGGTGATGATCGGCCTGGATGGCCGCCCGGCGCAGAAGGGCCTCAAGGCCATTCTGTCCGAGTGGATCGATTTCCGCCGCACCACCGTCACCCGTCGCCTCAAGCATCGCCTGGGCCAGGTGGAAAAGCGTATTCATATTCTCGAAGGCCGCATGATTGCCTTCATCCATATTGATGAAGTCATCCGTGTCATCCGCGAATCGGACGAACCCAAGCCCGACCTGATGAAGGCCTTTGGCCTGTCCGAAGCGCAAGCCGAAGACATTCTGGAAATCCGTCTGCGCCAATTGGCACGGCTGGAAGGTTTCAAGCTGGAGAAGGAGCTGTCCGAGCTGCGCGAAGAGCGCGAAGGCCTGCGCCACGTACTGGATACGCCGGATGCCCTCACCCGCCTGATTCGCGATGAAATCATGGCCGACACCGCCAAATACGGCGACAAGCGGCGCAGTGAAATCAAGGCGGCCGAACGTGCGGTGCTGACCCAGACCATCGCCGACGAGCCGGTCACCATCATCCTGTCGCAAAAGGGCTGGATCCGCGCCCGGGTTGGCCACAATGTCGACCTGTCGGCGCTGGCCTTCAAGGATGGCGACAGCCTGCACACCGTGGTGGAAACCCGCACCGTGTGGTCGGTCATCGTGCTGGACAACAAGGGCCGTACCTACACCATTGATCCGGCCGATGTCCCCACCGGTCGTGGCGACGGTGTGCCGGTGGCCTCGCTGGTGGACCTGCAGGACAACGCCAAGCCGGCGCAGATGATTTCCGGCAAGGACGAAGCCCGCTTTGTGGTCGCTGGCTCCGGTGGTTATGGCTTTGTCGCCAAGCTGTCCGACATGTCGGGCCGGGTCAAGGCTGGCAAGGCCTTCATGACGCTGGACGAAGGCGAAAGCGTGCTGACACCGGTGGCGGTGGCCGCCACGGCCGATCTGGCGGCGCTGCGGCTGGTGGCCGCGGCGGACAATGGCCGCTTGCTGGCCTTCCCCGCCGGCGAACTCAAGGAAATGGCCAAGGGCCGTGGCCTGATGCTGATGGGGCTGGAGGCCGGTGAGTCAGTCACCGCCATTGGTCTGGTCAAGGGCGACAAGGCGCTGCTGGCCACGGTATCGGTGCGCGGCAAAGTGGCCGACGAAAAGCTGGCGCTGGCCGAATTCGACGCCAAGCGCGGCAAGAAAGGCAAGCTGATGCCGAAGAAATGGGCGGTGTCCGCCATTGGCGACCTGCCGTCGGTCGAGACTGCCTGATGCTGGATCGCCCGCTGCCGCTGACCCCGCGCAAGGCACTGGCATTCGTCAACGGCTTCCGTGCCCTGATGTTGCTGGTGCTGTTGTTCATGTCCATGCTGCAAGGCACGGAAGGACAGCCGCTGGTCGATGGTGGTGCGCGTTTCTATCTGTGGTCGGTAGTGTACGGCGGGCTGATCCTCTGCTGGTTTGCCCTGCGCACCGGCAAGATTGCTCACACCCTGCAGCTGTCGCTGGCCATTGCTGCCGACATCCTGATGATTGTGTTGCTGATGGGCCTGAACGGTGGGGTGAAAAGCGGCTATGGCATGCTGCTGCTGCCCTATCTGGCCGTGGCCGGGCTGCTGTCCTCCGGCCGCTATGCCTTGTTCTATGCCTCCATCGCCACGGCCAGCCTGTTCGGTTACGTGGGCTACGAGCATTACCGCCACGAGATACTGTTTGGCAGCTCCGCCGACTTTTTCCAGACCGGCTTGCTGTCGCTGGCCGGCTTCGTGACCTCGATGGTCACCTACCAGCTGGCGCGGGTGGCGCGCGAGTCGGAAGAGCTGGCCTCGCGTCGTGGCGGGGAAATCGCCAACCTCAACCGCTTGAACGAACTGGTACTGCAAAGCCAGCGCGATGCCGTCATCGTGCTGGATGAAACCGGTACCGTACGGCAGTTCAATGCCCAGGCCGTACGCTATTTTCCCGGCATGCAGCGCGGCATCCTGCTGCCGGAACTGGCTCCCATCGTCGAACGCTGGCGGCTGAACAGCCATTCGCCCATGCCGGTGTTTGTCGAACGCAATGTGCGGGGCCGCCAGCTGGCCGGGCGCATGGTGCCGATTCTGGCCGGCGATCTGCGCGGCGTGGTGATGTTTCTGCGCGATATGGCGGATATGGCCGAAGAGGCCAAGCGCATCAAGCTGGCCGCGCTGGGCCGGCTTACCGCCAATATCGCCCATGAAATCCGCAACCCGCTGGCGGCCATCTCGCATGCCGGCGACCTGCTGGCCGAAGGCGCAGAAGATGCCGCCACGCAAAGGCTGACCCGCATCGTGCGTGACAACGCCAAGCGTATCAACGGGCTGGTAGAAGAAGTCCTGATGCTGGGCCGGCGCGACCGGGTCAAGACCGAAACCATCCGGCTGTCGCAATTCCTGGCCGACTTTCTCGAACAGTTCGGCATGGCCCAGCCGGAAGCAGCCGGGCGCATTCTCACCACCTTTCACAGCAGCAGCAGCGTGTATTTCGACCGTGGCCATCTGGGGCAGATATTGTCCAATCTGGTGGCCAATGCCTGGCGGCACTCCTCGCGCGTGCATGGCGCGGTGCACATCGAAATCAGCCAGCTGGAGTCGCAGGTGCTGATTCGCGTCATCGACGATGGCCCCGGCATGAATGAGGATGCCCAATCACACCTGTTCGAGCCCTTCTTTACCACGGAAAGCAGCGGTACCGGCCTGGGGTTGTATATCGCCCGCGAATTGGCCGAGGCCAATGATGCACGGCTCGACTATATCCCGCCGGGCGGCGTTTTCCGTTTAAGCTGTCATCATGCCTATGAATAAGAAAGTCTTGCGCGTGCTGGTCGTCGACGACGAGCCGGATATCCGCGAACTGCTGGAACTTACCCTGATCAAGATGGGGCTGGAGGTGGTCACCGCCGGCAATGTCGGCGAAGCCACCGCCCGGCTGGCGCGCGAGCCCTTCGACCTGGTCCTCACCGACATGCGCATGCCGGATGGCGAAGGCATCGAGGTGGTGCAGTTCATTGCCGACCAGTCGCTGGATATACCCAGCGCCATCATCACCGCCTATGGCAGCACCGAAAGTGCCGTTCGCGCCATGAAAGCCGGTGCCTTCGATTATCTGTCCAAGCCCATCAGCCTGGCGCAGCTGCGCACGCTGGTGAAATCGGTATTAAAGGTAGAAGGCAATGGCAAGCCGCTCAGTATCGAACGGCTGGTGGGTGATTCGGCCGCCATGCTGGAAGTACGGCGCATGGTGGACAAGCTGGCCCGCAGTCAGGCGGCGGTCTATATCAGTGGCGAATCCGGTACCGGCAAGGAGCAGGCCGCCCGGCTGATTCACGAACAGAGTGCGCGCGCCGAGCGCCCCTTCGTACCGGTCAATTGCGGTGCCATCCCGGAAACCCTGATGGAAAGCGAATTCTTCGGTTATCGCAAGGGCGCTTTTACCGGTGCCGACAGCGATCGCGACGGCTTTTTCCAGCAGGCCAATGGCGGCACGCTGTTCCTGGACGAAGTGGCCGACCTGCCGCTGGCCATGCAGGTCAAGCTGCTGCGTGCCATTCAGGAAAAGAAAGTACGCAAGCTGGGCAGCCCGCAAGAAGAAGCCGTCGATGTCCGCATCATCTGCGCCACCCATAAAGACCTGGCCACGCTGGCCGACACTGGCCAGTTCCGTCAGGACTTGTATTACCGGCTGAATGTACTGCCACTGCGCATGCCGCCACTGCGCGAGCTGCGCGACGACATTCCACGCTTCATCGGCGCGCTGCTCGACCGCTTCGCCACCCCAGACAACCGGCCACGGCTGACCCCGGCCGCTGTCAAGGCCATGCTGGCTTATAACTACCCCGGCAATTTCCGCGAACTGGAAAACATCCTGGAGCGTGCCATCGCGTTGGCAGGCGACGACAAGGTCGACGTACTCGACCTGCAACTGACGCCCTGCCCGCAGTCCGACGATGAACAGAATGCCGAATACGCCGGTAGCGAACCATTACAGGACTTCCTCGACCGCGTAGAACGCGAGGCCATCCTCAAGGCGCTGGATGCCACCCGTTTCAACCGCACCCAGGCTGCCAAGCTGTTGGGCCTCACCTTCCGCTCCATGCGCTACCGCATGGATAGACTGGGTATCAAATAGACCCGCAGCGGAAGCGCGCTACCTCTATATAGTGTTCAGCATGCAAAAAGCCCGGCGTCAGCCGGGCTTTTTGCTGTCGGTGTCGGTGTGGTGCCCCCCTTTTTACGCCAGCCAGCTCCACCCATCACGACAAGTGCGAACGGGGAGGCGCCGGTTTCTGCGCACCCACAGCAAGACTGTAATAAAACCCCCACGGCATAAGCCGTTTCCCCTCAGTCACTTAGCCCGATGAGAGTCGATGTTTGGCCAGAATCTGCACTTTTCTTCGCACAAAGTGTTGACGCAGGTGGGGTGCGGCGGTATAGTTC
>NZ_QAJS01000029.1:0-737 GCF_003852595.1 Aquitalea sp. FJL05
AAGTGTTGCCGGCTACGTCGGTGATGGTGGCCGCTACATTCAGCGTGCCACCTTCGGCCGGTGCGGTCGGGGTGATCACCACCTGGCCGGCGCTGATTTCAGCGGCGGTCAGCACGTGACCCGGCTGAGCGGTACCGTTGATGGTGACGTTCAGTGTGTCGCCAGCCTTCGCGTCGGTCGGCAGGCCGATGTTGACGGTGTCAGTGGTGGCGCTGCCCTGCTCGGCCTTGTTGAGGTAGCCGTCGTTGTTGGCATCAGTCGCGATGACCACGGTCGGGGCGCTCGGCGCGCTCAGATCCAGACCATAGCTGTCGCTGCCGGTGGCGGTGGAGCTGTTGCCGTGGCTGTCGGTGGTGGTGACGCTGGCGTGTACCGTGCTGTCAGCCTTCAGGTCAGTGCTGCTGACCGCGATGGTGTAGCCCAGCTTGCCACTGCCCAGGTCGATGACCTGGCCAGTGGTGTCGTGGCCGTTCACCGTCAGGGTAACGGTGTCGCCGACCTTGACGTCGCCACCGACGGTGCCGGTGATGGTGACGGTGGCACCGCTGGTTTCGGCGATGTTCAGCACGTTGTCGGCGGTCACCGGGTCAACGGTGATGCTGGCCAGCGGGCCGCTGGTGATCAGCGTGGCGCTGTCACTGCCTTGTGCCGAAGTGTTGCCGGCGACATCAGTAATAGTCGCCGCCACATTCAGCGTGCCACCTTCAGCCGGTGCGGCCGGCGTCAGGACGACTTGG
>NZ_QAJS01000030.1:0-754 GCF_003852595.1 Aquitalea sp. FJL05
CGCTGGCCGAGGTGTTACCAGCCACGTCCGTGATGGTGGCCGCCACATTCAGCGTACCGCCTTCTGCCGGGGCGTTCGGGGTGATCACCACCTGACCAGCGCTGATTTCAGCAGCAGTCAGCACATGGCCGGCTTGGGCCACGCCATTGATGGTGACATTCAGTGTGTCGCCAGCCTTGGCATCCGCCGGCAGGCCGATGTTCACCGTATCGGTGGTGACACTGCCCTGCTCGGCCTTGTTGATGAAGCCGTCGTTGTTGGCATCGGTGGCGATGACGACCGTCGGTGCAGACGGCGCGGTGGTGTCGCGAACGGCACTATCGCTGCCCTGGGCCGAGGTATTGCCAGCCACGTCCGTGATGGTGGCCGCCACGTTCAGCGTGCCGCCTTCTGCCGGGGCGTTCGGGGTCAATACGACTTGACCGGCGCTGATTTCAGCGGCGGTCAGTACATGACCAGCCTGGGCCACGCCATTGATGGTGACGTTCAGTGTGTCACCCGCCTTGGCATCGCTCGGCAGACCGATGTTCACCGTGTCGGTGGTGGCACTGCCCTGCTCAGCCTTATTGATGAAGCCATCGTTATTGGCGTCGGTGGCAATCACTACGGTCGGGGCGGACGGCGCGGTGGTATCCAGCTTGGCGCTGTCGCTGCCCTGAGCCGAAGTGTTACCCGCTACATCAGTGATGGTGGCCGCCACATTCAACGTACCACCTTCAGCCGGTGCGTTCGGGGTCAGTACGACTTGGCCGGC
>NZ_QAJS01000031.1:0-229 GCF_003852595.1 Aquitalea sp. FJL05
CCAGCGACAGTGCGGTACGCGACACCACCGCGCCGTCGGCACCGACTGTGGTCATCGCCACCGACGCCAACAACGATGGCTTCATCAATAAGGCTGAGCAAGGTAGCGCCACCACCGATACCGTCAATATCGGCCTGCCGGCCGACGCCAAGGCTGGCGATACGCTGAACGTCACCATCAATGGTGTGGCCCAGGCTGGTCACGTGCTGACCGCAGCAGAAATCAGCGC
>NZ_QAJS01000032.1:0-296 GCF_003852595.1 Aquitalea sp. FJL05
GCCGTTCGCGACACGACCGCCCCGTCGGCACCGACGGTGGTCATCGCCACCGACGCCAACAACGACGGCTTCATCAACAAGGCTGAGCAGGGCAGCGCGACAACGGATACCGTCAATATCGGCCTGCCGGCGGATGCCAAGGCCGGCGATACGCTGAATGTCACCATCAATGGCGTGGCGCAAGCCGGTCACGTACTGACCGCGGCTGAAATCAGCGCCGGCCAAGTCGTGATCACTCCGACGGCTCCGGCAGAAGGCGGCACGCTGAACGTGGCTGCCACCATCACTGACGTGGC
>NZ_QAJS01000033.1:0-244 GCF_003852595.1 Aquitalea sp. FJL05
GACGTAGCCGGCAACACTTCGGCCAGCGCCAGCGATAGTGCCGTTCGCGACACCACCGCCCCGTCCGCACCGACCGTCGTTATCGCCACCGATGCCAATAACGATGGCTACCTCAACAAGGCCGAGCAGGGCAGCGCCACGACGGATACCGTCAACATCGGCCTGCCGGCGGATGCCAAGGTGGGTGACACGCTGAACGTCACCATCAACGGTACCGCTCAGCCTGGTCATGTGCTGACGGCTG
>NZ_QAJS01000034.1:0-333 GCF_003852595.1 Aquitalea sp. FJL05
CGCTGGCCGAGGTATTGCCGGCTACATCGGTGATGGTAGCGGCCACGTTCAGCGTACCGCCTTCGGCCGGAGCCGTCGGGGTGATCACCACCTGGCCGGCGCTGATTTCAGCAGCAGTCAGCACATGACCGGCTTGCGCCACGCCATTGATGGTGACGTTCAGCGTGTCGCCCACCTTGGCATCGCTCGGCAGGCCGATGTTCACCGTATCGGTGGTGGCGCTGCCCTGCTCGGCCTTGTTGATGAAGCCGTCGTTGTTGGCGTCGGTGGCGATGACCACCGTCGGTGCCGACGGGGCGGTGGTGTCGCGTACTGCACTGTCGCTGGCGCTGG
>NZ_QAJS01000035.1:0-245 GCF_003852595.1 Aquitalea sp. FJL05
TCAACAAGGCTGAGCAAGGCAGTGCGACCACCGATACGGTGAACATCGGCCTGCCGAGCGATGCCAAGGTGGGTGACACGCTGAACGTCACCATCAATGGCGTGGCCCAGGCTGGTCATGTCCTGACTGCAGCAGAAATCAGTGCTGGCCAAGTTGTACTGACGCCGACCGCACCGGCCGAAGGTGGCACGCTGAATGTGGCGGCCACCATCACGGACGTGGCCGACAATACCTCGGCCAGCGCC
>NZ_QAJS01000036.1:0-826 GCF_003852595.1 Aquitalea sp. FJL05
CCAATCGGTCAGGCCGTCTTCTTCCTCGGTGGCATCGCTGCGGTGAAAGCGCACGCGCTCGCTGGCGGCTGGCGGCAGGCTGAAGGCATCGTCGAACACCACCAGCTTGACCTGCGGATGCTCGCCATCGACATGTTCGAAACGCCAGGCGTAGCCCTCTTCGTGCAGCAGCCGCACGATGAAGTCGAAATCGCTTTCACGATACTGCAGACAGTAACTGCGCGGGCTGGCGTTGGCGGTGTGGAATTCCAGCGTCTGCACCTGGGCAAACACCGGATTATTGGCCTGATGCTCGGCCAGGATTTGTTTGACGATGTCGGGGACGGACAGGTCCTGAAACACCCGCGAAGTGCGGCGCAGCCGCAGCAGGGCAAACGGTGGCTCGATGGTCAGGCCGTACTTGGCAAAGCCGCCATCAGAACCCAACAGCTCAGCCCGCGACACCACGCCACAACGCACCACCTCGCTGCCATCGGCATCCAGCACACCGAGGCGGGCGGCCACACCGAGCAGCGACTTGAGTTCGATATTGCCGTCGGGCGACAGACAGCTGAGCTGATAGCGATAGGCTTCCGACACGCCCTCGCTGCCATCCAGGGTGTGCGGCAGCAGCTGCTCGGCGGCGATCTGCCCGCCATCCAGCTGCAAGGTGAGCAGGCGCTGGTGCTGGGAAAAGGCGGCGGCGAAGCTGGCGAGCAGAGCGGAAAAGTCCATGGCGTCTCATCACGTCTGCTGACGTGAATCTTCACATTCTGTTGAAAGTTCAACAGTTTATGCGCCTAACATGCGCTGGACAAGGTGGAATGGCATGAATGCGTAGTTCTAC
>NZ_QAJS01000037.1:0-992 GCF_003852595.1 Aquitalea sp. FJL05
AGCAGCCCCTTCCAGACCACCATCACCGCCCAGCGTCGCGGCATTCCACTGACACCGGCTTACGCCCACAGCGCGCAGGCCAAGCCGACCTCCAAAGGGGTGCAGACCGCCACCGTGGTCGGCCCGGCTGGCGAAGAAGTGCATACCGACGAACTGGGCCGCATCAAGGTGCAATTCCACTGGCAACGGCAGGACGAACACCCCAGCATCGGTGCCAAGCTCGACGACACCTCCTCCTGCTGGCTGCGCGTGGTCATGCCCAGCGCTGGCGCGGGCTGGGGTCACCAGTTCATCCCGCGCATTGGTCAGGAAGTGCTGATCGACTTTATCGAAGGTGATATCGACCGCCCGGTCATCGTCGGTGTGCTGTACAACGGCAGCCACGCCACCCCGGCCTTTAGCGGCGCGGGAGCCTTGCCGGCCAACAAGACGCTGTCCGGCATCAAATCCAAGGAGCACCAGGGCGGCCAGTACAACGAGCTGCTGTTCGACGACACCCCCGGCGAAGTGCGCGCCAAGCTGTCCAGCGAACCGGGCAAAACCCAGCTCAACCAGGGCTTCCTCACCCATCCGCGCAGCAATGGCAAAGCCCAGCCGCGTGGCGACGGCTTCGAGCTGCGCACCGACCAGCACGGTGCCATCCGCGCTGCACACGGCCTACTGCTCAGCACCGAAGCGCAAAACGGCGCTGGCGGCAAACAACTGGCGCGCGACCATGCACAAAGCCAGCTCGACGCCGCCCTCAGCCTCAGCCAAAGCCTGGCGGAAGTGGCCACCGGCCAACTGGCCGACACCATGGAAACCGGGCCGGACGGCATCAAGCCGGACAACAGCAAAGACGGCAAGAAAGACAGCGGCCACCTGCAACACCACGCCGCCGCCCTCCACGCCTGGGAAGCCGGCAGCAACACCGACAAAGACGGCAAAACCGCAAAAGACCAGGCTGGCCAACAGCCGCTGCTCATCCTGTCCGCCCCGGCCGGCATTGCCAG
>NZ_QAJS01000038.1:0-443 GCF_003852595.1 Aquitalea sp. FJL05
CGTCGTTGCCCAGCAAGCCCCGCAGGCTGCTGGCCAGATCGCCCGGCAGATTGTTGTTGGCGCGGAAGGTTTGGCCGGTGACCACAAATTCGCGCTGCTCGCTGCCGTCGCCCTCGTGCGCCGGATGCTCGTCCAGCCGGAACCATTGGCCGGCCTGCAGGCTGCGCACCGAGCCACTGCCGGAGAATTGCTTGGCCTGCACATCGTGTGCCTGCTGGCGCAGCTGGGCGTACTGGCTGAGCTGCTCGGCATCGCTGGCGTAGTACAGCGACTGCGGGTCGTAATCCTGCAGCGTGGATTGCAGTGCATCACCACTGCGGCCTTGCTGGATGCGGCTCTGGTCGCCGGTGTGCTGGGTGGCCACCGGCTGGTAGTCGAAGCTGGCCAGCGCCACATTGCCGGACACCACCTGCCGCGCGGCCGACCAATCGGTCAGGCCGTCT
>NZ_QAJS01000004.1:0-76798 GCF_003852595.1 Aquitalea sp. FJL05
TGCCATGGCAGCCCTTGTTTGTGCTTGTCACGAAACGATGATTGTTAACGAATATATTGTGACAATTTTATTTTTCGTAAATTTTCGATATTGAAAATTAAGCAGAAACAACAGGATAAATCGCTTTGTCTGAAGATATTCTCGGCTTGCCTTTGCCTGTTTCTGCAACGATAATCGCCGCATCATGCAGGAGAGAGCGGTCAGCAAGACCGCCGCCGAAGGCGCAAGCGCACCCGCAATCGCTCAGGCAAAAGGACTGCATCATCGGATATCACGTATCTGCTTTACTCTGGAGAGCGCTGCCCATCGAGGTAGCCACCGAAGGGGCTAACGGCGGCTGAAAACGCCCGCCGGAAAATCTCAGGTGTCAGGACAGAGGGGTGTTGTACAAGACAGGCAAAACACCCCCTTTGCAAGGACGCACAGATGACGGCCCCGAAACGTACCCCCCTGTTTGACGCTCATGTCGCCGCCGGCGCCAAGATGGTTGATTTCGCCGGTTGGGAAATGCCCATCCATTATGGCTCCCAGCTGAAGGAACATGAGATCGTGCGCAGCGACGCCGGCATGTTCGATGTGTCCCACATGACCGTGATCGACATCAGCGGCAGCGACGCCAAAGCCTGGCTGCAACAACTGATCGCCAACGATGTGGCCAAGCTGCCCTTCGAAGGCAAGGCCCTGTATTCCGGCATGCTGACCGAACAGGGCACCGTGGTGGACGACCTGATTGTCTACCTGACTTCCTATGGCTACCGCATGGTGGTCAATGCCGGCACCACCGACAAAGACCTGGCCTGGATGGATAGCCACAAGGCCGGTTTTGATGTTTCCCTCAATGTCCGCCGCGATCTGGCCATGCTGGCCGTGCAAGGCCCCACTGCCATTGCCAAGGTCTGTGCGGTCAAGTCGCAACTGGCCGATGCCATTCAATCACTCAAGGTATTCCAGGGCTTGCCTGCAGGCGACTGGTTCTTTGCCCGTACCGGCTATACCGGGGAAGACGGTCTGGAAATCATGATTCCGGCCGGCGAAGCCATCAACTTCTTCAATGAACTCGTTGCCGCCGGCGTAGCCCCCATCGGTCTTGGCGCACGCGATACCCTGCGTCTGGAAGCCGGCATGAACCTGTACGGCCACGATATGGACGAAACCGTGTCGCCGCTGCAGGCCGGCATGGGCTGGACCATTGCCTGGGAACCGGCCAGCCGCGATTTCATCGGCCGCAAGGCGCTGGAAGCCCAGAAAGCCGCCGGTGTGCCGATGAAGCAGGTTGGCCTGGTGCTGGAAGGCCGTGGCGTGCTGCGTGAAGGTCAGAAAGTGGTGGTAGAGGGCGTGGGTGAGGGCATCATCACCAGCGGCACCTTCTCGCCCACCCTCAAGCATTCCATTGCCATTGCCCGTGTCCCGGCCGCAACCGGCGACAGCGCGCAGGTGGATTTGCGTGGTACGCTCACCGCTGTCCGCGTGGTGAAGATGCCGTTCGTGCGCAACGGCAAGAAAGTTTTCAACTGAACACTGGCTCGGGCGGCCAGCGGCTGCCCGCACCGACATCGCATACTTAGTGGAGATAGAGTCAAATGAGCATTCCTGCCGACCTGAAATACGTTGCCAGCCACGAATGGCTGCGTCTGGAAGCTGACGGTTCCGTAACCGTGGGCATTACCGAACACGCACAAGAGCTGCTGGGCGACATCGTGTTTGTCGAGCTGCCGAAAGTGGGCGCGCAGCTGGCTGCTGAAGAGCAAGCCGGCGTAGTGGAATCGGTGAAAGCCGCTTCCGATGTGTACGCTCCGATTGCCGGTGAAATCCTGGAAGTGAATGCCGAACTGGAAGCCGCCCCCGAGCTGGCCAACAGCGAGCCCTATGCCGCTGGCTGGTTCTTCAAGATCAAGCCGGCCAATGCCGCTGATCTGGACAGCCTCTTGGATGCTGCTGGCTACGCCAAGGAAATCGGCGCCTGATCGCACGGTAAAAAAGCCTCGTGATGCACACCATCGCGGGGCTTTTTCACTTTCAGAACTTGCTCAATATCTGCTGGGCTAATAGATATGGGGCGATACGGTGTTAAAAAGATTTACGGAATGCGCATTTACGCTATGTAAATTCCGCTTCCCCATTTTTTATCGATCGTTTTCGCCTTGTCTCGCTCTAGCTCGCGAGATCTTGAATGGATTCTCAGGTACAGCTCTTCATTACCGGACACCCCCATGACACTTGCTTCCCTGTTTAATCGCAACGAATTCATTGCCCGCCACATCGGGCCTTCCGATGCCGAGCGCAGCGACATGCTGGCCGAAATCGGTGCCGCCTCGCTGGACGATCTGGTCGCCCAGACCCTGCCGGCCGACATTCGCCTGAACCGCCCGCTGGACCTGCCGTCCCCGGTGCCGGAAGCCGAAGCCCTGGCCGCGCTGAAAGATGTGGCCAGCCGCAACATCGTCAACAAGTCTTTCATCGGCCTGGGTTACTACCCGGTGCTGACCCCCACCGTCATCCTGCGCAATGTGCTGGAAAACCCGGGCTGGTACACCGCCTACACCCCGTATCAGGCGGAAATCGCCCAGGGTCGCCTGGAAGCACTGCTCAATTACCAGCAAATGGTAATGGACCTGACCGGTCTGGAAATGGCCAATGCCTCGCTGCTGGACGAAGCCACCGCCGCCGCCGAAGCCATGGCCATGGCGCGCCGTGTGTCCAAGAGCAAGTCCGAGCAGTTCTTTGTCGACAGCCGCGTGCTGCCGCAGACGCTGGACGTGATGAAGACCCGTGCCAAGTATTTCGGTTTCGAGCTGGTTTCCGGCCATCCGGAACAGGCCGGTAATGGCGACTACTTTGGTGCGCTGTTCCAGTATCCGGGCGAAGCGGGCGACCTGTTCGACCTGACCCCCTACATTGCCGCCATCAAGGCCAAGGGTGGGGTAGCTATAGTGGCTGCCGACATCATGGCGCTGGTGGCACTGAAGTCGCCGGCAGAAATGGGTGCCGACGTGGCCATCGGCAACACCCAGCGCTTTGGCGTGCCGATGGGCTACGGTGGCCCGCACGCTGCCTACTTTGCCTTCAAGGACGAGATGAAGCGCTCGGCCCCGGGTCGCATCATCGGCGTGTCCGTGGATGCCAAGGGCAAGACCGCGCTGCGCATGGCACTGCAAACCCGCGAGCAGCACATCCGCCGCGAAAAGGCCAACTCCAATATCTGTACCAGCCAGGTACTGCTGGCCAATATCGCCGGCATGTACGCCGTATACCACGGTGCCGAAGGCGTGCAGCGCATTGCCAGCCGCATCCACCGTCTGGCCGCCATCTTCGCCCATGCGGTGACAAGCACCGGTGGCAAGCTGGTATTCGACCGCTTCTACGACACGGTACAGGTGGAAGCGGCCAATGCCGACGCCATCTACGCTGCGGCGCTGGCTGCCGGTTACAACCTGCGTCGCGTCTCCGCCACCGTGCTGGGTGTGGCTTTCCACGAAGCCGCCACCGAGGCTGATCTGGCCGCGCTGATCAAGCTGTTTACCGGCAAGGATGCCGACATCGCCGCGCTGGATGCCACCGCTGCCGATGCCATCCCGGCTGGCCTCAAGCGTGAATCTGCCTTCTTCACCCACCCGGTGTTCAACACCCACCACAGCGAGCACGAGATGCTGCGCTACCTGAAGAAGCTGGAAAACCGCGACCTGGCGATGAATCACTCGATGATTTCGCTGGGCAGCTGCACCATGAAGCTGAATGCCACCAGCGAGATGATTCCCATCACCTGGCCGGAATTCGCCAATATGCACCCGTTTGCCCCGCGCGATCAGGCTGCCGGTTACCTGCAACTGATCGACGACCTGCAAACCCAGCTCAAGGCCATCACCGGTTTTGACGCCATCTCCATGCAGCCCAACTCCGGCGCGCAGGGTGAATACGCCGGCCTGCTGGCCATCAGCCGCTATCACGAAGCGCGTGGCGAAGCTCAGCGCAATATCTGCCTGATTCCGCAATCCGCCCACGGTACCAACCCGGCTACCGCGCAGATGATGAATATGCAGGTGGTGGTGGTGAAGTGTGACGAGTCCGGCAACGTCGACGTGGCCGACCTCAAGGCCAAGGCCGAGCAGCACTCGGCCAATCTGGCCGCGCTGATGATTACCTACCCGTCCACCCATGGTGTGTTCGAACAGCCGATCCGCGAAATCTGCGACATCATCCACAGCCACGGTGGCCAGGTGTACATGGACGGTGCCAACCTGAACGCCCAGGTCGGCCTGTGCCGCCCGGCCGATATCGGTGCCGACGTGTCGCACATGAATTTGCACAAAACCTTCTGCATCCCGCACGGTGGTGGCGGCCCGGGCATGGGCCCCATCGGCCTGAAAGCCCATCTGGCGCCGTTCATGGCCAACCACGTGGTGGCTGAAGTGCCGGGTGCCGTTGCCGGGCAGACTGCGGTTTCCGCTGCGCCGTTTGGCTCTGCTTCCATCCTGCCCATCTCTTTCATGTATATCCGCATGATGGGGGCCGAAGGCATGAAGGCAGCCACCGAAAACGCATTGCTGTCGGCCAACTACATGGCCAAGAAGCTGGGCGAGCACTTCCCGGTGCTGTACACCGGTGCCAATGGCCGCGTGGCGCACGAGTGCATCATCGACCTGCGCCCGCTCAAGGCCGCCAGTGGCGTGACCGAGGTGGACGTGGCCAAGCGCCTGATGGACTACGGCTTCCACGCGCCGACCATGAGCTTCCCTGTGCCGGGCACGCTGATGATCGAGCCGACCGAATCCGAGCCCAAGGCCGAACTGGACCGCTTCATTGCCGCCATGACCGCCATCCGTCAGGAAATCGACCAGGTACAAAACGGCACATGGCCGGCGGACAACAATCCGCTGCGCAATGCACCGCACAGCAAGGCCGATATCGCTGGCGACTGGGCGCGTCCGTACAGCCGCGAAACCGGCCTGTTCCCGCTGCCTTATGTGCTGGAAAACAAGTTCTGGCCGAGCGTGAACCGTATCGACGATGTGTACGGCGACCGTAATCTGGTGTGCAGCTGCCCCAGCACCGACAGCTATCTGTAAGCCAGCCGTCCGGGCCACCGCCCGCCGCTTCTGCAAAAACCCCGCGGTTGCGGGGTTTTTTTGTGGGCTGGCCGGCATCGGCGCAGGTTTTTCCATGATTAACAGCTTGTTTTGTTCTGGAGCAAATGCTCTATGCGCTGGATTCGTTAATCTGCATCAGTTGTTTGTCATGAAGATATTTCGATGGTGAGCAAATAAATGTTAAAGAAGCGAGATTTATTTTAAGGGCAGGTCTTAAAAAACAGCAGTCGCATGGCGGATGGTTGCTAGAATAGCCGTCCTTCCACTGCCGGGGAGGGTGAAATGAACGCGACGGCAATATTCATGTTTGGGCCAGGTTGAAAGTCGCTATGCTGCACGAGCTAACACAGCTTACTGAAGAAACGATGGCACGCTTTGCCTTGCTGGCACGGCTGCGGCATCCGGTATGGGTGTTCGATATCGACCAGCAGCGGGTGTTCTGGGCCAATGCGGCAGCACTCAAGGTATGGGATGCCAGCAGCCTGGACGAACTGCGCGGGCGCGATATGGGCTGCGACATGTCCGAGTCGGTAGCCCGCCGGCTGCGGCAGTATCAGAGTGATTTCGAGCGCTTCGAGATGGAGTTTTCCGAATCGTGGACGCTCTACCCCAATGGCAAGCCGCGCAGCCTGCAAGTGGTGTTCACCGGTCTGCGGCATCAGGGCAGCATGATGATGCTGTGTGAGGCACTGGGCGAATTGCAGGCCGACCCGAATACCCTGCGCAGCGCCGAGGCGCTATTGCACTTGCCGGTGCTGATCACCCTTTATCAGACGGATGGCCCGGCCTTGTACCGCAATCCGGCCGCGCGTGAGAAAGTGGTCGATCCTGCCGAGTGCTGGCAGGCGCATCTGATTCATGCTGCCGACCGCGAACTGTTACAGCTGCAATTGCAACAGCAGGGCAAGGGGCGGCTGGTGGCCCAGGTGATGACCCGCCATGGCGAGCGCTGGCACGAAGTGTCGGCACGCCATTGTCGCGATGCGGTGTCCGGTGAAGATGCCGTGCTGATCAGCGAAGTGGATGTCAGCGAGCTGAAAGATGCCGAAGCCCGCGCCCGTTACCTGGCCATGCACGACACCCTGACAGGCCTGCCCAACCGCAATTTCGTGTTGCAGAGTTACCCCACGCTGCTGCAGCAGGCCAAGCGCCAGGGCTGGCAAGCGGCCTTGCTGTGTATCGATCTGGACCGTTTCAAGAACATCAATGACAGCCTGGGCCATGCCTTTGGCGACCTGCTGCTGGTGCAGATGGGCGAGCGGCTGAAATCGCTGCTGACCCCGCAACAACAACTGGCACGGCAGGGCGGGGATGAATTTCTGGTGCTGCTGTGCGCGCCGCAAGTGCAGGAACAGGCCGCCACGCTGGCCGCTGCCATTGTCGAGGCGCTGGCGCGGCCGCTATGGTTGCGCGGACAGGAGGTCAGGCTGACGGCTTCGGTTGGCATCAGCCTGTGCCAGGATGGGGCCGAGGATATCCAGGGGCATATGCGGCATGCCGATCTGGCCATGTATAGCGCCAAGGATGCCGGCCGCAACGGCATCCAGTTCTATGATCAGGCGATGGACGCCCGGGCGCGCACCCGCCTCGCCCTGGAGTATGAAATCCGCCGCGGCCTGGAAAACGGCGAATTCGAAGCCTTCTACCAGCCACGGGTGGATTGCTTCAATGGCCAAATTGTTGGGGCCGAGGCGCTGGCACGCTGGCGGCATCCCGAGCGCGGTCTGTTGTTTCCCGACAGTTTCATCCCGGCCTGTGAAGAAAGCGGCCTGATCCGTGAGCTGGACCGCCAGATACTGGCGCAGGTCGCCACCCAACTGGCCAGCTGGGAAGCGCAGGGCAGGGTGTTGCAGGTGTCGGTCAATCTGTCGGCCAGCCAGTTTGGTGATCCGGCGCTGCCGGATGCCTTGCAGCAGATTCTGCAAGCCAGTACCTGTCGTGCTGCGGCCATCGAACTGGAAATTACCGAATCGCTGCTGCTGGCGCATGACCAGAACACGCTGGATACGCTGGCCAGCTTGCGCACCATGGGTTTTGCCATTGCCATCGATGATTTTGGCACCGGCTATTCCAATCTGGCCTATTTGCAGAACTATCCCCTCAACACCCTGAAAATCGACCGTTCCTTTATTTCCGGTCTGCCACAAAGCTCGGCGATTCCGGAGCTCATCACCAGCCTGTGTCGGATTCTCTCGCTGAATATGGTGGCCGAAGGCGTGGAAAACCACGCTCAGCTGGACTGGCTGCGCCAGCAGGGTTGCCAGCAGTATCAGGGCTATCTGTGCAGCCGGCCACTATCGCTGCCGCACTTCAACGAATTGCTGGAGCACAGCACCGCCCCGGTCTGATGGCGATGGTGAATAAGCTTAGCGGGAATGCGTCATTTGATTTTGCCGCATCTTCCCTTAAGCTGATGTCCAGGCGGGGCCCCGCAGCATAGCGGCCTTCCCCCGCATGGAGACCAACATGACTCTGCGAACCCTCGCGCTGGCCCTGACGCTGGCCAGCCCGCTGGCGCTGGCCGCCAAACCGCTTACCGTCTGTACCGATGCCAATCCGGAAGGCTTCGACGTGGTGCAGTACAACTCGCTGGTGACCACCAATGCCTCGGCCGATGTGCTGATGAACCGGCTGGTGGAATACGATGCGGCCAGCCGCAAACTGCAGCCCGGGCTGGCCCTGGCCTGGCAGGTGAGCCCGGACGGCCTCAGCTACACCTTCAAGCTGCGCCCGGGCGTGGCATTCCACAGTACCGACTATTTCAAACCCACGCGCAAGCTCAATGCCGACGACGTGGTGTTTACCTTCCAGCGCATGCTCAACCCCGAGCACCCCTGGTACAGGACCGCGGCCAATGGCTACCCGCATGCCCAGTCCATGCAGCTGCCCAAGCTGATCAAGGCGGTCAGCAAGCTGGACGACAACACCGTGCGTTTCGAGCTGAACTACCCTGAGTCCACCTTCCTGTCCACGCTCAGCATGGGTTTTGCCTCCATCTACTCTGCCGAGTATGCCGGCCAGTTGCTGGCTGCGGGCAAACAGGCCGAGCTGAACAGCAAGCCCATCGGCACCGGGCCGTTCGTGCTGCGCAGCTTCCAGAAAGACAGCGTGGTGCGCTACCAGCCCAATCCGGCTTACTGGGGCGCCAAGCCCAAGGTGTCGGCACTGGTCTATGCCATTACCCCGGACGCCACGGTACGGGTGCAAAAGCTGAAAGCCGGCGAGTGTCAGCTGGCCCTGTCAGCGAAGCCGCAGGATGTGCTGGCAGTGAAGGACGACAGCAAGATACGTGTGCTGGAAACGCCTGCCTTCATGACGGCCTTCGTCGCCATCAACAGCCAGCACAAGCCCTTTGACAACGTACTGGTGCGCCAGGCGGTCAATCTGGCTTTTGACAAGAACACCTATCTGAAAACCGTGTTCGATGGCACCGCCACTGCCGCCACCCTGCCTTACCCGCCCAATACCTGGAGCTATAACAAGGCCATCAAGCCTTATCCGCAAGACCTGGCGCGGGCGAAAAAACTGCTGGCACAGGCTGGTTTTGCTAATGGTTTTGACACCACCATCTGGGTAAGGCCAAGTGGCAGCACGCTCAATCCCAATCCCAAGGCCGGGGCTGAACTGCTGCAGGCCGATCTGGCCAAGGTTGGCATCCGGGCGCAGATCAAGGTGATCGAGTGGGGCGAACTGATCAAGCGTGGCAAGGCCGGCGAGCATGATCTGCTGTTTATGGGCTGGGCTGGGGACAATGGCGACCCGGACAATTTCCTCACCCCGCAGTTTTCCTGCGCGGCGGTACAGTCTGGCACCAACTTCGCCCGCTACTGCAACCCGAAACTGGACAAGCTGATTAGCGATGGCAAGAAAACCAGCGATTTCGCCCAGCGCAGCAAGCTTTACCAGCAAGCGCAAAAGCAGATCAGCGATCAGGCCTTGTGGCTGCCGCTGGCTCATCCCACTGCTTATGTGCTGGAGCGCAAGGAAGTGGCCGGCTTTGTCGCCAACCCCTTCGGTCGCGTCAATTTCGGTACGGTGAGCGTGCAGTAGGCATATGCGCAGACAGAAAAAGGCAGCGTAATGCTGCCTTTTTCTATTGCTGGCGCACCTTGCCAACCGCGAAGCAGGTGCTGGTAGCGGCTGGCTTGCGGTATCATACGCGGGTGTTTGTCGATCACAGACGCAGCGGGTGCCGGGAACAGTCTGTCCCGGGGTTCCGCGCACCGGGAAGAACCTGCCATGAGCCGTAAAGAAAGCAAAAGTCCAACCTTTGACCGCATTGTCGAAGCCAGCCTGCAGCTGTTCAACCAGCAGGGCGAGCGCAGCGTCACCACCAATCACATCGCGCGCTATCTGAATATCAGCACCGGCAATCTGTACTACCACTTTGCCTGCAAGGAAGACATCATCAACGAGCTGTACCGGCGCTACTCCAAGGGGATGGCCGATTATCTCAATGCCGCTGGCGAGTTGAGCGTGAACGCCTCGATCGAGGGCCTGGTGTCGCTGCTGGAAAAGGTATTGCGCCACCTGTGGACCTTCCGTTTCATCCCGCAGAGCATTTCCAGCCTGTTTTCCGTCAATCAGTCGCTGCGGGAAAGCTACAGCAAGATCGAGGCCGGGCTGATCAGCCGTGGCGTGGAAAAGCTGTTCTTCAAGCTGCGTGACCAGGGCATGCTGGAAGGCGACGACGTACAGATCGGTTTCCTCGCGCGCAATTTCCAGCTGTTGCAAACCGGCTGGATTGCCCGGCCTGACATTGCCCGCTGTCCGCAGGAGGCGCAGGTAGTGGCGCGCGAGGGTTGCCTGAGCCTGCTGTACTTCCTGGCTCCCTATGTGTCCAGCCGTTTCCGCCAGCCCTTCGAGCGGGTGCTGGCCAGCATGGCTCCGGTGCCGGCGCTGCCTGCGGTCTAGTCCTTTCCTGTGGTGAGTGTTGCCGGGCATGGCCAGTCTTCGACTGGCCATTTGTTTTTCTGTGCCGGAAATTCATAAGCTTTGCAGGAAATCCGGCTTGGCTTCCATCCCTGCTGCCGGTATGGTTAGGCCGATATGCAACAGGCGCAAAGCCACAGGAGAGAAGAAGATGAAACTGGAAACACTGGCCGTGCACGGCGGCTACAGCCCGGACCCCACCACCAAGGCGGTGGCCGTTCCGCTGTATCAGACCACCAGCTATGCCTTTGACAGCACCCAGCACGGTGCCGACCTGTTCGACCTCAAGGTGCAGGGCAATATCTACACCCGCATCATGAACCCCACCACCGATGTGCTGGAAAAGCGCGTGGCTGCGCTGGAAGGTGGCATCGGCGCGCTGGCGGTGGCCTCCGGCATGGCGGCCATCAGCTATGCCATCCAGACCATTGCCGAAGCCGGCGACAACATCATTGCCACCAGCACGCTGTATGGCGGCACTTACAATCTGTTTGCCCACACTTTCCCGCAGCTGGGCATTGAAGTGCGCTTCATCGATTACAAGGACCCGTCCTCCATCAGCAAGCTGGTGGATGGCAAGACCAAGGCGGTGTTCTGCGAGTCGGTGGGCAATCCGCTGGGCAATGTGGTGGACTTTGCCGCCTTTGCCGAAGAAGCCCACAAGCACGGCCTGCCGCTGATCGTCGACAACACCGTGCCGTCGCCTTATCTGTGCCGCCCCTTCGAGCATGGTGCCGACATCGTGGTACACAGCCTCACCAAGTACCTGGGTGGCCACGGCACCAGCATCGGCGGCATCATTGTTGATTCCGGCAAATTCCCCTGGGGTGAGCACAAAGAGCGCTTTGTGCGCCTGAATACGCCGGATGTCAGCTACCACGGTGTGAATTATGTCGAGGTGCTGGGGCCGGCGGCCTATATCGCCCGCGCCCGCGTGGTGCCGCTGCGCAATATGGGTGCGGCCATTTCGCCGTTCAATGCCTTCCTCATCCTGCAGGGCATCGAAACCCTGGCGCTGCGGCTGGACCGCATCTGCGACAACGCGCTCAAGGTGGCCGAGCGCCTGCAGGCCCACCCGGCGGTGGAGTGGGTGGAGTATGGTGCGTTGCCGGGCAGCCCCAGCAAGCCGCTGGTGGACAAGTATATGGGTGGCCGCGCGTCGGGCATTCTGTCCTTCGGCATCAAGGGTGGCATCGAGGCTGGTGGCCGCTTTATCGATGCCCTGCAACTGGTGACCCGTCTGGTGAATATCGGCGATGCCAAGAGCCTGGCCTGCCATCCGGCCTCCACCACTCACCGACAGCTGTCGCCGGAAGAGCAGCTCAAGGCTGGCGTCCGTCCCGAGCTGATTCGCCTGTCCATCGGCATCGAACATATCGACGATATCCTGGCTGATGTGGATCAGGCGCTGCAGGCTGCTGCCTTGTAAGCGTGATCTGCCGATGAAAAAGGCTGCCATCCGGCAGCCTTTTTTCTTGCGCGCAGGATCAGCGCCGGTGAACTACCTGAGGGTTCTGGCCATTGGGCAGATGGTGGTGCCACTTGCCATTGATGAATTCCTGCACAAAGCGCTTGGCGCGTTCGGCGTGATCCAGCTCGCCGTGCGGCACGATATTACTCAGGTGCACCGGGTGGCCCAGCTTGTGTGCCAGTTCTTCGGTATCGACGAAGACCAGCGGCTGATTGGCAAAGCTGGGCTCGCTCACCGTTTCGCGTGACAGTAGGGTGAGCTGCAGGTGGTGCTGGTCGTGCTGGATGAATTCATACAGCTCATCCACGGCGGCTTCCTCGCCTTCCAGCATTTGCAGGAAATCCTTGTTCATCAGCAGCAGCAGGCTGTTGATGCCCATGCGCTGGTTGCGCGCCCGGTAGGTGGCCAGCAGGCCGTGCAGCTCCTGCACGGCATAGGCGGGGTTAAGGGCGCTGGAATAAATCAGGCGGATCATGCGTGTCTCCCGGCGCTGTGGCGCTCTTGTTGCTGCGAGGTATGCAGGCTGGCTAATGATAGGTGGAATTGCCTTGCCATGCACTCGTCGCAGTGAAAGTCTGCGCAGCCGTGGCAATGGTGTGGGCTGCGGCTAAGCGGACAGGCCGCTGTACAGCCAGGCGATAAAGCTGAGCAGGGCTGCCAGCGCATGCAGCCAGGCGCGCAGGCGATAACTGCGCGCCACCTGCCGGGGAGGCAGGGTGTTGATCAGGTAGGGCTTGCCGTCATCCGGCTTGCCGATATGCAAGGTGGGCGGTGTGCTGGCCAGTTGCTGATAGTTTTGCCGCACCTCGCGTTCGGCTGCTGCTCGCACCAGCAGCCATTCCTGCTCGCTGATCTTGCCGTCGCCGTCCAGGTCGTGGCGGCGCAGCAGGGCGGGCTGGTCTTGTTTCCATTCGGCCAGCTTGGCACCGACATCCTGGCGGAAGCTGTGTTGATCCGGCCGGCTGCCGCCGTGGCTTTGCAGCTGGCCCAGGACGTAGAGCGGGTCGCCTTCTGCTATCCATTCCTCTACCAGCGTTTCATTGCCTTCCTGCCAGCTTTCACGGTGGGGTGCAATCACCTCTGCCCCTTCCGGGTTGATGATGACCTCCTGTTTGCCATCCAGCAGCAGGAAGGAAAGCTCGGAGTTTTCCGGCAGCGATGCCAGGCCATTGCTGCGCTCAAAAGGATCCAGCGTGCTGCCGCCATTCAGCCCGCGCCGGTCATTGTGATAGCGCCAGCAGCGATACCAGACGCAGCGGCGGCCGGAATAAGGACTGTAATTGGCTGCCTGTGGGTGATTGCGGGCGACGCCGCACAATTCCACATGACCCAGCGCTGCAGAAGCAGCATGGGCGGTTGGCGTGTCGGCAATCAGCCGGTAGCGGCGATAATTCAGCCACCAGCCGATCAGCCCGCAGGCCAGCAGCGCGGGCAGTACGCCATGCAGGAAAGAAGGCAGGCCGAGCTTGAATCCGATGAAAGCCAGCAGGGGGTAGAGGCTGAAAGCGGCCCAGCCGCTGCGAGTCCAGTGCGAACTGAGCCACAACATGGTTTAGTCCCGCTGAAACAGCTGGCGCAGGTCGACATCGCGCTTTTCCGCTGCGGAAAACTGCAGGGCGCGGGCGGTGGGGAAGTTGAACAGGCGGGCGATCAGCACATCGGGAAATTGCTCGATGCGCACGTTGTTGAGGTTGACGGCGTCGTTGTACAGTTCGCGCCGGTCGGCAATATGGTCTTCCAGCTGGCTGATGCGCTCGGACAAATGGCTAAACTGCTGGTCGGCCTTGAGTTCGGGGTAGGCTTCCGCCACGGCCAGCACCTGGCCGATCAAGCCGCGCAGCTTGTCTTCCTCGTGGCCCAGCCCTTCCATATTGCGGCTCTGGGCATATTGCGCCACTGCCGAACGGGCTTCCATCACGCGGGTGAGGGTTTGCTGCTCGAACTGGGCATACTGCTTGCACACTTCCACCAGCTTGGGCAATTCGTCGTGGCGCTGTTTGAGCAGCACGTCGATATTGGCCCAGCTACGCGCCACGGCATGCTTGAGATTGACCAGCGCGTTGTACAGGGTGATGAAATAAAACAGGATGACGGCGATGACGCCAAGGAAAATCACCAGCTTCATGGCTCTGGCTCCCCGAGAGTGCGGTAGTGGCGAGTAAAATGCTGTTAAGCAAAATTATTGTAGCGGCATGGTCTGCCATGCCGTTGTGACTGTCAAGAAAGAGTCTGGAATGCAGAGTCTGAACATCATCGGGGCCGGACGTGTGGGCCGTACCCTGGGCCGCCTGGCGGTGGTTAGTGGGGCTTGTCGGGTGGTGGATTGCCTGGCGCGCAGCCATGAGTCGGCACGGGAGGCGGTGTCATTTATTGGTCAGGGGCGTGCTGTGGATGCGCTGAAAGATCTGGCGGCGGCGGATCTGCTGCTGCTGTCGGTACCGGACGACGCCATTGCCGGTGTGGCGCAAGCCTTGCTGGCCAGTGGCGCGGTGCGGCCCGGTAGCGTGGTGTTCCATGCCAGTGGCGCGGCCGAAGCCGAGGTGCTGGCGCCGCTGCGTGCGGCGGGTGCGCATGTCGCCAGCCTGCATCCGGCATTTTCCTTTGCCAATCCGGCCCGGGCGGTCGAACAATTTGCCGGCACCTTGTGTGCGCTGGAGGGCGATGCGGCGGCTTGTGTGGCGCTGCAGGATTTTGCCGCCGCCATCGGTGCGCGGCCGTTTGCGCTGGCCCCCGGTGGCAAGGCGGCGTATCACGCGGCCTTGTCGGTGGCATCCAATTATCTGGTTACGCTGACTGAACTGGCCCGCCAGCTGGCCTTGCAAGGCGGTGTGGGCGAGCAGCTGTTGCCAGCCCTGCTGGGGCCGCTGATGCAGGGCAGTCTGGCCAATGCGCTGAGCATGGGGCCGCAGGCGGCGCTGACCGGGCCGATTGTGCGGGGGGATGTGGCTACCGTGGCGCGGCATCTGGCAGCCTTGCCTGCCGACATGCAAGCAGTGTACCGGGCGCTGGGCGAGCGTACCGTGGCGCTGGCCGGAGCGCGGCTGCCGGCCGAGGCCGGGCAGTCGCTACGGGCTGTACTGGCTGGCGGCTGAAACCTGTTGATGATCTAGCGAACGAAGGCTCAGTCCGGTTGCGCCACCTTGAATACCTGGCGCAGATAGGCGAGGAAGGTCTGGTCGCTGCACATGGTCTTGCCAGGGCTGTCCGACAGCTTGGCCACCGGCTGGCCATTGCAGCTCACCAGTTTCAGCACGATCTGCAGCGGCTCCAGCCCCATGTCATTGGTAAAGTGGGTGCCGATACCAAAGCTCACCTGGATGTGCGGGCTGTAGCGGCGGTGCAGTGCCAGCGCCTTGTCCACGCTCAGGCCATCGCTGAAGGTGAGCATCTTGGTGGCCGGGTCGATGCGCAGCTTGCGGTAGTGGGCAATGGCCTTGTCCGCCCATTCCTGCGGGTCGCCACTGTCGTGGCGCAGGCCGTCGAACAGCTTGGCAAAGTACAGGTCGAAATCGGCCAGAAAGGCATCCATGCACACCACGTCGGTGAGCGCGATGCCCAGGTCGCCGCGGTATTCCTGTACCCAGGCTTCCAGTGCCGCATTCTGAAAATCGCGCAGGCGCACGCCCAATGCCTGAAAGGCCTGGAAAAATTCGTGTGCCATGGTGCCGATGGGGGTGATGCCCAGTTTCCATGCCAGCCACACGTTACTGGTGCCGCGAAACACCTTGGGCAGGGCGGCATTGAGTTGTTCCACCACCTGTTGCTGCCACTCGCGGCTGAAGCGGCGGCGGGTGCCGAAGTCTGAAATCAGCAAGGGGAAGCGCTGCTGGGCGCTTTCTTCGGCTTCGAAGCGCAGCAGGGTAGCAATCTTGGCGTCCAGCCGGCGCTGACCTTCTTCGCGCGCCTGCGGGGTGTCCAGCCGGCGGAAATACAGCTCGTTGACAATGGCCAGCACGAATATTTCAAAGAACATGGCCTGCACCAGCGGGCCTTCGATATGAATGCTCAGCGCATCGCCCTGGCAGCTCACCTTGATAAAGCGGCGCTGCAGGTGGAACAGTTCCAGATAATCAACAAAATCGCTCTTGATGAACCGCAGGCTGCGCAGATAGGCCAGCTCCGGCTGGGTGAACTGTAGTTGGCATAACCAGTCCAGCTGCGCTTCCAGTTCCTGGTGCAGCTGGGCCAGCGGGAAGTCCGGCTGGTTGCGGCAGCGGAATTCATATTGCCCGTAAGCCGCCGGAAACTGGTGCAGAATCGCCTGCAGCATGGTGAACTTGTACAGGTCGGTATCCAGCAGCGAGTGGATCAGCGGCGGCAGCTTGGGCATGGCGTGGCCTTTCAGGCAGCGTGCAGAATGAAAATGGCCGGGCGCTTGTGGAAGTCTGGCGCAGCTTGCGGCCAGTCTTTCACCAGGCGGCTGACAATGGTTTCACTGGGCAGGGTCAGATCGCAAGCCACTGCCAGCCGGGTGGCCGGAGCCAGCGTTTCGCGCAATTGTTGTAGCAAGGCATTATTGCGGTAAGGCGTTTCGATAAATACCTGGGTCTCATTGCGCTGGCGCGAGCGTTGTTCCAGCTCCTTCACCAGCTTGGCCTTTTCGGTGGCATCCACCGGCAGATAGCCGTGGAAGGCAAAACACTGGCCATTGGCCCCCGAGGCCATCAGTGCCAGCAAAATGGACGAGGGGCCGATCAGCGGCGCGACGCGGATGCCGCGCTCATGCGCCAGTGCCACCAGCTGTGCGCCGGGGTCGGCCACTGCCGGGCAGCCAGCCTCGGAGATCAGGCCCACATCTTCGCCCGCCAGCAAGGGAGCGAGCAGGGCGGCCACATCGCCGGGTTTGGTATGTTCGTTGAGCGTGCTCATGGCCAGCTCGCGGATCGGCGTGCTGACCCCCAGTGCTTTCAGGTGCTTGCGCGCGGTTTTTTCAGCCTCCACCACAAAGTGGCGGATATGCAGCACTTTGGCCGCCTCGGCTGCCGGCAGCCAGGCGATGCTTTCATCGCCCAGCGGGGCGGGAATCAGAAACAGGGTTCCGCTCATTGCAGTATCTCCACGCCTTCGGCGTTCAGCATGCTGATCAGGTCGAATAGAGGCACGCCGATCAGGGCACTGGGGTCGTCCGATTCCACTTTTTGCAACAGCGCGCCGCCCAGGCCCTCGCTCTTGGCGCTGCCGGCGCAGTGCAGGGCATCCGGCTCACGGGTCAGATAGTTGCGGATCTGCTGTTCGGTGAGTTGGCGCAAGGTGACACGGGTCATGCCCACGGTTTCCTGCAGGTGGCCGCTGGCACTGTTGTACAGCGCCAGTGCCGAGTGAAACACCACGGTACGGCCGCTCATCCACTGCAGCATGGCCACACCTTTTTCAAAGGAGCCGGGCTTGCCGATCTGCTGGCCGTCGAGCAAGGCTACCTGATCGGAGCCGATGATCAAGGCCGCAGGGTAGCGGGTAGCCAGCGACTGGGCCTTGCTGCGCGCCAGGCGTACTGCGGTGTCCAGTGCGGTTTCGCCGGGCAGGGGCGTTTCGTCACAAACGGGAGCGACGGCCTCAAAGGGAAGGCCCAGCCGACTGATGATTTCCTGACGATAGCGGGAGGTGGAAGCCAGTATGATCTGCATGATGGTATTGCTTGATTATTTTGACAAATCAGGGGGGCAGATTATATCATGCTGGGTTTATGTCTAACCCGATTTTGATCGACCCGCTCAAGTTCGCCCGTGAGGGCCGCGAAATGACCGGCAAAATGCCCGTCAGCGCACTTGACGAGCGTGTGCACAGCGACCTGTCCGATACCTCCGGTACGGTGGAATACACCGTGGAAGGTTTTCGTGATGGTTCGTCCCGTTTGTCCCTTCGCCTCCGGGTGAATGCAGACGTAATGGTAAGCTGCCAGCGTTGTCTGGAAGCCATGCCTTACCAGGTAGCCACCGATGTGGTGGTGACCCTGTTCACCCGGCAGGAAAAGCTGGATGAAGCCGTAGAACTGGACGAAACGCTGGACGCCATTCTCGCCCTGGAAGAGCTTGATGTGGTGGCAATGATCGAAGACGAAATCATCATGGGCTTGCCGCACTCGACGAAACACGACGAATGCGGTTCGGAAGCTCTGACGCGTGCCAAGGCTGACAAGCCCAATCCGTTTGCGGTGCTGGCCACGTTGAAGATCTCCAAGTCTTGAATTATCAATACACGCGATTTTCCTAGGAGTCGAACATGGCTGTTCAACAGAACAAAAAGTCCCCGTCCAAGCGCGGCATGCATCGTGCACACGATTTTCTGACCGCTCCGTCGCTGGCTAGCGAGCCGACGACCGGTGAAACCCACCTGCGTCACCACATCAGCCCGAACGGCTTCTACCGTGGTCGCAAGGTCGTTAAGACCAAAGGCGAATAATTCGTCCTTTTTCACCCAATACTTACCTTCATAAAAACAGGTAGGTTTCACTACCGTACACGTTGATGACTATCACCGTCGCGGTTGATGCAATGGGCGGTGACGTTGGCCTCAAGGTCACCGTCCCAGCATCGATCCAATTCCTGCAAGACCATCCCAACGCCCATCTGATTCTTGTCGGAGACCAGGCAGCCATCGAGGCTGAATTGTCCCGCCATCAGGGTGTTGCGCGTTCGCGCGTCCATATCCGTCATGCCACGCAAGTGGTAGGCATGGACGAGTCGCCGCAACTGGCCCTGAAAAACAAGAAAGACTCGTCGATGCGGGTGGCGATCAATCTGGTCAAGGAAGGCGAAGCGCAAGCTGCCGTGTCTGCCGGCAATACCGGCGCACTGATGGCAACCGCACGCTTTGTCCTCAAAACCATTCCGGGCATCGAACGACCGGCCATCGCCAAGATGATGCCGTCAGTCAAGGGCAGCACCTGCATGCTGGACCTGGGCGCCAACGTCGATTGCACCTCAGAACAACTCTTGCAGTTCGGCATCATGGGTTCGGAGCTGGTATCCAGCATTACCGGCAATGCCAATCCCCGTGTCGGGCTGCTCAATATCGGTTCGGAAGACATCAAGGGTAACGACAGCGTCAAGCGCGCCGGCGAATACCTGCGCCAGTCCGAGCTGAATTTCATCGGTAATGTCGAAGGCAACGACGTCTACAAAGGCACGGTAGATGTGGTAGTCTGCGACGGTTTTACCGGCAATGTGGCGCTCAAATCAGCCGAGGGGCTGGCGCACATGATTGCCTACTTCCTGCGGCAGGAATTCACCCGTAACTGGTGGACCCGCCTGTGCGCGCTGGCTGCCATGCCGGTGCTCAAGCATTTCCGCAACCGCGTCGATCCGCGTCGCTACAATGGTGCCAGCCTGCTGGGCCTGCGCGGCATCGTGGTGAAAAGCCATGGCGGAACTGATGCCGTAGGATTCCGTTTCGCGCTGGAACAGGCTTGCGAGGAAGCCGGCTCCGACGTGATTGGTCATATTACCGACCGGGTTGCACACCAATTAAACAACCTCAAGCAGCCCGAGCCGGAAGCGAACTGATTAATACATGGCCCATTCCCGCATTCTAGGCACTGGCAGTTATCTGCCATCCAATGTGCTCACGAATGCGATGCTGGCCGAGCGCGTGGAAACCAGTGACGAATGGATTGTTTCGCGCACTGGCATTCACGCCCGCCACATCGTGTCCGATGAAGAAACCACCAGTGATCTGGCCCTGAAAGCCGCCGAGGCGGCGATCCAGAGCGCTGGCATCGACAAGGGCGAGATCGATCTGATCATCGTCGCCACTACCACGCCTGACATGATTTTCCCCAGCACCGCCTGCCTGTTGCAGGAAAAGCTGGGTATTCACGGTTGTGCTGCCTTCGACGTGCAGGCGGTGTGTGCCGGCTTCATGTTTGCCCTCACTACCGCGCACAACTACATCAAGGGCGGCATGGCCAGCAAGGTGCTGGTGGTCGGTGCCGAAGTGATGTCGCGCGTGATGGACTGGGAAGACCGCCGTACCTGCGTGCTGTTTGGCGATGGTGCGGGCGCGGTCGTGCTGGGCGCATCGGACGAGCCGGGCATCCTGCATGCCAAGCTGGCCTCCGATGGCCGCTACAAGGACATCCTCAATACCCCGGCGCAGATTTCCGGTGGCAAGATCCAGGGCATTCCCTTCTTGCACATGGACGGCCCGGCGGTATTCAAGTTTGCGGTCAAGGCCTTGTCCGAGATTGCTGCCACCACCCTGGCCGAGGCTGGCGTGGACAAGGCGCAAGTCGACTGGCTGGTGCCGCACCAGGCCAATCTGCGCATCATCGAATCCACGGCCAGACACCTGGGCATGTCGATGGAGCGGGTGATCGTGACATTGCCGCAACAGGGTAATACCTCGGCTGCCTCCATTCCGCTGGCGCTGGATCACGCGGTGCGTGATGGTCGCATCCAGCGTGGCCAGACCATTCTGCTGGAAGGGATTGGCGGTGGCTTTGCCTGGGGTGCCGTGCTGCTGAAGTACTGATTCTTCGCGACGGAAGGCCGGTCACGGCCATGCGCTGCCTGGCATGAGATAACGCCCATTTGCATGGGCGTTTGATCTGAGTGCTTGGCAGAATGGTCTGGTTTGCCGCATTCTTCCGTCGATTATTATTCCGTCGTATTTGCGGAGACTGTCTATGGCGTTTGCCTTTCTCTTTCCCGGTCAGGGCTCGCAAAGCCTGAAAATGATGGATGGCTTTGCCGACCTGCCGGTCGTCAAGCACACCTTCGAAGAAGCCTCCTCCGCGCTGGGCGTGGACCTGTGGGCCATGTTGCAGGCGGATTCCGCCGAGGCCATCAATGCCACCGTCAATACCCAGCCCATCATGCTGGCTGCCGGTGTGGCCACTTATCTGGCCTGGCAGGAAGTAGGCGGTCAGCAGCCGTCGGTGGTGGCCGGACACAGCCTGGGTGAATACACCGCACTGGTGGCTGCCGGAGCGCTGCCGTTTGCCGAAGCCGTCAAGCTGGTGCGCCTGCGCGCCGAAGCCATGCAGAACGCCGTACCGGCCGGGCAGGGGGCCATGGCGGCCATCCTCAACCTGTCCGATGACGAAGTGCGCGCTGCGTGTGCTGAGGCGGCCAATGGCGAGGTGGTGGAAGCCGTCAATTACAATTCGCCGGGCCAGGTGGTGATTGCCGGCTCCAAGGCGGCCGTCGAGCGCGCCATGGAAGCCTGCAAGGCCCGTGGTGCCAAGCGTGCGCTGCCGCTGCCGGTGTCGGTGCCTTCGCACTGTGCGCTGATGAAGCCGGCCGGCATGCAGCTGGCTGAAGCGCTGCTGCAAGTACACATCAATCCCCCGGCCATTCCGGTGCTGCACAATGCCGACGTCGTCAGCTACAGCGACGCCGCCGACATCCGTGATGCACTGGTGCGTCAGCTGTACAGCCCGGTGCGCTGGACCGAAACCATCCAGAAGCTGGCTGGCGACGGCATCGTCACCATGGCCGAATGTGGCCCGGGCAAGGTGCTGGCAGGTCTGGCCAAGCGCATTGACGGCAACGTCAAATGCCTGGCGCTGACCGACACTGCTGCGCTGGAAACGGCCAAGGCCGAACTGCAATGATATCCGTGGCGGGTCGCCAGTCGGCCCGCCGCGTGCTGACGCCCATAACAAGGAGACATCCGAAATGAGTCTGCAAGGCAAAGTAGCCCTGGTCACCGGCGCTTCGCGCGGCATTGGCGCAGCCATTGCCGATGCGCTGCAAGCCGAGGGCGCCATTGTCATCGGCACTGCTACCTCGGAAGCCGGTGCTGCTGCCATCAACGAACGCCTGGCGGCTGCCGGTGGTGCCGGTCGCGTGCTGAACGTGACCGAAGACGGTGCCATCGAAGCGCTGGTGGATGCCATCGACAAGGAATTCGGCGGCGTGGCCATTCTGGTCAACAACGCTGGTATCACCCGCGATGGCCTGTTGATGCGCATGAAGGACGACGACTGGGATGCCATCATGGACACCAACCTCAAGTCGGTGTTCAAGGCATCCAAGGCCGTGCTGCGCGGCATGATGAAGGCCCGCTGGGGCCGTATCATCAACATCGCCTCGGTGGTGGGTGCCACCGGCAATGCAGGTCAGACTAACTATGCGGCAGCCAAAGCCGGTATCATGGGCTTCACCAAGTCCATGGCACGCGAAGTTGGCAGCCGCAATATCACGGTCAACTGCGTGGCACCGGGCTTCATCGATACCGACATGACCCGCGCGCTGCCGGAAGCGCAGCGCGAGGCGCTGGTGGGGCAAATTGCCCTGGGCCGTCTGGGCGATGCCAAGGATATTGCCGATGCAACATCCTTCCTGGCATCCGACCGCGCAGCCTATATCACCGGTCAGACACTGCATGTAAATGGTGGCATGTTCATGCCCTGAACTAGCTTGTCGAACAAAAGACAAGATTTAGGTGGGCTGCTCTAATTTTTTTTTGTAGAATACACGGGTTTTGTTATCCCGAATCAGAAAGGTCAAGGGTTTAGACAAATGGAAAACATCGAAGCGCGCGTTAAAAAGATCGTTGCCGAACAACTGGGCGTAAACGAAGCTGAAGTCAAGATCGAATCGTCCTTCGTTGATGATCTGGGCGCTGACTCCCTCGACACCGTTGAGCTGGTAATGGCTCTGGAAGAAGAGTTCGAGTGCGAAATCCCGGACGAAGAAGCTGAAAAGATCACCACTGTTCAGCAAGCCGTGGATTACGTTACCGCCCACCTGAACAAGTAATATTTTCAGGCCTGTACAGGACCTCTGCGCGGTGCGGCCTTGGCTCGCCAGCAGAGGTTCTTTTGTTATAGAGGATTCCAAACGCCCGTTTGATTGTAATAATGATCAAACAGACCTTGTGGGATCATCGGGAGACTGCCTCCCACCTCTCACGGAGATTCTTCGTGTCCAAACGCAGAGTTGTAGTAACCGGTCTGGGACACATTTCCCCGGTCGGCAATGATGTCGTTACCGGCTGGGCCAATCTGTTGGCCGGCAAGAGCGGCATCGGCAAAGTAACCCGTTTTGATGCCAGCGAGCTCAACTGCCAGATCGCCGGCGAAGTCAAAGACTTCGACATCAGCGCGTATATCTCGCCCAAGGAAGCCCGTCGCTCCGACCTGTTCATCCACTACGGCATTGCAGCAGCGCTGCAAGCGGTAGCCGATTCCGGTCTGGACGATGTTGCCGATCTGGACAAGACCCGCGTTGGCGTCAACATCGGTTCCGGTATCGGCGGCCTGCCGCTGATCGAGGAAACCGGTATAGCGGTACAGCAGGGCGGTGCCCGCAAGATCGGCCCCTTCTTCATTCCGGGTTCGCTGATCAACCTGATCGCCGGCCACGTATCCATCCTGAAGGGCTATCAAGGCCCGTCGTATGGCATCGTGTCTGCCTGCACCACCGGTGCGCATTGCATCGGTGATGCGGCACGGATGATTCAGTATGGCGACGCCGACGTGATGGTGGCCGGCGGTGCCGAAGGTGCCATCTCCAAGCTGGGCATGGGCGGTTTTGCCGCCATGAAGGCGCTGTCCACCCGCAATGACGATCCGGAAACCGCGTCCCGTCCCTGGGACAAGGGCCGCGACGGCTTTGTGATGGGCGAAGGTGCCGGCGTGCTGGTGCTGGAAGAGTACGAGCACGCGGTCAAGCGTGGTGCGCGTATCTATGCCGAGCTGATCGGCTTCGGCATGAGCTCCGATGCCCACCACATCACCGCTCCGAGTGCGGAAGGCCCGGCCCGCGGCGTGCAGAATGCACTGCGCGATGCCCGGATCAATCCGGACCAGGTGCAGTATGTGAATGCGCACGGTACTTCCACTCCGCTGGGTGATGCCAACGAAACCAATGCGCTGAAAATCGCCTTTGGTGACCACGCCAAAAAGCTGGTGGTGAATTCGACCAAGTCGATGACCGGCCACTTGCTGGGTGGCGCTGGTGGTGTGGAAGCCATTTACTCCATCCTGGCTGTTTACAACCAGGTGTCGCCACCCACCATCAACCTGCACGAGCAGGATGTGGAATCCGGTTGCGATCTGGACTACGTGGCCAATACCGCGCGTGACATGCACATCGATATCGCCATTTCCAACTCGTTTGGCTTTGGTGGTACCAACGGCACGCTGATATTCAAGCGCATGTAATGCCTGGCGCGCCGTGCCGCATACTGCGGTGCAGCGCGCAAATGGATTGACAGCCCGAACCGCTGCGATACACTCGCGGCGGTTTTCTTATTTGTGCGGCGTCTTCATGCCGCCTTTCCGGATCTGGCATGTTCACCGAACGACTCGACTTCCTGCCCGACCTGCTGGCCCTGCATGCCGCCCGTCGCGCTGACTTCCCCTATCTCTTGATGTCCTCCGGCGAGCAGGGCTGGGACATGCTGTTTGCCGCCCACAGCACCACGCTGTACCACGCTGGTGAGGGCGAGGCCTTGGTCGAGGCCCTGCGCCAGTTTCAGCCGCAAGCGGTGGACAATCCACACCATCTGCCCTTTGTCGGCGGGCATTTCCTCTACCTGGGCTACGACTTGCTGTCGCAGTTCGAGCCACGCGTGGCCGAGTCCCTGCCCGACAGTTTCCCACTAGCCGCCATGGCGCGGGTACCGGCAGCCATTCTGATCAACCGCCGTGAGCAGACTGCGTGGATCGTGGCGGAAAGCGCCGACGACTGGCAGCGGCTGGGTGAGCTGGTTCGCAGCATTCCTGCTTTTGTGCCGCAAGCGGTCAGCCTGCAGACGCTGGAAGAAGACCCGCCGCACTGGTATACCGACGCTGTACTGCGGCTGAAAAACTACATTTACGAAGGCGATGTGTTCCAGGTGAACATTTCGCGTGGCTGGCGGGCCGCACTGGGGCCGGAAGTACAGGCCCCCGACCTGTTTGCTGCCCTGCGCCGGGCCAACCCGGCACCGTTTTCCGCGCTGGCCGATTTTGGCAGCGCGCAGATTGTCAGCTCCTCGCCGGAGCGGCTGGTGCGGGTACGCGATGGCTGGGCAGATACCCGGCCGATTGCCGGCACCCATCCGCGCTCGCCCGACCCCGTCGAAGATGGCGTGCTCAAGCAGCGGCTGATTTCCAGCGTCAAGGAGCGGGCCGAGCATGTGATGCTGATCGACCTGGAGCGCAACGATCTGGGCCGCATCAGCCAGCCCGGCACGGTAGAGGTGAACGAACTGATGGCAGTGGAAAGCTACGCCTATGTTCATCACATCGAATCCAATATCCGTGGCCGCCTGCGTGACGATGTCTCGCCGCTGGACACCATCCGCGCCCTGTTTCCCGGCGGCACCATCACCGGCTGCCCCAAAGTACGCACCATGCAGATCATCCGCGAGCTGGAAAACAGCGCACGCCGTGCCTATACCGGCAGCCTGGGCTATCTCAACCGCGATGGCAGCATGGACCTGAACATCCTGATCCGTACCTTCATGCAGGAAGGGCAGCAGCTGCGCTTCCGCGCCGGTGGCGGCATCGTGGCCGATTCTGACCCGCAACGCGAATTGCAGGAAACCCGCCACAAGGCGCGTGGCCTGCTGCGTGCGCTGGGCGTGGAGCAAGCCTGATGGCCATGCTGATCAACGGCCAGCCCGGCGAGCAGATTTCCGCACTGGACCGTGGCCTGGCCTATGGCGACGGCATCTATCGCACCATCGAAATCCGCCACGGCCAGCCGCGGCTGTGGGCCTGGCAATACCCGCGGCTGCTGGCCGACGCGGCCCGGCTGAAACTGCCGCTGCCGGATGAAGCCTTGCTGCTGGATGAAATCAGCCAGCTGGCCAGCGGAGTGGAGTTGGGCGTGGCCAAGATCGTGCTCACCCGTGGCGTGGGCGCACGCGGCTATGCCATGCCGGCTGCTTGCCAGCCCACCCGTATGGTGTCGGTTACTCCGTGGGCGGGCTATCCGCTGGAGCGCGCCCGTGACGGGGTGAATGTGCGCTGGTGTGATACCCGGCTGTCCTGTCAGCCCTTGCTGGCGGGCATCAAGCACCTGAACCGGCTGGAAAACGTACTGGCCCGTTCCGAATGGAGCGACCCGGACATGCATGAAGGGCTGATGCTGGACCAGCGCGGTTTGCTGATTGAAGCCACCATGAGCAATGTCTATCTGGTGGAAGGGCAGCTCATCGTCACACCCCGGCTGGACCAGAACGGCGTACAGGGCATGCTGCGCGACTGGCTGTTTGCCCATGCGCCGCAGCTGGGCTATCAGTTGGAAGAGGCGGACATCGCCCCGGCCCGGCTGTGGCAAGCCGAGCAGGTGTTCCTCTCCAACAGCCTGATCGGCCTGTGGCCGGTGGCCAGCCTCGATGGTCAGCCGCTGATACAAACGCATGACTGCTGCCGGCAGCTACAAGCTCTGCTGGCTGAACAAGTCTGATGGTGACAGGCTGCCAGCACTGGCAGCCTGCAGTTTCCTGATGGCTTCTTAGATAAATTTTGCATAAGGTTTGCTGATTAAATTATTTCTGGCGCTAAATGGGGCTGGTTATAGTGGCTGCCACATTGCGGGGAGTCCTTTCCCTGCGTCAAACCAGCGTGCATTCACGCTGCGCCAAGGAGAATCAGCATGGTGGCAGCCAGCCTGCTGGAACAGCAAGCCCTTGCCCAGCCTGCGCAACTGGCGCCGATCGAGCGTGATCTGGCGCATATCAACCAGTTGTTGAACGCACACCAGTTCGAACAGCAGGCGCTCAGCCTGCAGGCCGGCCGGGTACGCGGCCGGCACGAAGAATGGCGTTTCCGCTCGGTGTACCAGCCGATTTATGCGCTGGAAGCCAATGGCGCAACCCGCTTGTGGTCGGTAGAAGCACTGGCGCGGGTGACTGACAGCTTTGGTGGCCAGCTGATTCCTACCGTGCTGTTTGCCGCCGAAACCTCGCCACGCCGTTCGGTTTTTCTTGATCGCCAGCTGCGCTGTCTGCATCTGCTCAATTTCCTGCTGCAACACCCGCCGGCTGATCTGGTGCTGTCACTGAATGTGAATGCCCAGCATCTGGTCAATGTCAGCGAAACCCATGGCCAGTTCTTTGCCGAGGTACTGCAGTATCTGCAGATTCCGACCAGCCAGATCTGTCTGGAAGTGGTGGAAGACGCGGTGAGCGACCCCATGCGCTTGTACGAGGCGGTACAGCGTTACCGCAGCCTGGGTTTCAAGATTGCACTGGATGATTTCGGCCAGGGCGCATCCAATCTGGAGCGCGTATGGCTGCTGGAGCCGGATTACGTCAAGCTGGACAAGGTGTTGATGCGCCACGCGCTGATGCGCCCCGGTGTGCGCGACAAGCTGGCGCGGCTGGTGGACATCCTGCATCTGCACGGTGCCAAAGTGGTGGGTGAGGGCATCGAAAGCGCCATGCAGCTGGATATCGCGCGCGCTGCCGGCTGTGACTTCGTGCAGGGTTTTCATCTGGCCCGCCCCGGCGAGCAGCTCAATCTGCCGGTCTAGCGTCGCTGCCGGCTGGCGTTAGCGCCCGTGCCGCCTGATCACTCCAGCGGCTGAAAGCATTCCAGATGGCGTGGCGGCATCTGTTCCACACCGACAAAACAGGCTAGCGCCTGCTGCATCTGCTGGCGAAACTGCGCCACATCCTCCACTCCCTGATAAACCTCCATCCAGGTCTGTACCGGCGCAGCTGCGGCTTCGTCGGCGCGGCGCAGCAAGCTGGCGCGGATGCCATCGACCGCCAGTGCGGCCTGCATCTGGCGCAGTGCCGGCAACAACTGGCGGCCGCTGGCCGGATCAATCTTGAAATAGACATACACGGTGCAGGACATGGCCGGCTCCTTCTATGGTTTGCAGGCTTGGCGCGGGCGCAAAATCGCTTATCATAGGCCTTTCGCCCGCCGCAGGTGGGGCAGGGCCAGATGGTAACAGGGCAGGAAAGGGGAGTCAGGTGCAGCAGGGTATTACCACCTTGGTGGTGGTCGGGGTCGGGCTGATCGGTGGATCATTTGCGCTGTCGCTGAAACGGGCGGGCAAGGTGCAGCATGTGATCGGCGTGGGCCGGACGCTGGACAACCTGACCCGCGCGCTGGAACTGGGCGTGGTGGATGAAATCAGCCAGGATCTGGCCGCGGTGGCCGGCCGTGCCGACATGGTCTTGCTGGCCTGCCCGGTGGGGCAGATGGGCCGCATGATGCAGGCCATGGCCCCGCATTTGCAGCCGCATGCCATCGTCAGCGATGCCGGCAGTACCAAGGGCGATGTGGCCGAGCTGTTCCGTACGCATCTGGCGGATCATCTGGCTGGCTGTGTGCCGGCCCATCCCATTGCCGGTTCTGAGCTTTCCGGCGCGGCTGCCGCCCAGTACGGCCTGTATGAAAAACGCAAGGTGGTGCTCACCCCCTTGCCGGAAAGCAGCAGCGGCGCTTGCGATACCGTGGCCGCGCTGTGGCAGGCTTGTGGTGCGGTGATCCATCGCATGAGTCCGGCCGAACACGACAGCGTGTTTGCCACGGTCAGCCACCTGCCGCATCTGCTGGCCTTTGCCTATGTCGGCATGGTGGCGGGCAAGCCGGATGCCGAGCGCTGCTTTGATTTCGCGGCCACCGGTTTTCGCGATTTCACCCGCATTGCCGGTAGCCATCCTGAAATGTGGAAGGACATTACCCTGGCCAACCGCTCGGCCCTGCTGGACGAGCTGGAACGCTACCGCCAGGCGCTGGCGGCATTGACCGCGCAGGTCGCCGACAGCGACGAGGCCGGCCTGGCCAGCACATTCGACACCGCCCGCACCGCCCGCGTGGGCTGGTACCAGCGCTTTCTGCGCGAAGGACAAACCTGATATGAGCCAGACCCTGCTGATTACCGGTGCTTCCCGTGGCATTGGTGCGGCTACCGCCGTGCAAGCGGCCACTGCCGGCTGGCAGGTGGCGGTGAATTACCGGCAGGATGAGGTGGCCGCGCAGCAAGTGGTGGCAGCCATCCGCGCCCAGGGCGGCGAGGCCGAGGCCTTTCAGGCTGATGTGTCGGACGAGGCGCAGATCATCCAGCTGTTTGCTGCCGTAGCCGCCCGCTTTGGCCGCATCGATGGCCTGGTCAACAATGCCGGTGCCACCGCTCCCATGGGGCGGCTGGACAGCTTCAGTGCCGAACGCATCCAGCACATGCTGCAACTGAACGTGGCGGGGCCGATGCTGTGCTGCCGCGAGGCCGTGCGCCGCATGTCCACCCGTCATGGTGGGCGTGGCGGTATCATCGTCAATGTGTCTTCGGCGGCATCACGGCTGGGCTCGGCCGGCGAATATATCGATTACGCCGCCAGCAAGGGAGCCATTGACACCCTCACGCTGGGCCTGGCGCGCGAAGTGGCCGGCGAAGGCATCCGCGTCAATGCGGTGCGCCCCGGCCTGATCGAAACCGGCATCCACGCCCTCAGCGGCGAAGCCGGCCGCGTGGCGCGGCTGGCGCCCGGCGTGCCCATGCAGCGCGGCGGCCAGCCGCAGGAAGTGGCTGCCGCCATTGTCTGGCTGCTATCCGATGCCGCCAGCTTTTGCACCGGCAGCATTCTGGATGTGTCCGGCGGACGTTGAGCCGCCAGCTTAAGCAGGGAGATCGCCATGCACGTCAAACGCAGCCAACTGCAGCAGGCCGTGGAGCAGGGCTTGCTGGAATCGCAGCAAGCTGATGCATTGTGGCGCTTTTTGTCAGTGCAGAATCAGCATGTTCCGCGTTTCCAGGCCAGGCATGTGCTGTATTACCTGGGGGGCCTGATTGCGCTGGCCGCCATGAGCTTGTTCATTACCCTGGGCTGGGAGCGTTTTGGTGGCTGGGGACTGACCGGCATCGCCCTGGCCTATGGCAGCGGCAGCCTGTGGCTGGGCCGCGTACTGCTGCGGCGGCAGCTGGCCTTGCCTGCCGGCATTCTGCTGGCGCTGGCCGTCAGCTTGACGCCACTGGCTGTGTACGGTGCGCAGCATGCGCTGGGCTGGTGGGCGGGTGACACCCCTTATCGCGATTACCACCGGCTGATCGACTGGCGCTGGATGCTGATGGAACTGGCCACGCTGGCCAGTGGTGTGGTGTTGCTGTGGCGGTATCGACTGCCCTTCATCATGCTGCCTGTTGCCGTGACGCTATGGTATATGAGCATGGATCTGGCCCCCTATCTGGCCGGGCTGGATTATGCCGACTGGACCTTGTCGCGGCTGGTGTCGGTCTATTTCGGTTTGCTGATGCTCGGGCTGGCCTTCTGGGTGGATGTGCGCAGTGGCCGCCAACCCGATTACGCCTTCTGGCTGTATCTGTTTGGCGGTCTTGCCTTCTGGGGCGGCTTGTCCTTGCTGGACAGCGACAGCGAACTGGGCAAGTTTGGCTATCTGTGCGTCAACCTGCTGCTGATTGCCTGTGGCACGGCCCTGGCGCGGCGGGTGCTCGCCGTGCTGGGTGGCCTGGGTGTTGCTGCTTATCTGGGCCATCTGGCCTATAGCGTGTTCCGCGACAGCCTGCTGTTTCCGCTGGCGCTCAGTCTGCTGGGGCTGGCGGTGGTTGGGCTGGGGGTGTGGTGGCAGCGGCGCGAAGCGGTTTTGCGCCAGCGCCTGCATGCCTTGCTGCCACGCCCCTTGCGCCAGTTACTGGCGGGTCTGGCCGATTAGGGCCTGCCCCGCCACCATCAAAATGCGTGTTAACCGGCTCTTATCATCACGATTGCTCCGGACACACCACCACGCGCGGAGCCGGCATGCCGTTGAAGGCAGTCACCAGATTCTGGGTATAGACACCGCTGTGATAGAACCACAGCAAATCCCCCTCACGCAGCGTATCCGGCAGTGGCATGGCTTCACTCAGCACATCACAGCTGTCACAGGTGGGGCCTGCCAGGATGGCCTGGCCGCTGGGGCCGGCTGGCGCGCCATTCAGTTCCAGCGGGTAGTGGAAGCCGTCCATCAGTTCGTATAGTCCGCTGAACATGCCGGCATCGGCATACACCCAGCGCTTGCCGTGCTTGCGCTGCACATTGATCACCTCGCAAATGAACAGGCCTGCCGGGCCGCTCATGTAACGGCCGGGTTCCACCACCACTGCGCAGTTGGCGGGTAGTTGCGCCAGCCGTGGCATCAGCGCCGCGCCGATGCTGGCGATGTCCGGTGCTTGCTTGTCATAGGTGATGGGAAAGCCACCCCCCAGATTCAGCAGGCGTGGCCGGAAGCCTTGTTCGCCCAGCAGGGTCATCACCGGCCACACCGTATCGATGGCACGCAGCCAGGCTGCCGGGTCGCGACACTGGCTGCCCACGTGAAAGTGCACGCCGCCGATATCCACGCCGTGTTGCCGCGCCTGCGCCAGCAGGTCGGGTACTTCGGCAATGGCCAGACCAAATTTGGTGCCCAGTGGGTAGTCGCTGCTGTCGTTGTCCACCTCCAGCCGCAGGTACTGGGTGGCATCCGGTGCTTCGGCGGCAATTTTCAGGGTTTCTTCCACGCTGTCGCTGGCAAACCAGCGCACGCCATGCTGGTAAGCGTAGCGAATGGCGCGCCTGGCCTTGATCGGATTGGAGTACAGGATGCGTGCGGCATCCACACCCAGTTGCAGCAGGCTGTCCAGCTCCTGCTCCGAGGCAATCTCGAAATCGCTGCCCAGTGTCTGCAGGGTGTGCAGGATGGCCGGATGCGGATTGGCCTTGACTGCATAGTGGATGCGGGCGCGCGGCAGGGCTTGTTGCAGTGCCAGGTATTGCTGGCGTACCAGCGCCGGGTCCAGCAGCCACAGTGGGCCGGTGTACGGTGCGCTGGCCAGCGCCTGGCGGGCGGTGTGCTTCAACAACTGGTAGGCAGCTTGTGAACCGGGGTGGGCGGTCATGGGCAACTCCTGTTGACGGTGGGAAATCCGGGTTTGGCGTGGCTAACAAAACGCCCAGTGTTGTCTTGTCTCTCCTGGCCGCACCGCAGCAGCAGGGTTTTTGTTAGCCGCTTCAGGCAGGTTTAGTAGCTCAGGCCGGGGATGGCGTAGTCGCGCAGGCGGTAATAGAACATGCCGGCCGCTTGCAGTGGCACGCGCAGCAACTTGCCGCCGGGAAAGTCGGGGGTGGACAGGCGCATGAACTGCTGCAGCAGATGGCTATCGCCCAGAATGGCATTGGCCAGTACCCGGCCTGCCGCGCAGGTGGGCACCACGCCATGGCCGGAAAAACCTTGCGCCCAGTACACGTCGCCACGGCAGCCGAAATCCGGGGTGCGCGGCACGGTGATGTCGATATGCCCGCCCCAGGTATGGGTGATGCGATAGGGCACCAGCTGCGGAAATACCCGTAGCAGGTCGGCGCGCATGCTGGCGGTGAGATTGGCCGGGGTGTTGCCGGAATAGGTGCATTTGCCACCGAACAACAGGCTGCGGTCGGCACTCAGGCGGAAATAGTCCAGGATGAACTGGTTGTCGGACACCGCCATATTGCTGGGCAGCAGCTGGCGTGCCAGCTCTTCGGGCAGCGGTTCGGTGGCGATCATATAGGTGCCTACCGGCATGATCTTGCGTTCCAGCGCCGGGTCCAGCTGGTCGATATAGGCATTGGTGGCCAGCACCAGTTTGCGGCAGCGGATCTTGCCCTGTGCCGTCTGCACCTCGCAGCCATCCGCCGTGGTGGCATAGGACAGAGCGCGGGTCTGTTCGAAGATGGCCACGCCTTTTTCTTCGGCGGCACGTGCCAGCCCCAGAATGTATTTGAGCGGGTGAAAATGGCCGCCTTCATGGTCGATCAGCCCCGCCACATAGCGCTCCGAGCCGACATGCTGCGCCAGATCCTTGCGCGGGACGAACTCCAGCGCCTGATAGTCGTAATGACGGGCCGCATGCTCCTGCCACTCCGACAGCAGCTTGATGCGCTGCCACAGCACCGAGGTCCACAGATGGCCCTGTGCCAGTTCGCAGTCGATCTGATGCTGGGCAATCTTGTGGCGGATGTCGGCAGCCGCACCGCGCAGCAGTTGCCAGATTTCCTGTGCTGCCTCCAGCCCCAGCGCGGCTTCAATGGGCGGCATGTCGCAGGAAAAGCCCAGAATGATCTGGCCGCCATTGCGTCCGCTTGCCGCCCAGCCAACCCGGCTGGCCTCGATCACCGCCACGTTGACTCCGGCATCGGCCAGATTGTGCGCGGTATAGAGGCCGGTATAGCCGGCCCCCACTACCAGCACGTCCACGTCCAGATCCTGTCGCAGCGGCGGGCGTTCGATTTGTTCAGCCTGGCTGGTGGCTGCATACCAGGTGGGCGGGTAATGCGCGCTGGATTCAAACATGGCGTCTCCTGTGTGGCAGTGCGGTCTGGGGCTTAGGGCCTGTTAACGCTATTTTTTTCACGGCGGCGGATGTTGAGGGGATGCAATGCGCGAAAAACCGCGCGCCGCAGGGCATTCCCTGCCAGCGGGGTTTGACAAGGCAGTGCGCCGCTCAACACCCGCCCCGCAGGGCAGGCCCGACCAGCTTGCCACTGCTGCGTTGTCGGATTTGCGCTTGGGGCCACCAAGCGCTGCACCCTCCGCCTTGCATTGACAACCTATCAGGGCCTGCGCCGCAGAAAACATAGTGTTAACAGGCCCTAGTCGCTGACGGTATAAGCCCACATCACCTGGGTTTCGATGGTGCCGGGGTTGCGGTAGCGGTGTGGGCGGCTGCTGTTGAAGCTGAAGCTGTCGCCGGCCTGCAGGTGATGGCGTTGTTCGTCCACCCACAATTCCAGCTCGCCACACAACACCATGCCGCCTTGTTCGCCGCCGTGGGTCAGGGTCTGCGCGCCGGAGCTGGCTCCGGCGGCAAAGCGGCTCAGCATCAGTTGCAGCTCACCGCCAAAGCCGGGGGACAACAGGGCATCGCTGACCCCTTCGGCGTAGTGCAGCACCGGCCGATGCGCCTGGCGCACCACCAGCCCGCGCTCGTGCTGCGGTGCCTGGCTGAAAAATACGCTGTAGGGGACGGCCAGCGCGCTGGCCAGCTTGTTCAGGTCGGACACGCTGGGCTGGCTTTTGCCGCGTTCCAGCTGCGACAGAAAGCCGATGGAACGGCCGGTGGCGGCGCTGAGCTGTTGCAGCGACAGTTTGCGCAACTTGCGCAGCTGGCGGATTTGCTCGCCCAGCCAGGCTGGATCGGGCTGGCTGCTGGACGAGAGCGGGTCGGTATGGGCGGATGTCATGCCAGCCAGCATACGGGGGAAGGAATGATTGTGTGAAAAAATAATACTAAATTTTCACCTGTGAAAAATTTGTGTTGTATTTTTTCAATTGTCGGAGGTGCTGCTGAGCGCAGCATCAGGCATCAGGCATCAGGCATCAGGCATCAGGCATTAGGCAGTGTGCGCCACGAGGACGCAGGGCCGTGTGCGGTCGTCCTGGCTGGCCGCCTCAGCCTCCCGCGCGTTTGACCTGAAAGCCCAGTTTTTGCAGGGTGGCCATCACGGTAACAACATGATCGCCCTGGATTTCGATGATGCCATCCTTGACGGTGCCGCCGCTGCCGCAGGCGTTCTTCAGCTGCTTGCCCAGTGCAGTCAGGCCGGCGCTGTCGCGCAGCACGCCCTTGACCAGGGTGACGGTCTTGCCGCCACGACCCTTGTTTTCGCGGTTGACGCGCACGATGCCATCGCCGCTGGGCAAAGCGGCCTGTTGGCAGCTGCAGGCCTCAAGGGGCTGGCGGCAGTCGGGACACATGCGGCCGTGTTCGGTGGAGTAAACCAGGCCGCCGGAGGAGGATTTCGATTTCATGATGATGGCAGGTAAACAGGGCAGCCGGCAGTCTAGCGCCAAATGGCGGACAACACGATATCTGTCCTTGGCTCTGTGGCGGGCATGAGCATGAAGAGCTGCTAACAAAACCTCGTAGAGAACCCGGGCCAAGGCGCGCCGACGCAGACAGTACAGCTGGTACGGCAAGGAGGCGCAACGCAGGAGCGGGGGTTTTGTTAGCGGGTCTAATCAGGCTGGCGGGGTGGCATGGCCAAAAAAAGTGCCAACCCGGTGAAGGGTTGGCCCGAGAGTAAAGCCGAGAAGAAACAACGGAACAAGAGACAATCCAGCGCAAGCCGCTGGCTCGGGACAGATTGTCGCCTTGTTATGTGACAGCGGCTTGACGTCTCGATGAAAAAACCGCGATAGCTAGCGGCCATCCTCAGGCCGCATGCCGTTAAACCGCTCCAGAATCTGCTGCAGCTCAGCGCGGCTGATATCCAGCTCCAGCATGGCGGTGAGGGTGATGAACAGGCCGCCGAACATGTCGGGGGCCATGGTCACCAGCTTGGCGCGCGCTTCGTCCACACTGAGCGGGCATTTGCTCGCCACCAGTTCGGCCACCGCCTGCAGCATGGGGGGATGGCGGGTGAGCTGTACCAGCGAGGAGTCGGCCTTGAGCCTGGGGTAGGGTGGCTGTGCGGTAACCGCTACCGTGGCCTGCAGGCGGATATCGCGGCTGGATGCGCCGATACGGATTTCATACTGGCCGCTGTCCACTACCCAGGCGGCGTGTGCCGGGTCGTAATAGGCCAAATCCTCGCGCTGCAAGGTGAACTGCGCCCGGCGCTTTTCACCCGCCGGGATATCCAGTTTGACGAAGCCGCGCAAGGCTTGTGGCGGACGCGCCAGCGCGGATGGCGGCGGGGCGATGTACAGCTGCACGATCTCCTTGCCGGCGCGCCCGCCGGTATTGTGGATGTCGACGCTGACCGTGAGGGTGTCGTGTTCATCCATGCTGTGGTGGGAGCGTTGCAGATTGCGGTAGTCGAAGCGGGTGTAGCTCAAGCCAAAACCGAAGGGAAAGAGCGGTGTTATCTGGCGCTTGTCGTAATAGCGGTAGCCGACAAACAGGCCCTCGCCGTAATGGTGACGGCCATTTTCGCCGGGGTAGTGCAGATAGGCCGGGGTTTCTTCCAGGCTGTTGGGCAGGGTGGTGGTGAGCTTGCCGCTGGGATTGTTGACACCAAACAGCGTGGCAGCCACCGCATGGCCCATGCCCTGGCCGGCAAAGAAGCATTCCAGTACGGCCGGCACCTGTTGCAGCCAGGGCATCAGTACCGCATCGCCATTGCACAGCACCACCACCAGCTTGGGCTGCGCGGCGGCCAGTCGGCTGATCAGCCGCTCATGGCTGGGCAGCAAGCCCAGTTGCTGGCGGTCGCCATTCTCACCATCCATCCCGATGGCGGTACTGACGAAGACCACGGCGACCTCGGCTATTGCGGCCACGCTGCAGGCTTCCTGCAGTGCGGCCTCGTCGTCGTGTTCATCATCCGGGGCACCGACGGCGTAATCGATGCGTACTGCCGGCCCTGCCTGTTGCCGGATTTCATCCAGCGGGCAGTCCAGCTGCCAGGGCTGGGTGGTAGCGCAACCCGAGCCCTGTATCACCGGCTGCAGTGCTGGTTTGCCGATCACCGCCAGCCGGTGCAACTGCTGGCCATCCAGCGGCAGCAAGTCGTGGTCGTTCTTCAGTAAGACCAGTGATTCGGCGGCGATCTGCTGCGCCAGGCGGTGATGGGTGGCAAAGTCAGCCACGGTGCCGGGGCGGCGGCCGGCATGTACCTTGGCGATCAGCTGCAGCATGTGCAGGCAGGCGCTGTCCAGCAGCTCATCCGGGATGCGGCCCTGTTCGAGGGCCGTCAGCAGTTCGGCATTGTCCAGCGCGTTTTCCGGCATGGCCAGTTCATTACCGGCCAGCAGCGAGGCCGGGCGGTCCTTGATGCCGTACCAGTCGGACATCACCAGCCCCTGATAGCCCCATTCCTCGCGTAATACCCGGGTCAGCAGCCAGTGGTGCTGCGAGGTCTGTTCGCCGTTCAGCCGGTTGTAGGAGGACATCACCGTCCACGGATTGGCCCTGGCAATGGCGCGCTGGAAACCGTACAGGTAGATTTCGCGCAGCGCCCGTTCCTCGACGATGGAGTCCATCTCGGTGCGCATGTATTCCGAGTTGTTGCAGGCAAAGTGCTTGAGGCTGGCACCCACGCCTTCCTGTTGCAAGCCGTTGATCAGCGCGGCGGCCAGGTCACCGCTGAGCAGCGGGTCTTCCGAATAATATTCATAACCGCGGCCAGCCAGCGGCGTGCGGCGGATATTGATGCCCGGCCCCAGCAGCAGGCCCACGCCCATGGACTGGCATTCGATGGCCAGTGCGCGGCCCATTTGTTCCACCAGCGCCACATCCCAGCTGCAGGCCAGGCTGGAGCCATTGGGAAAACAGGTGGCCGGGCGCGAGTGGCCGAACAGCGCTTCCGAGCCGCCCTTGTCGCTGTCAGTCGCCTGCTGGCCTGCGTCCTGCTGAATCACCGACAGAAAGTCGCTGATGTTCCAGCTTTCCTGCTGGTCGATCTGGGCGCTGCTGTAGCGCACGCCATAGGTGCCATCGGTCATGACAAAGTCGCTGATGCCCAGCTGCGGCAGGCTGGCACTGCGCCACAGGCCATGCCCGCTCAGCAGCGTGACCTTGTCTTGCGGACTCATGCGGGCGATCAGTTCTTGGTGATTGGCTGTCATTTCAGGACTCCTGTGGCTGAGCGGCGACGGACTGCTTGCGTGCTTCGATCTGGCCCACCATGCGCAGATAGCTGTCTTCATCCAGCTGGTAGAGCAGCACGAATAGCAGCGCGAGCACGAACATGGCGGCGGGGATCAGGGTCATCATCAGGGCGATCCAGTCTTGCGCCCGCGGCGTGATATGGGCGGCGTCGTAGCCGGCATACTGCAGGATCAGCCCGGCCAGCCCGCCGGCAATGGCCATGGCCACCTTGGTGATGAAGTTGAAGTAGCCGTAGATGGCGCCCTCGGTGCGTACATGGTGCTTCCATTCGGCGTACTCCACGGTGTCGGCCACCATGGCGTACATGCAGACAAATATGCTGCCCATGGCGGCGCTGTACACGCTGACGCAGGCCATGATGGCCAGCCTGCTGTCGCCCGCCAGCCAGTACTGGTAGGCCAGTGCCAACGCGCCGGCAGCCAGGGTGAGCAGGGTCAGTCTTTTCTTGCCCAGCCCGGCAATCAGCTTTTCCGAGGCAATGGTGCCGGCCACATTGGCCACGGTCTGGATGGCGAAAAAGCTGGCGGTGTAAGCCTCATCGCGCAAGACGTAGTTGATGTAGTAAATGGCGGCGGCCATCCACACGCTGTAGGCGATATAGGTAAACACGGTGAACATGGAGAGGTGAAACAGCGGCAGGTTTCCGGTGATGGCCTGCACCATCTGGCGCAGGCTGGGCGCTTCGTCCTTGTCCTGGTGGATGCGCTCCTTTGTCATGGCAAAGCAGGCGTAGAACAGCAGGGTGGCCAGTACGGCGAACAGGGCGATGGTGAGCTGGTAGCCGGTACGCGGATCGGCAAAGCGGCGAATCAGCTGGTCGGCATACACCGACACCACGAAGTAGCCCAGCGTGGCAAACACCATGCGATAGACCGACAGCGAGGAGCGCGACATGGCGTGCTGGGTCAGCATATTGTTCATGGCCGAATAGGGCGTGTTCACTGTGGTGTAGGCCAGGCAGTACACGGTGTAGCTGACCAGGGCATAGGCGAATTTGTAGCTGGTGTCCGGGGTGGTGAAGCACAGCACGGTCAGCCCACCCAGTGGCAGCGCGCCATACAAGAGATAGGGCCGCAGCTTGCCGTAGCGGCTGTGGGTCTTGTCGATGGCGTAGCCCAGCAGGATGTTGAACAGCGCGTCGACGATGCGGGCGATCAGGAAGATCAGGCTGGCTTCGCCGGCGCTCAGGCCAAAGATATTGGTGTAGAAAAACAGCAGGAACAGCGAGACGGCACCAAACGACAGATTGGACGCCATGTCGCCCAGTCCATAGGCTACTTTTTCACGCAGGCCCAGTTTGACATCGGCGGCGGACAGGGCGGGGGCAGACATGTGGTGGTTCTCCAGAGTAAGCCGGGCGTGGGGGAAGGCTGCCTGCCTCGGCGGGAATGGGCTCTACCTTAGCAGCGCTGCCAGGCTGTGCTCTGGCCATTCCGTTCTGGAAATTTCCGTTTTTTTAAGATGCCATTTCCATGTGGCAGACAAAAAAAATGCCAACCCGCAAAGGAGTTGGCCCGAGAGAGAGGGAAATCGCTAGCCGGCCACCATCTGGTGCGGTCTGCCGGCGTGAGGGTTTACTGGGTCACCGGTTTCTTCAGTACGCGCAGCATGACTGCAGTCAGCACCGTGCCCACCACCAGTGCCACCAGATAGGCACCCAGATTGGTCACCGCATTGGGGATGGGCAGCACGAACACACCACCGTGCGGCACTTTCAGCTCCACGCCCATGGCCATGGAAATGGCACCGGTGACGGCCGAACCGACCATCAGTGACGGAATCACCCGCAGCGGATCGCGTGCGGCGAAGGGAATCGCCCCTTCGCTGATGAAGGAAATACCCAGTACACCGGCAGCCTTGCCGGCTTCACGCTCGTCGGCGGTAAAGCGGTCGGCAAACAGCTTGGTGGCCAGGGCAATGCCCAGCGGCGGGGTCATGCCGGCAGCCATGACTGCAGCCATCGGGGTGTAGACCTGGCTGGCGATCAGGCCGGTGGCGAAGGCATAGGCTGCCTTGTTCACCGGGCCGCCCATGTCAAAGGCCATCATCGCGCCCAGAATGGCACCCAGCAGCAGGGCGCTGCTGCCCTGCATACTCTTGAGCGCTTCGGTCAGCATGGCCAGCAGGGCGGCTACCGGGGTGCCGATGACGTAGATCATCAGCAGGCCCACCAGCAAGGAGCCCAGCACCGGCAGGATCAGTACCGGCTTCAGGCCGTCCAGATTACGTCCCAGCTGGATTTTCTTGTTCAGCCAGTCGGTGCCGTAACCGGCGATGAAGCCAGCGGCGATACCACCCAGAAAGCCGGAGCCCAGGCTGGCGGCCAGCATGCCGCCCACCATGCCAGGGGCAATGCCCGGACGGTTGGCGATGGAGTAGGAGATATAACCGGCCAGAATCGGCACCATCAGCGCAAAGGCCGACTTGGCACCAATCTGGAACAAGGCCCAGGCCAGCGTGCCCTTGTGCGCGTCATCGAAGGCGTAGATGCCGCCCAGCGCAAAGGCCAGGGCAATCATGATGCCGCCGGCGGTGACGAAGGGCAGCATGAAGGACACGCCAGTCATCAGGTGCTTGTACGGGCCGCTACGTTGTTCACTTTGGCTGGCGGCTGCCGGTGTCGCGGCAGACTGACTGGCACTGGCCTGGCTGGCCGCATGCGGTTTTGCTTCGGCAATGGCGCGGCGCACCAGGTTTTCGCCATCGTTGATGGCCGGCTTGGTGCCGCTGGAGAACAGCCGTTTGCCAACAAAACGTGCCAGATCGACCTGGGTGTCGGCCGCGATGATCACCACATCGGCCAGACGGATTTCATCGGCAGTCAGGGTGTCCTGCGCACCGACCGAACCCTGGGTTTCCACGCGGATGGCGTGACCCAGTTTCTGTGCAGCTTGGCTCAGGCCTTCGGCTGCCATGAAAGTGTGGGCGATGCCGGTGGGGCAGGAGGTAATACCGACAATGCGCAGCGCGCTGCTGGCTGCAGGGGTGATCAGGCTGGCCTTGAGCTGGCCTTCGGCATCGGCCAGTACGGCTTCCAGCGACGTGAGCAGGGTGTGGCTGTTGGCAAAGCGCACGTCTTGCGCGGCAGCCTCGCCAAGCAGCAGCACGGCGTCGGCAGCGGCGATGGCGCTGGCGCTCAGCGGCTGTTGCACGCCCTGTGCGGTATGGATTTCCACTTCGATCTTGTGTCTCAGCTTGCTTGCCGCCTGCCGCAGGGCTTCGCCAGCCAACATGGCCTGGGTGCTGCGGTCTGGGGCTGCAATTACTGCCAGCAGGTTTGCCATTGTCTTTCTCCTAGTTTTGTCTGCCTGTTGTTGTTGCTTTGCTGATGATCTGCCGCGTGGCGGGGTGGGTGAGCGTTGCCTGCCCGCAGCATGATGGTTTAGGACAAGTGCTGTACTTCCACTTGCCGTGCCAGTTGTTCCACCTGGCTGCGTTCCGGCAGGTGCGGGCCGATGCGTGCCAGCTTGGCGGCGGCAAAGGCCACCGCCAGCCGGGCGCGGTCGGTGGCGCTCAGGCGGGCATGGCGGGCGGCACTGAGGCCGGCCACCAGCGCATCGCCGGCACCGACGGTGCTTAAGGGGTTTTGTACCGGAAGCCGGGCCAGCAGCGCCGGGCCGGCGTCCAGCACAAACAGCGCGCCTTGTTCGCCCAGCGATACCACCACTTCGCTCACGCCAGCCTGTTGCAGCTGGCGGGCGCAGGCCAGTACGTCTTGCAGGGTGGGCAGGGGGTGGCCGGCCCATTGTTCCAGTTCGTGGCGGTTGGGCTTGATGCAGTCCGGCAGGCTGGCGCGCGGCGCGGCCAGCGCGCTGGCTAGTGCCGGGCCGCTGCTGTCCAGCAGCACATGCGCGCCCCACTGGCGCAGCTTGCCAATCAACACCGGCAGCCGTTCCGGCTCCAGCCCTTGCGGCAGGCTGCCGGCCAGCACGATCTGGCTGCCCGGATTCACATCGGCGGCCAGCAGGGTGAGCAGGCGTTCCCATTGGGCTTCGCCCACCGTCAAACCCGGCAGGTTGATGTCGGTGGTGCTGGCATTGGCCAGGTCGGACAGCTTGATGTTGACGCGGGTATCACCGGCCACGCGAATGAAGCGGTCGGCAATGCCCTTGTCCTTGAACAGGGCTTCGAAAGCCTCGCTGTTATTGCGGCCCAGCAGGCCGGTGGCCAGCACCGGCAGCCCCCAGTCAGCCAGGCAGCTGGCCACGTTGACGCCCTTGCCACCGGCATTGCTGCTGCTGGAGCGCGCCAGGTTGACCGCGCCGGACTGAAAGTCGCGCACGCAGACGGTCTGGTCGATGGCCGGGTTCAGGGTAATGGTGATCAGCGGACTGTTCATGACAGCAGGCTCTGCAAGGCGCGCACTTCTTCGGCGCTATCGCAATCCAGCGCCTGCTGTGCCAGTTCGGCCAGCTTGGCAAAGTCGCTGTGGCGCAGACGGGCCTTGACGCTGGCGACGTCGCGCGGGCTCATCGACAGTTCGTTGACACCCAGGCCGGTCAGCAGGGCGGCACCGAAGGGGTCGCCAGCAATGCCACCGCACACGCCTACCCAGCGGCCATGCAGGGCGGCGCCCTGTACGGTCTGGTGGATCAGGCGCAGCACGGCCGGATGCAGGCTGTCGGCCTCTGCCGCCAGTTCCGGGTGCTGGCGGTCGATGGCCAGTGCGTACTGGGTGAGGTCGTTGGTGCCGATGGAGAAAAAGTCCACATGCTCGGCCAGCTTGTCGGCCAGGGTGGCGGCGGCGGGGACTTCCACCATGATGCCGATCGGTACCACCGGGGCTTCCAGCTCGCGGCGGATGCCTTCACACAAGCCCTTCAGGCGGGTGATTTCCTTGAGCGAGGTAATCATCGGGAACATGATGGACAGCGGCTGACCACCACGGGCGGCGCGGTACAGTGCGCGCAGTTGCGGTTCCAGCAGGTCGCGGCGGCGCAGCAGCAGACGGGCACCACGCATGCCGAGGAAGGGGTTCTCCTCGTGCGGCAGGTTGAGGTAGGGCACTTGCTTGTCGCCGCCGATATCCAGCGTACGCACGATCAGCGGACGTCCTTCCAGTGCCTGCAACATGCCCTGATAAGTGGCCAGTTGTTCTGCTTCGTCCGGGCTGTTGTCGCGCTCGAGGAACAGGAATTCGGTACGCATCAGGCCCACGCCTTCGGCACCGGAGGCAATGGCTGCCGCCACCTGGTCCGGGCGGTTGACGTTGGCGGCCACTTCCACGCGGTGGCCGTCGCGGGTTTCTGCCGGCAGGCTGCGCTGTTCTTCCTCACGTGCCTTGCGTTCGTTTTGCTGTGCCATCCACTCGCGGGCGGATTTGAGATCAAGCTCGCTCGGGCTCAGGTAGAGCCGGCCGCTCTGGCCATCCAGAATGGCGGGGGTGCCATTGGCTACGCCGAGCAGGCCGGGGCCGCCGGCAACCAGCGCTGGCAAACCCAGCGTGCGCGCCAGAATGGCAGTGTGCGAAGTGGGGCCGCCCTGTGCGGTGGCCAGGCCGACCACTTTGTCGGTATCCAGCCCGGCGGTGTCAGACGGCGACAGATCGCTGGCCAGCAAAATGCAGTTGTCAGGCAGCTCGGACAGGGTGGTGGCCTGCAGGCTGGGGTCGATCTTGCCCAGCACGCGGCGGCCTACGTCGCGCAGGTCGGCAGCACGGGCGGCCAGCAGCTGGTTGCCCAGCGCGGCCAGCCGGTCGGCCAGCCGCTCCACCGCCTGATGCCAGGACCAGGCCACGCCGTGGCCTTCCACCATCAACTGGCAGGACAGGGTGATCAGGTCGGTATCGCTGAGCAGCTCAGCCTGCGCCTTGAAGATGGCGGCTTCGGCATTGCCCAGACGCTGGGCGGTGTCTTCGGCCAGCTTGGCCAGTTCGGCGCGGGTTTCCGCCAGGGCGACATGCAGCTTGTCACCGGCTTCGGCCAGTGCCAGCGGGTGATCGGGAATGGCCGGCAGGCCGTGGGTGAGCACATGTACTCTGCCGATGGCCAGTCCAGGGCTGGCGCTGATGCCGGCCACTTCCAGCGGATGGCCGGGTGGCTGCCAGTTGTTTTCGCTGCGCTGGGCCTGGGCTTTTTGCGCGGCCAGGGCGGCGTCGGTCTGTTCCTGCGCGGTCAGGCGGCTCATCACGCCTTGCATGGCTTGCAGCAGGGCGGTGGCATCGTTGCCTTCTGCCGATACCACCAGCCGGTCGCCACGCTGCAGGCCCAGTTGCAGCAGGGAAATCATGTTCTTGGCGTCGGCCACATGGTGGCCGTGGCGTACCTGTACCTGCGCGGCAAACTGGCGGGCGGTTTCCACCCAGGCGGTGGCCGGACGGGCGTGCAGGCCGTTGGGGTAGTCCACCACCCATTCGAACTGTTCGGCCAGGTCGCCGGCTGCAGTAGCAGGCTGGGCCGGCGCGGCCGCGCTATCGGACAGGGCGGCGATCAGCTCTTGCGGATCGCTGGTGGCAAACAGCTGTTGCAGGCGGGTTTCGTCCTGCAGCAGGCGGGTGAGACGGCGCAACAGCTGGATGTGTTCGTCCGACTGGGCGGCAATGGCAAACAGCAGGTGGGTGACCTGACCCGGATTCCACTCCAGACCCTGCGGAATCTGCAGGATGGCGATGCCGGTGCGCTTGATCAGGTGGCGGTCTTCCACCATGCCGTGCGGAATGGATACGCCATGACCCAGAAAGGTATTGGCCACGGCTTCGCGGGCCAGCAGGCTGTCGATATAGGCGGCATCGATGCAGCCGGCGCGGGCCAGCAGCTGGCCGGCCTGGCGGATGGCGTCTTCCTTGTTGGCTGGTGCCGTGGCAAGGCAAATCAGTTCCGGATGGATCAGGTCGTGCGACATCGGGAGTGGTCTCCTGTGTACTGTTATTTTGCTGCATCGCACCCAAGAAGGGGCGGTGCTGGCTATTGTCTGGCGTTGTGTTGATGGCATTGAAATCGATTACACAACACCTGTCAATATTGATCGTAGATCATCTTGATAAAACAACATCGAACTTGCTAATGATCCTTGTAATTAAAGGCTTGCAAAGCTTTTTGACTTGATGCAGGATCACGACAATCTGACTGAAAACGATTGCAAAATGACCGTACGCATCAAGGATGTTGCCCTGGCTGCCGGTGTTTCGGTAGCCACGGTGTCACGTGCGCTGGGCGATGGCCCGGTCAGCGATGAACTGCGCAAGAAGGTGGAGGCCGCCGTGGCCGCCACCGGCTATCTGCCCAATCTGTCGGCGCGGCGGCTGCGTTCGCAGCATAGCCACACCATCGGGCTGATTGTGTCGGATATCCGCAACCCCTTCTTTACCGCAGTCAGCCGGGCGGTGGAGGACGCGGCCTACGCCGTGGGCATGCGCGTCATCCTGTGCAATACCGATGAGAACCCGCAAAAAGAAGCCATGTATTTGCGGCTGATGCAGGAGGAGCGGGTGACCGGCGTGATTTTTGCTCCCACCCGTGCCACGGCGCAGAAACTGGACCCGCAGCAACTGGGCTTTCCGGTGGTGCTGATCGATCGTGCCGCACCACCCGGCCACGCCGATGCTGTGGTGCTGGACAATGCCGAGGCGGCCAGCCTGCTGGTGGAGCATCTGCTGGCACAGGGTTATCGCCGCATCGGCGGCCTGTTTGGCAACACCAGTACCACCGGGGCGGAGCGTCATGCCGGGGTGCTGGCCGCCATGCAACGGCACGGTTTGCAGGCCGAAGCGCGCTTTATCGCGCCCACGCCGGAGGCTGCCGAGCAGGCCATGCGTACCTGGCTGGGCGAACCGGCCGTGCCGCAGGCGCTGATCGCCAGCAATGGCCTGGTGCTGCTGGGCATGCTGCGCGGCGCCCGTGCCACTGGCATTGCCATCCCGCAACAACTGGCGCTGGCCGGTTTTGACAATGACAACTGGACCGAACTGGCCGGACCCGGCCTGACGGTGATCGAGCAGCCGGTGTACGACATCGGCCGCACCGCCATGAATATGTTGCTGGAGCGGCTGCAAGACCCGGCACGCAGCGCGCGCAAGGTGGTGCTGTCTGGGCGGCTGGTGGTGCGCGGCTCGACTGCTGCTTAGCCAGACTGCTGAATGGGTGGCGACCAGCCCTCATCACGTGACAATGACAATGGCCTTGATCATGATGTATGCATGATGAGGCCATTTTTTTATCCAGCGTGTCTTTGCCCGTGCTCGGGCTGGCTTGGCTGGCGTCTATTTCTCGTGAGTGATGACATGTCAAAGATGAAATATCAGCAGCTGATTGTCCGCGCCGTGCTAGGCCTGCCGCTGCTCATGGCGCAGCCGGCCTGTGCTGACACGGCCGATGATGCCGACAGCCATTGGGCCAGTAGTGAGCCTGCAGGCTGCAAGGTGTGGATTGATGAGCAGCAGGAGGCATCAGCCAGTCGCCAGATCAAATGGACTGGGGCCTGCCAGAATGACAAGGCGGTGGGTAAGGGCAGCCTGACGGTGACCGATGACGGCAAGGAGCGGGTACATTTCGATGGCGAGATGCTGGAGGGCAACTACCATGGCGACGGTGTGCTGAAGACTGCTGACAAGGATGATGTTTGTACTGTCCGCAGCAGTTTTGTGCGCGGCGAGATGGAAGGGCAATTCGAGGAAAGTTGCCAGTCCGGAACACGGTTTGCAGGCCGTGCGCATCGCGGACAGCTTGCCGGATTTGGCCGCGTATCGCTGCCGCGTGGTGCCTACGAGAGCCTGGTTGCAGATGCCCAGAAGCGCCGGCTGGGTGCATGGCAAGGTCAGTTCTTCCTGATCTCCGGCTGGTGGGAAGGTGGTTCCCCACAATTATCCTGTGCCAGTGAAGCCGCCTGCCTCCCTTTGGTGGAAAAACGCAAGGCGGCCTTTGCCCAGCAAGCCCGGCGCGAGGCCAAGGCGGGTGTCCGTCCTTATCTGCTCATGATGCAAAGTACCGAGGGTGATACGCCGATGAGCGGGATGCCCTATGCCTGGAGTGCTGCTGGCGGCAAGCTGCTGTCGCGCGGCGTGGTCGATAGCAAGGGGCGTGCCTTTATTGTCCCCGACCCCGCCGGCGGGACAAGCTATCGCATGAGCTTGCCCAGTGGATATTTTTGGGAATGGGAGGTGCCGGCCGAGTGCTGGCAGCGCCCGGTAAAAGCCCTGCAGGCCTGCATGCAACAGATTCGTTCCGGTAGCACCGGGGATGATGAATTCCGCGCCCAGCAGAACGCTGAAGCCAAGGAACAAGCGCTGTTCAAGGAAAAAGTGCGCGCGTGGACGAAAGCGGCCCAGAACGACCCGGCAAGCAGTATCGACGCTATCTTGGCGGAGCATCGCAAATGGTCGGCCTTGCCGCAGGCCACGATCAGCAGTCGGGCGTTTACTTGCCAGACTTATCAGCCTGCCCTGAGCTTGCAAGCTGAGCTGGCTTTTGCCGAGGCTGCCACCCTGCCTGCAGGTAACCATCAGAAACTGGCCTATGTCGAGGCGGCGCAGCTGGGTAATTGGCGTGCAGCCGCCAGGCTGGTATCGCTGATGCTGGACGACGAAATGTGGGAGGACGCCATGCCGATGATCCAATGGCTGGCCAGCCAGCAGGTTCCCGCTGCTTACAACAAACTGGCCGACGTGTTGCAAATCCAGAGCAGCTACGACGGCGAGACGGCAAGTCCACCAGCGCTGTCTTTAATCGAAAGCCTGCGCTGGCGTGCAGCCCTGCAGGGTGACCCAGTGGCGCAAATCAAGATGGCCAGGTGGGCCCGTGCCAATCAACAGGATGATTTGGCAGACAGCCTGCGGGATTGTGCTGTACGTCAGAATCCCGAACTGGCTGAATAGCGTGTGTGCCGGGTGAGCGCAGGCTCTGGCTCAGCCTGGCAGGGTGATTCTAGTGCGTTTCCTGCCGGGCAAAGCGCTGCTCCAATCCATCCAGCAGCAACCGCGTCTTGGTGGGCAGCAAGCTGCGATTGGGTACCAGTGCATAGGTTTTCAGCGCAGGCAGCTTCCAGTCGGGTAGTACGGTTTGTAGTTGGCCACTGGCGACAGCCTGGGCAGCGAAATTGCAGGAGACCAGACAAGCTCCACGCCCGGCAATGGCTGCCTGCAGGCGCAAGCCAGCATTGGCCGTTTGCAGATGCAGCGCCTGGCGCAAGGCGTAGTGGCTACCGTCAGCATGCTGGAATACCCAGGGCAGGGCGCTGGCAGCGCCTAGCAGGGGCCAGTCCTGCAGTTGTGATGGGTGTTGTGGCCTGCCGCGTGCAGCCAGCAATGACGGTGCGGCAAACAGGCCTTGTTGCAAGGTGTACAGGCGCTTGCCCAGTTGACTTGAGTCGGGCAAGGGCTGGCTGGTCATTACAAAACTCAGGTCATGTCCGCTGCTCAGCGGGTCGGTCTGATTGCTGATGACGTCCACTTCGATATGCAGGCCCGGGTGTGCCTGCATGATGTCGCACAGTACCGGGCTCAGATGCAAGCTGGCGAATTCGTAAGGCGCTGCAATGCGCAGCGTGCCGCTGAGCGGGGCCTCGGCCACACCTTGCAGGTGGTCGGCCACATCTTCCAGCCGGGCAAATAGCGGGCTGATTTCCTCCAGTAAATGAAAGCCGGCCTCGGTCAGCCGCAGTTGGCGGGTACTGCGTTCCAGCAAGCGTGTACCCAGCTTTTGTTCCAGCCGTGTCAAGGCAGTGCTGACTGTTGATTTGGGCAGTTGCAGCCGTTCTGCGGCGCGACTGAAACTGCCCAGCTGCGCAATGCAGCTAAACAGATACCAGTCATTCCAGTCGTTTGTACGTGACATTGAATAATCATTTCAATTTTGACGGTTTATTCAAAATACCATGGTCTTTATAGTCAGCGCGATCCATCCAAGCTCAAAGCGCCTACCCGAATGAATGCATACCCCGTGCTGTTGCAAGCCCATCCCGAATGCCGTCCATGGCAGGTGAGATTGTTTGGCCTGACGCTGGGCCTGGTCACCGGGGCCGACTTTGTCGCCGTCAGCATGATGGGGGTGGCCGGTGGCGCGATTCAGGGCGGGGTGTCGGCGGCTCCGCAGGAATATCTGTGGGCGCTGACCAGCTTTGCCGTGGGGGCGGTGCTGGTCAATCTGTTGCTGGGGCGGTTTGCCACCCTGATCAGTTATCGCCGCTATACCCAGTGGGCATTGTTGCTGTTCATGGCTGGCAGTGTGGGCTGTGCCCTGGCCGAGGGCATTGCCAGCCTGGCGCTGGCGCGGCTGTTTCAGGGTTTGGGCGGCGGCGGGTTGTTTACCGCCTCGCGCATTCTGCTGCAGCTGGTGGCTCAGCCAAGAGAACGCAAGCCCTTGATGTACGGTTTTCTGCTGGGTCTGTTCAGCCTGGCTGGCATCTCGCCCTGGTTGTCTGCCCTGTTGGTGGAAGACTGGGGCTGGCAGGCCATTTTCTGGTTGCAGGCGGCGTTTGTGCCGGTATTGCTGCTGCTGGTGCGGCTGAGCTATCCACGCCATGCCGGAGCGCCGACCCGCATGCAGGCTGGCGAACTAGACTGGGTTGCGGTGGCGGCTGTGGGCTTAGGGGCCTTGCTGGTCTTGCATACGCTGGAGGATTTGCGCTTTTTGCGCTTGGCGGCCCGGCCCGGCATGTGGCTGGCCTTGCTGGGTGGTACATTGTTGCTGGGGCTGGCCTGGCGGCGCAGTCACACCCATCCCGACCCCTGGTTGCAACTGCATGCGCTATTGCGCCGCCGCTATCTGATGGGGCTGGCCTTCTATGCCCTGTATTACCTGTGTAACGGTATCTGGTCCTACCTCTTGTCCACCTTGCTGCAGCGCGGGCTGGGCTTTGATTTTGTCACGACCGGCAGGGTCATCAGCCTGGGTGGCATGGTGACGGTCGCGATGGCGCTGGTCTATCTGTATGCCAGCCGCTGGCTGACCCGCCGTCACCATCTACTGGCCATTGGCTTTGCCTTGCTGGCGCTGTGTTGTCTGTGGCTGGCGCAGGCGGCCATGCCGGGGGCGGCGCTGGCCAATCTGTTGCCGGCCATTCTGCTGCATGGGCTGGTGCCGATCTTGTCGGTCTTGCAGATTGCCGCCATGACTTATGCCGAGGTGCAGGTCGAAGACTTTGCCCATGCCTATCAACTGAAAAACATCATGCGTGAGCTGGCGGGGGCCTTGGGAACCGGTCTGGCCACCCTGCAGCTGCAAGCCGGCGAGGCCGAGGCGCGGCTGTCGCTGCTCGGCCGGCTGGATGGGGTGACGTTGCGGCAGTGGGAGGGAGGGGCGGATGCGGCGAGTCTTGCGCAGTTGTCGACGCAAGTCACCCAGCAGGCGGTATTGATCGCCAGTGATCATGCCTTGCTATCATTGGCTGCGCTGGCTGGCTTGGCGCTGCTGCTATCGCTGTGGCAGCGCGATCTGCGCTGAGAGCACAGGCAATAAAAAAACCCGGCATGGCCGGGTTTGGTAGGGTGGAATCGTTCAGGGACGCAGCGGCCCGGTCAGGCGGGTAAGGGTGTCATCCTTGACGAAGCGGTGGTGCCATACGGCGGCTGCGGCATGGAAGATGGCCAGCCATAGCAACATATTGCCCAGCGCTTCGTGAATTTCTTTCAGGTTGCGGGCGGTTTCCTTGCCGACGTTGAACAAGATCGGCAAGGTGCTGCCCAGCAGCACCACGTCCTTGCCATTACCCTGCACGATGGCGATGCCCAGCAGCGGCAGTGCGATCATCAGGCCATACAGCAGCCAGTGTGCGGCATGCGCCAGCAGCATGGCCGCCGGTTGCGGTGCCGGGGTGATATCCGGCACACGGTTGGCCAGTCGCCACAGCAGGCGCGGCAGGACCAGCAACAGGACAATGACGCCAGCCTGGAAGTGGCCGGACTTCAGAAAGTCACGCAAGGGGCTGCCCTTGGGGGCGATGTCCTTGAATTCGATAAAGGCCAGTGCCGCGATGACTGCCAGCGCGCCCAGCCAGTGAAAGGCACGGGCCAGACGGCCGTAACTGTGTTGTGAATTTTTTAGCATGATGGTCCCTTCAGCGTGGGGAGTGTCCGGTTTGATCTGGCCGCATCATAGCCAGACAGTATTAAATCAGACTTAATCTTGCGCCGTGCTGTTGTCATTGTGCAAGGCAGCGCGAATCACGCCACATTTGTCGGCCGGCTGCCAGCCTGCCGGTTTCAGCACCTTGCCATCGGCACGCCGCACCACCTTGCCCTCTATCTGCTTGCGCAGATTGGCCTGATGAATGGCATCAGTCATGGCCTCCAGCGGCATTCCCTGTGATAGCAGCAGGCCAGTCAGCACATTCAGTACATCCACGCCCTCGGCAGTCAGCTCGGCCATGCGGCGCACTTTTTCGGCGGGGTCGCAGTTTTCCAGTTGCTTGAATTCTTGTAGCGCATGCAGGAATTCGGCCATCTCTTCCTGCAGCATGTTTTCCCACATCGGCAGGGTGTCCGGGTACAGGCCGGGCTGGCTGGGAGCGGGCAGGTCAAAGCGCTGCATGAAATCGCGACGCAAGTGATAGGGATTTGTCATTATATGGTGATATTTTGTGAATTTATTACTGTATATTGTGGTTTTTGTAGTGTTGCTTGGCAAGCAGATTATGCCGTGGAAATGAAAAACGCCCGCTGGGGCGGGCGTGATGATTTGTGGCTAAGGCCCCAAATCAGGCGGTCAGGGTAGCCAATACATCGAAATAGTCGGGGAAGGTCTTGGCCACGCATTTCGGGTCATTGATGATGACCGGAACGCCCAGCAGCGAGACCAGCGAAAAGCACATGGCCATGCGGTGATCGTCGTAAGTGTCGATCTCGGCATCGGCGGTCAGGCTGGCCGGCGGGGTGATGCGGATGTAGTCCTGCCCCTCTTCCACGATTGCACCGACCTTGCGCAGCTCCGTTGCCATGGCTGACAGGCGGTCGGTTTCCTTGACGCGCCAGCTTTCGATATTGCGCAGGGTGGTGGTGCCATCCGCTGCCAGTGCGGCGATGGCAATGGTCATGGCGGCGTCCGGGATGTGATTCAGGTCGACGTCGATAGCCTTGAGCTTGCCGCTGGCTGCCGCCTCGATCCAGTTGTCGCCCATGGTGATGGCAACCCCCATCTGGTGCAGGGTGTCAGCAAATTTCACATCACCCTGGATGCTGTTATTACCCACGCCCTCTACCCGTACCGGACCACCAGCCAGTGCGCCAGCCGCCAGGAAGTAGGAGGCGCTGGAGGCGTCGCCCTCGACATGGACTTCGCCCGGCGAAATATAGTGTTGGCCACCCGGAATCACGAAGCGCTGCCAGCCCTGGCGCTCAACGCGCACACCGAAGCGTGCCATCAGGTTGAGCGTTATCTCTATATAGGGTTTGGAAATCAGCTCGCCGACCACTTCGATGGTGACGGTTTCACCGGTCAGCGGCAACGCCATCAGCAAGGCGGTCAGAAACTGGCTGGAAACATTGCCCTTGACCGGAATTACTTCACCGGCGCGCAGGCTGGCCGGGGCAATGGCCAGCGGCGGATAGCCGGGATTGCCCTGATAGCTGATTTCGGCACCGGCAGCGCGCAAGGCGTCCACCAGATCGCCAATCGGCCGTTCATGCATGCGGGCCACGCCAGACAACTGGTAATTACCCTGCATCAGCGCCAATGCGGCGGTCAGCGGGCGAAAGGCGGTGCCGGCATTGCCCAGAAACAGGTCGGCGCTTTTGACCGGAAACTCACCACCCACGCCTTGTACCCGGAAGTCACGGCTATTGCCCAGCTGCTCAACGCTTACGCCAAGCAGGCCCAGTGCGGCCAGCATGTGGCGGATGTCATCCGAATCCAGCAGGTCACGCACCAGCGTCGTGCCGCTGGACAGCGCAGCCAGTAGCAGGGTGCGGTTGGAAATGCTTTTGGAGCCGGGCAGCTTGATGGTGCCGGCAAGGTGCGGAGTCGGAGTAAGGCGGAGCTGTTCCATGGCGTTGCGTCGAGTCTCTGTAGGTGTCGTGAAATTGTCCGGGTATTGTCATCACGCGCGCTCAGGTTGCTGCAGGCAGGGCTGGCGGGCGTTGCGGCCTATCACTGTAAAGGGCAGCGGGGTAACGTGCAAACTACAATCTTGCCGTCTTGCTGCTTTGTCTGTTGCGCTGCGGCAGAAAATCCTGCCAAAGCCGTTCCTGCCACTTGGCGACTGCGTTAAAATCAACGGTTTGGCGACGGTTCAGCTCGTCGTCGTGTGCTACAGGATGCAAGTCAAGCCCATGTCAGTTCCCGTTATCACCATCGACGGCCCTTCCGCTTCCGGCAAGGGTACTGTCGCCGCCATCGTTGCCCAGCGCCTGGGCTTTCATTATCTGGACTCCGGCTCGCTCTATCGCCTGCTTGCCCTGCATGCGCGCAAGCAGGATGTGGCATGGGATGCCGAGCAGCCTCTGGCCGAGCTGGCCACTACCTTGCCGGCGGCTTTCGAGCAAGGGCGAGTGTGGCTGGATGGCAACGATGTCAGCGAAGACATCCGGGCAGAAGAAATCGGTATTGGCGCATCGAAAGTGGCGGCCCTGCCAGCGGTACGCGCCGCGCTATTGCAGCGACAACGTGATTTTGCCGTGATTCCGGGCCTGGTGACCGATGGCCGCGACATGGGTTCGGTGGTGTTTCCGCAGGCTGCGACAAAGATTTTTTTGACTGCCAGTGCCGATGAGCGTGCAGCGCGCCGCCATAAGCAGTTGATCGGCAAGGGGGAATCTGCTAACCTTCCACGGATTCTGCAGGACATTATCGATCGGGACACGCGCGATGCGGCCCGGGCGGTAGCGCCGCTGCGCCAAGAGCCGGACGCCTTTCTGCTCGACACCACGGAGCTCACCATCGACCAGGCGGTCGAAACGGTACTTCGTTGCTTCGGGCAGTCCCAGGCCTCCGGCATATGATTTTTTAAAGGGCAACGCTTGCTGCACTGCAAGAAGCGCCCTGTGTTCAACCCTAACCCCGCACGCCGCAAGGTGTGCACCGAGAGTAAGCTTGATGACTACCCTCTCTATGGAAAACTTTGCCCAGCTGTTCGAAGAAAGCCTGACCCTTCACGACATGCGCGTGGGCGAGGTGATCACTGCCGAAGTCGTTGCAGTTGATTCCAACTTCGTAACTGTAAATGCCGGCCTGAAATCTGAATCCCTGATTCCGGCCGAAGAATTCAAGAACGACGAAGGCGTTGTTGAAGTTGCCATCGGCGACTTCGTGACTGTTGCCATCGACGCGCTGGAAAACGGCTTTGGCGAAACCAAGCTGTCCCGTGAAAAAGCCAAGCGTCTGGCTGCATGGGTTGAGCTGGAAGAAGCGCTGGAAACCGGCAAGATCCTGTCCGGCCTGATCAGCGGCAAGGTCAAGGGTGGCCTGACTGTTATGGTCAACGGCATCCGCGCCTTCCTGCCGGGTTCCCTGGTTGACGTGCGTCCGGTGAAAGACACCACCCCGTACGAAAACAAGAACATCGAATTCAAGGTTATCAAGCTGGACCGCAAGCGTAACAACGTGGTTGTTTCGCGTCGTTCGGTTCTGGAAGAAACCTTGGGCGAAGAGCGCAAGGCTCTGCTGGAAACCCTGAAAGAGGGCGCCGTTATCAAGGGTATCGTCAAGAACATCACCGACTACGGTGCGTTTGTTGACCTGGGCGGTATCGACGGCCTGCTGCACATCACCGACCTGGCATGGCGTCGTGTGAAGCACCCGTCCGAAGTTCTGGCTGTTGGCGACGAAGTCGAAGCCAAGGTCCTGAAGTTCGACCAAGAGAAGAACCGTGTATCCCTGGGTCTGAAGCAACTGGGCGAAGATCCGTGGGTTGGTCTGTCCCGTCGCTACCCGGCCAGCACCCGTCTGTTCGGCAAGGTAACCAACCTGACCGACTACGGCGCCTTCGTTGAAATCGAACAAGGCATCGAAGGTCTGGTACACGTGTCCGAAATGGACTGGACCAACAAGAACGTACACCCGTCCAAGGTTGTTCAGGTTGGTGATGAAGTTGAAGTCATGATCCTGGAAATCGACGAAGACCGTCGTCGTATCTCCTTGGGCATGAAGCAGTGCCTGGCCAACCCGTGGAACGAGTTTGCTGACAACTTCCACAAGGGTGACAAGCTGAAGGGCGCCATCAAGTCGATCACCGACTTCGGTGTGTTCGTTGGCCTGCCGGGCGGTATCGACGGCCTGGTTCACCTGTCCGACCTGTCCTGGAACGAAACCGGCGAAGATGCCGTGCGCAAGTTCAAGAAGGGTGACGAGGTTGAAGCCGTTGTTCTGTCCATCGACGTGGAAAAAGAACGCATCTCCCTGGGCATCAAGCAACTGGAAGGTGATCCGTTCAACAACTACGTTGCCATGAACGACAAGGGCGCTCTGGTCAAGGGTACCGTGAAGGCTGTTGATGCCAAGGGTGCAGTTATCTCCCTGGACATGGACGTTGAAGGCTACCTGCGTGCTTCCGAGCTGTCCCGTGACCGCGTGGAAGATGCCCGTACCCTGCTGAAAGATGGCGAAGAAGTGGAAGCCGTGATCATTGCCGTGGATCGCAAGTCCCGCAATATCAGCCTGTCCATCAAGGCCAAGGATGCTCAGGAAGACAGCACCGCCATGAAGAACCTGTCGGTTGACAGCGCTTCGGCTGGTACTACCAACCTGGGTGCTCTGTTGAAGGCCAAGCTGTCCGGCTCCAACGAGTAATTGCATCATGACCAAGTCTGAGCTGATCGCGCGGCTGGCAGAACGTCTTGCCGAGCGCAATTCTCAGTTGGTCTACAAAGATGCTGAGCTGGCTGTCAAAACCATTCTGGATGCGATGGCCAGCAACCTGGCACAGGGTAGCCGCATTGAAATCCGCGGCTTCGGTAGCTTCGACCTGAACTACCGTCCGCCCCGTGTGGGCCGTAACCCGAAATCAGGTAGCAGTGTCTCGGTTCCTGAGAAATATGTGCCGCATTTCAAGGCCGGCAAGGAATTGCGCGAACGGGTGGATCTGTCCCTGCTGGAGCAGACCCAGGCCTGATCGCCGCGAATCCCGGTCTAGCAAGCCAAATCAAAGCGCCGCTTTTGCGGCGCTTTTTCTTTGTTTGACTCTCCTCTTGCTTGGGTTGCAGCACACTATCGTTTAAACTTGCACTCCGGTAACCCTCTCCGAGTAAAGAGCATGCGCTACATCGTGCGTATCATCGAATTGGCCCTGCTGGTTTTCCTGATTGCCGTCACCGTGCAAAACAGCCACATGGTCGAGTTCAAGCTGTTCTTCGGCCAGTCCTGGTCGGCACCGCTGATTGTCTTCCTGCTGGTGTTCTTTGTTGCAGGCGCTGCTGTCGGATTGCTGGCCACCTTCTCCTACTATCTGCGCATGCGCAAGGAGCTGTCCCAGCTCAAGAAGGAATTGCGTAACCGTCCGCCCAGCAGCAAGGTCGCCGTCGATCCCAGCGACGCACTGGCCGACTAGGCCCAGTCTGTTCAGACCCTGCCGCCTTACGCGCGGGGTCGGCCTCTTACTCTCCTTGAAGGAAGCACTCTTTGGAACTGGATTTGTGGTGGCTGCTGCTATTCCCGGCCTTCTTCGGTCTGGGCTGGCTGGCTGCGCGGGTAGACATGCGCACCGTATTGAAGCAGGCCAAGTCGGTTCCCACCGGCTTTTTCCGTGGTCTGGATGCTCTCGTTGATGACAAGACCGACATCGCGGCGCGGGCTTTGGCCGAGGTATCGCGCCAGCAGGGTTCCGCACCGGAACTGCAACTGACGCTGGGCAAGCTGTATCGCAAACGCGGCGAGAACGACCGCGCCATTCGTCTGCATCAGCGCATGCTGGAATCGTCCGACCTGCCTGCCGAACAGCGTGACATCGTGCGCAACGAACTTGCACAGGATTTTCGCAAGGCTGGTCTGGTGGATAGGGCCGAAGAAATCTTGCTGAAACTGTTGGGCGGCAATATGGCGTTGGCAGCGCGACGCCAGTTGCTGGATATCTACCAGCAGGATCGCGACTGGAAAAAAGCGATTGAAACCGCCAAGGAGCTGCGCAGCGACGCCCACTCTTTTCAGCATGAAGTGGCACAGTTTTTCTGCGAACTGGCTCAGGGCGAGCTGTACCGTTCCAATTATCCGGCCGCCCGCACCCTGGTGGCCGAGGCCATGCAGGCCAATCGCAAATGTGTGCGCGCCAGCCTGATTCTGGGCGATATCGAATTTGCCGAAGGCAAAATCGAAGCCGCCATTGCGGCATGGCAAAACATCGAGAAACAGAATTACGAATACTTGTCGATGGCGGCAGAACGCTTGTTCGACGCCTACGAGAAGCTGGACAAGCCGCAAGAGGGCATTGCCCTGTTGCAGGGCTACCAGAAGACTTTCCCGCAACTCGAGCTGACCGACCTGTTGTATCAGAAGCTGTCGGCCTACGAGGGCGAGGAGCGGGCGCTGGAAGTGGCCCGTCAGTCGGTACATGCCCGTCCCAATCTGATGGGCGTTTACCGCCTGATCGAAGCGCAGATGGACGAGCTGTCGCCAGAAGGGCGGATGGATGCCGAAGTGGCCCGCGCCCTGATCCAGAAACATGCAGCGCGCCTGACAGTGCACCGCTGCAAGTGTTGCAATTTCCGCTCGCGGGCCTTCTTCTGGCATTGCCCCGCCTGCGGCGAGTGGGAAAGCTTTACGCCCAACCGCTCGGAAACTCATTGATCGCATTCAGGAGAAGACATGAATCCGCTAATTGCCGCCGGTCAGGACCTGCAACCGGCATCTCCTGTCGTCGTGGCGCTGGATTTTGCCGATGCGCCGTCGGCCCTTGACTTTGCAGCCCGCCTCGACCCGCAACAATGCCGGCTCAAAGTGGGCAAGGAATTGTTTACCTCGACCGGGCGCGGCCTGGTGGAAAGCCTCGCCGCGCGAGGCTTTCAGGTATTTCTTGATCTGAAATTCCATGATATTCCCAATACCGTGGCTCATGCCTGCAAGGCTGCGGCCGAGGCCGGCGTGTGGATGGTGAATGTGCATGCCTCCGGTGGCCGCCGCATGATGGAAGCGGCACGCGAGGGCCTGGCACAATACAGTCAGCGTCCGCTGCTGATTGCTGTGACCGTGCTCACCAGCATGGAAGCGGCTGATCTGGCTGAAATCGGCATTAGCGCCTCGCCGCAGGAGCATGTATTGCGGCTGGCGACACTGACCCGTGATTGCGGTCTGGATGGCGTGGTGTGCTCGGCACAGGAAGCGCCCATGCTCAAGGCCGCGCTGGGCAAGGCATTCCAGCTGGTTACCCCGGGTATCCGCCTGGCTGATAGCGCTGCCGACGATCAGCGCCGGGTGATGACCCCGGTGGCAGCATTGGAGGCCGGTGCCGATTATCTGGTGATCGGTCGCCCCATCACCCGTGCCGATGTGCCGCTGGATGTGCTGCGCAAGATCAACCGCGATATCGCGCTTTACCGGGCAGAACAGGCATGAAAATTACCGTTGTCGGTTCCGGCTATGTTGGTCTGGTGACCGGTACCTGCCTTGCCGAAGTGGGCAACCATGTGCTGTGTCTGGATGTAGACCCGGCCAAGATTGCCACTTTGCAACAAGGTGGCATTCCCATTTACGAACCCGGTCTGGACGACATGGTGCGGCGCAATGTCGAGGCCGGCCGTCTGTCGTTCACCACGGACATCCCCGCCGCCGTTGCCTTTGGCGAAGTGCAGTTCATCGCCGTGGGCACCCCGCCGGATGAAGATGGCTCCGCCGACCTGCAATACGTGCTGGCGGCCGCCCGCAATATCGGCCTCTACATGAGCGAGCCCAAGGTGGTGGTGGATAAATCCACCGTACCGGTTGGCACGGCCGACAAGGTCAAGGCGCAGATCGCCGCCACCCTGGCGGAGCGCGGTGCCGACATCGCCTACAGCGTGGTGTCCAACCCGGAGTTTCTGAAAGAAGGCGCGGCGATCGAGGACTTCATGAAGCCCGACCGCATCGTGGTCGGTGCTGAAGATGAGCGTGCCATCGAGCTGATGCGCCGCCTGTACGCACCATTCCAGCGTAATCACGACCGCATCCTGTTCATGGATGTACGCTCGGCCGAACTGACCAAATACGCCGCCAACGCCATGCTGGCTACCCGTATTTCCTTCATGAACGAGCTGGCCAATCTGGCTGAAGATCTGGGTGCCGACATCGAGCTGGTGCGGCGCGGTATCGGTTCCGATCCGCGCATCGGCTATCACTTTCTGTATCCGGGGGCCGGTTATGGTGGCTCCTGCTTCCCGAAAGACGTCAAGGCACTGGTGGCCAGCGGTCGCGAACAGGGCCACGCCATGCGTGTACTGACGGCTGTGGAAGAGGCCAACGAGGCACAAAAACGCCGGCTGGTGGACAAGCTGGTCAAGCGTTTTGGCGATGACCTCACGGGTCACCATTTTGCGCTGTGGGGCCTGGCCTTCAAGCCGAATACCGACGATATGCGTGAGGCTTCCAGCCGCGTCATCATCGCCGAACTGATCCGCCGTGGCGCAACGGTTGCCGCCTATGATCCGGTCGCTGCCGATGAAGCGCGCCGCGTCATGGGTGATCTGCCGGGGCTGCGTTTTGCCGACGACATGATGTCTGCCCTGCATGGGGCGGATGCCTTGCTGGTGGTCACCGAATGGAAGATGTTCCGCGCGCCGGACTTCGACGCCATCAAGGCCAGCCTCAAGCATCCGGTGATTCTGGATGGCCGCAATATGTATGATCCGGCCTGGCTGCGCGAGCTGGGCTTCGACTATCAGGCGATAGGACGCTAAACCGTATGAATCTGTTGCAAGAACTGGGGCTGGATGGAGCCACGCTGAGTGCCGATCTGGCCCGTGCTCGTGTGCTGGTGGTGGGGGACGTGATGCTGGACCGTTACTGGTTTGGCGATGTCTCGCGCATTTCGCCGGAAGCACCGGTACCGGTGGCTCGCATCGGCCGCATGGAAGAACGCGCCGGCGGCGCTGCCAATGTGGCGCGCAATATCGCCAGCCTGGGTGGCAAGGCTTCCATCCTGTCGGTGGTGGGCGATGACGAGGCAGCCAGCGCGCTGGAGCGACTGATGCTGGAAGACGGCATCACCACCTTGCTCAAGCGTGATGCGGCCATTTCCACCACCATCAAGTTGCGAGTGGTGGCGCGCCAGCAGCAATTGATCCGGCTGGATTTTGAAGATGCCCCCAGCCGCGAAATCCTGGCGGACAAGCTTGAACAATACCAGGCCGTGCTGGCCGAGCACGATGTGGTCATCTTGTCCGACTATGGCAAGGGTGGCCTCACGCATGTGACTCGCATGATCGAACTGGCACGTGCCGCGGGCAAGCCGGTGCTGATCGACCCCAAGGGCGATGATTATGCCAAGTACGCCGGCGCCACCCTGCTGACACCGAATCGCAGCGAGTTCAAAGAGGTGGCCGGCAGCTGGCAAAACGAAGAACAGCTGATTGCCAAGGCCCAGGCCTTGCGTACCGAACTGCAGCTGGACGCCCTGCTGGTGACCCGCAGCGAAGAGGGCATGACCTTGTTCCGTGCCGAAGGCGCCTTGCATCAGCCTACCTTCGCCCGCGAGGTGTACGACGTGTCCGGCGCGGGGGACACGGTGATCGGCACCATGGGTCTGGCGCTGGCCGCCGGGCTGACGCTGCCGCTGGCCATGAGTCTGGCCAATGCCGCTGCTGGCATTGTGGTGGGCAAGCTGGGTACGGCAGTTTGCACGCAGCAGGAATTGTTTGCTGTTTAACGCTGGCCGCAAGGCAGGAGTATGCGCATGACGACAGTACTGGACGAGGTAGTGCAATGCTGGTTTGGCGGCAATGCGCCAGAGCAGATGCAGCAGCCGCAAGCCAAGTGGTTTCGCAAAGACCCTGACTTCGACCAGCTGCTGCAGCAGCGCTTTGCCGGTACGTGGCAAGCGGCCATGGCCGGGCAACTGGCCATGCCGTCGGCAGCTGAGCCGCTGGCGTTGCTGGGCTATATCGTCCTGACTGATCAGCTGTCACGCAATATGTATCGCGACACCGCCCAGGCTTTCGCCAGTGATGCACTGGCCTTGGCTGCGGCACGCCAGCTGGTTGACGCTGCGGCTGACCAGGTTTTGCCACCAATGGCACGGGTGTTTGCCTATCTGCCTTTCGAACATAGCGAGCAGCTGGCCGACCAGGATGTGTCGGTGGCGCTGTTCCAGACGCTGGCGGCCTATCCGCACAGCGCCGAATTTATCGACTACGCCCAGCGGCATCGCGACATTATCCGGCGTTTTGGCCGTTTCCCTCATCGCAATGCCCTGCTGGGTCGCCCCAGTACTCCGGAAGAGCTGGCCTTTTTGCAGCAGCCCGGCTCCTCCTTCTGAAAGGACGCACAATGACTATCGTGGTTACCGGCGCCGCCGGCTTTATCGGTTCCAATATCGTCAAGGCGCTGAACCAGCGCGGCATCACCGACATCATCGCCGTGGACAACCTGACCTCCGGCGACAAGTTCCGCAATCTGGTGGACTGTGAAATCGCCCACTATCTGGACAAGCATGATTTTCTGAATCTGCTGCTGGAAGGCGAGTTCGAGGGCGAGATCAGCGCCATCCTGCATCAGGGTGCCTGCTCCGATACCATGAACCACGATGGCAAGTACATGATGGACAACAACTATCAGTACACCCTGGCCTTGTTCGATTACTGCCAACACGAGGAAATCCAGTTCCTGTTTGCCTCCAGTGCCGCCACCTATGGCAAAGGCTCCATCTTCAAGGAAGAGCGCCAGTACGAAGGCCCGCTCAACGTTTACGGTTATTCCAAATTCCTGTTCGACCAGGTACTGCGCCAGCGCATGAAAGAAGGCCTGTCTGCCCAGGCCGTAGGTTTCCGCTACTTCAATGTCTACGGTCCGCAGGAACAGCACAAGGGCCGCATGGCTTCGGTGGCCTTCCACAACTTCAACCAGTACCGTGAGCACGGCAAGGTCAAGCTGTTCGGCAGCAACGATGGCTGGGGCAATGGCATGCAAAGCCGCGACTTTGTCTCGGTGGAGGACGTGGTCAAGGTCAATCTGTACTTCCTGGATAATCCGGGCAAGAGCGGCATTTTCAATCTGGGTTCGGGCCGTGCCCAGCCTTTCAACGATGTGGCGGTGTCCACCGTCAATGCCTGCCGTCGCCACGAAGGCAAGCCGGCCCTGAGCCTGGACGAGCTGGTGGCACAGGGCATCATCGAGTACATCGAATTCCCCGAGGCGCTCAAGGGCAAGTACCAGAGCTTTACCCAGGCCGATATCGGCAAGCTGCGCGATGCTGGCTACAGCGCACCGATGTTGACCGTGGAGCAGGGCGTGGATCGCTACGTGGACTGGCTGATCAGCCGCTGATTGCTGCCAGCCATCCCGAAACCGCCATGCCTTGTGCTGGCGGTTTTTCATTGCCAGCCTGTTGCAGCTTGGTTATTTGATTAGAAATAACGGTTCGACTGCCTCTTAGCACCAGGTCGTATAATGGCGCTCTGCCAAGGAGACTCACTGTGTACAAGTATCTGGAAGACTTCGTCGGCCATACGCCGCTGGTTCGGCTCAAGCGCATGCCGGGGGACAGCAGCAATGTGGTGCTGCTCAAGCTGGAAGGAAATAATCCGGCCGGCTCGGTCAAGGACCGGCCTGCGCTGTCGATGATTCGCCGTGCCGAAGTGCGTGGTGACATCAAACCGGGGGATACCCTGATCGAGCCTACCAGTGGCAATACCGGCATTGCGCTGGCCATGGCAGCGGCGATGATGGGCTACAAGATGATCTTGCTGATGCCGGAAGGCTCCAGCGCCGAGCGCGTGCAAACCATGCGCGCCTACGGTGCCGAGGTCATTCTGACCCCGAAAGAAACTTCCATGCCGGGAGCCATCGACGAAGCGCACCGCATGCAGCGTGCCGGGCTGGGGGTGATTCTGGACCAGTTTGCCAACCCGGATAATCCGCTGGCGCACTATGAAAGTACCGGGCCGGAAATCTGGGCGGACACCCAGGGCCGGGTCACCCATTTTGTTTCCAGCATGGGCACTACCGGCACCATCATGGGCAATAGCCGTTATCTGAAAGAACAGAATCCGGCCATCCAGATCATCGGCGTGCAGCCGGAAACCGGCAGCCAGATTCCCGGCATCCGCAAATGGGAAGACGAGTATCTGCCCAAGATCTGCGACTTCAGCCGTATCGATCAGCTGATTCATGTGTCGCAACAAGAGGCGGAAGACACCGCCCGCCAGCTGGCGCGGGAAGAAGGTATTTTCGCCGGGCCGTCCTCAGGTGGCGCACTGGCGGTAGCGCTGCGGCTGAACCAGCAACTGGAAAACGCGGTGATTGTGTCCATTGTCTGCGATCGTGGCGACCGCTATCTGTCCACCGGGCTGTTTCCTTTATAAGTTTTCTACCGTAATACAGTGAAGCAAGTGTCCCCATACCGCTAGTTATTGACCAGATACTGATTCAGTAGTTGAAACAGATCTGCTCTCGCGGTAGGGGACAGACTATGCCCATTGTTCGAATAAATCCGAACGGTCAGATTGTGCTTGTTGTGTTCGGTAAATTTCTGTTCCAGATATTTGACCGATGCCAGAGGCTGGTTGGCATCCTCTGCACCAACGCCTAACAGTATGGGAACGCTAATTGTTAAATAGTCTTCGATAGGGTCGACATCCAGTATGTCGTTCCACCAGTGTATCGGATTGCCAAACCAGTTCCTTTGCAAAGATGCAGACTCATTTTTTATCATTTTGCTAGCTTGATCAATGTCGTATATTTTATTGAGCAAATGATTGTTTTTGAGCTCTTGTAGCGAACGCCTCATGGTGAAACCACCACTTCCAATGATCACTATATGTGTTACGGATGGTAGTTGTGTTGCAGCCTTGATAATTACATTGGCTGCCTCTGAAACGCCGATTAGTACGATGTTTTTCGGTTTGAATGAGAGTTCTGCGCTTTTTGCTTTGACAAAATTGATAAAATCCTGCTGGCGATTTTTAAATATATTTGCTCGGATAAAGTCATCGCCACAGCTATTGATAAACGACAGATCATTTACATATCTTTTATTTAGAGCGTAAAGAGTTGCATTGGCTTTTATTGCCGAAAAATATTGTGGCAATTGGTATTTAAGGCTGGAGCAGCCTGTTGCTGCATAGGTGAATATCGCTGTGTCTTTTTTTATGTCTCCAAAGGCTATTTCGTAATAAATGGCGCTGCCACCATCTGGATAATGAAACAGTTTTCCAGTAGGTGCTTGTTCGGAAAGAGGAGGCAAGCTTTGGCAGCCTAGCAGCAAAACCAATAGCAACGCCTGTAGCAGGTAAATACACTTGGTGAGCATGATATTGGTTTTGTCTGTAGTGTTGATAGTATTTAGCCTTGCGCCTAGCTAAATTCAGGCTTCAGCGGTGGACATCGTGACTGACAAAGGGCTGCTCGGCGCTGGGCATGTTCAGCCAGCCGGGGCGGCGCAGACTGTTGCGAATGTCCTGATAGCCGCTATGCCAGTGCTGGCGCATGGTCTGCAGGCCAAACTGGTAGTCCTTGTAGTGGTCATCGTAAACCTTGTCCTGATAGATCAGATGCACCACGTTCAGGCGCTGGCAGTTGGCGGCGTGCCGGGCGGCCAGAAAGGCTGCCGAGCCATGCTCGCTTTCGGGAACCAGTGCCATCAGCTCGGACAATAGTTCACGGTACTGCAGCTCCTGGCGCAGGACATCGGTCACCATGCGGGTGCGGCTGGAATACTGGATATCCTTCTGCCGCATGGCCACTTCCTTCATATTGCCGGGCAAGTTGCCGCGGGCACTCCACAGGTCCACCTGGAAGGCGAGGGTGTTGTGGCGGTTTTCCTTGCTGATCAGCTGGCTTAGCGGCGTATTGGACACCACGCCACCATCCCAGTAGAACTCGCCGTCGATTTCCACTGCCGGAAAGCCGGGAGGCAAGGCACCCGAGGCGATGAAGTGCTCCGGTCGCAGTTTTTGCCGGGTATTGTCGAAATAGACGAAGTTGCCGCTACGGACATTGACCGCGCCAACCGATACCCGCATCTGGCTGCTGTCGTTGATGCGGTCGAAATCGGCCAGCTGTTCCAGCGTCTGCTTGAGTGGACTGGTGTCGTAGAAGCTGATATCCGCCGGACTGCTGGCATGTTGCATGGCCCAGGGCAGGCGTGGCCGGTAAAAGCCGTTTTGCCCCTCCAGCATCGAGCGCCATGCTTCCCAGCCGGCCAGTAGATGCTGCATGCTGGCCGGCCAGTGCTCGGGGTCCAGCATGGCCAGCGGTGTGGCGGGCAGAATGGGCGGCTGGCAGATGGTTTCCCAGAAGCGGCGCAGCTGGTCGACACGTTTATTGGGCGGATTGCCGGCAATGATGGCGGCGTTCAGTGCGCCAATGGAAATGCCGGCCACCCAGTTGGGGTGCAACTCGGCCTCGGCCAGGCCTTGATACACCCCGGGCTGGTAGGAGCCGAGCGCGCCGCCGCCTTGCAGCAACAGTGCGACAACATTGTATTGATGGCCAGCCGGCAGGCTGGCGCTGTGATAAAGGCGGTGTTGCGGATCGTAGCCAACGCTCATGCAATACTCCGTCTGCACATCGATGTGCGGCTGTTCTGGTTTGCCGAAAGAGGGGAGCCGCCTGTCGCGCCCTTGCCATGGCGCTGGCGGCCCCGTGCATTACCGCTTAGAGCGGCTAACAAAATAGCGTAGCGTCCCTGGGGCAAGGCGCGCCGACGCAGACAGTACACAAAGTACGGCAAGGAGGCGCAACGCAGCAGCAGGGTTTTTGTTAGCGGCTCTTATTGCATATACCAGCCGTGGCTGACTACCACCGACTGGCCGGTCAGTGCCGCGCTGGGGAAGGCCGCCAGGAACAGCGCCGTCTGGGCGATATCGTCCACCGTGGTGAATACGCCGTCCACAGTGTCGCCCAGCATCACATGCTTGATGACGTCCTCTTCGCTGATGCCCAGTGTGGCCGCCTGTTCGGGAATCTGTTTTTCCACCAGCGGGGTGCGCACGAAGCCGGGGCAGATCACATGTGAACGGACATTGAATTCAGCCCCTTCCTTGGCCAGCACCTTGCTCAGGCCCAGTAGCGCGTGCTTGGCGGCGACATAGGCGGATTTCAGTTTCGAGCCTTCATGCGAGTGCACCGAACCCATGTAGATGACGGTGCCACCGCGCTTGTCCTTGTACATGTGGGGCAGGGCGGCGCGGGTGGTGAGGAAGGCACCATCGACATGGATGGCCTGCATTTTTTTCCAGTCGGCAAAGCTGAAATCCACCAGCGGGCTGATGATCTGGATGCCGGCATTGGAAATCAGGATATCCAGCTGGCCAAAGGCATCGACCACGGCCTGGGTGCCGGCGATGACGGCTTCCTCGTTGGTGACATCCATGGCCACGCCCATGGCTTTGCCACCTGCGGCTTCGATTTCACTGGCCGTGGCCTGCGCCGCTGCCAGATTGATATCGGCGATGGCCACCGCAGCGCCTTCGCGGGCATAGGTTTCGGCAATGGCACGGCCGATGCCGCTGGCGGCACCGGTAATCAGGGCAACTTTTCCTTGCAGTTTCATGAGGCTTCTCCTGTTTCAGACCAGATAATCAAACTCGACCTTGCCCAGACCCAGTGTCAGGTCGGCAACATAATGCTTGGCGCCCAGAATTTCCAGCACCGGCAGCTCCGCCACCGGTGCCAGGGCATGGGCAAACAGTGACAGCGCTGCCGGGCCGCTCCAGGCACCGTGTACGGTGACATCCAGCATGGGGAAGCTGACCAGCTCGCAGATGCGCGCCGTGCCATCGACATGGGGGATGATTTTCAGCAGGTAGTTCGGTGTCGTGCGCAGGCTTTCGGCAATGGCCTGCCCATCCAGTTTCCGGTGCTTGTAACCCATGCTGCCGGTGGCTACCCGTACCGGGCCGTAGTCCAGCTCGCCCACCAGGGTGTCGGTGTGCACTTGCAGACGCGGGCTGGCCATCTTCTTGGGAAAACCCCACAGCTCGCGGCCACCGGCGGTTGGCGGGTGGTCGTTCAGGTACATGGCATGGGTGTAGTTGCCCGGTTTCCCCTGGTAGGAAACCGGAATCACCTGGCCGCTTTCGGTGTAGTCGCCAAAGCCGGTGGAGTCCGGCATGCGGATGAATTCGAAATTGACCACCGGCTCGACCATCTGCAGCGGCTCGGGGATGACGGCGCGCAGTTTGTCCGGATCGGTACGGTAGCTGATGATGAAGAATTCCCGCTGGTAAAAGCGGTAGGGGCCGGGTGGAAAGGCCGGGCTGCAAAAGGGCATGGCAAAGGCTTGCCGGCGAATCTGTTCAATATTCATGGCCGTACCTGTAAGGGTGTGCTGCGTTGCTGGAATGCATGCCGCCATGGCCAGCCGGCGACAGCCTGTTAAGGATGTCTGGCGAGGCTCGTCACAGCCAGATCGTGGAGACCGGTCTAATTGTCAGGGATGACTGATTGCAGTTACGTGTCCGGCGCGGTTTTTCACTTGACCGGCAGCGCGTTGATTCGGGTTATCATGCGCTATTAATCGCCGGACGGGCAGGGCCCGCGGTTTGGCTCCATTGCGCTGGTGTTCACCTGCGCCACAAATCAACAACAGAACAGCACACATCATGTCCCAGCATACCTTTTCCCCGGATGGCAACGCCCTGACCAGCCCCAAGGCCTGGTATCAGGCCGCCAGTGAAAAGCCCGGTTTCATTCATGACGCGGCGCAGGCAGCTGCCATCGAAGAGCTTGATGCGCTGTGGCATCAGTTGCTGGAATTCAAAGATAAGCGCAACCGCTTCCTGGGCCGCAGCCTGCGCAGCCCGGATGTGCCGCGTGGCCTGTATTTCTGGGGCGGGGTGGGCCGTGGCAAGAGTTTCCTGATGGATGCCTTCTATGCCTGTGTGCCGTATCGGCGCAAGCGCCGCATTCATTTTCACAATTTCATGGCCGAGGTGCACCGCGAGCTGCGCCTGCTGGCTGGCAGCAAGGACCCCTTGCTGGCCTATGCCGACAAGATCGCCCGCGATACCCGGCTGCTGTGCTTTGACGAATTCCATGTCAGCGATATTGCCGATGCCATGATGCTGGGTCGCCTGCTCAGTGCGCTGTTTGAGCGTGGCGTGGTGCTGGTGACCACGTCCAACTATCCGCCGGATAATCTTTATCCCAATGGCCTGCAACGGCAGAACTTCCTGCCCACCATCGAGTTGATCAAGCGCGAACTGAATGTGCTGAACGTGGATGGTGGCAATGATTACCGCCTGCGCGAACTGACGCGCGAGCCCTTGTTCATGGTGCCGGACGATGCCGCTGCCGAGGAGCGCATGGAGGCCATGTTTGCCCGGCTGAGCAGCGAGACGCTGATTGCCAAGCAGGAAATCGAGATTCTGGGCCGGCATATTCCGGTGAGGAAGCTGGCACCAGGTATGATCTGGTTTGATTTTCCGGCCATCTGCGACGGCCCGCGCGCCCAGACCGATTACCTGGAAATCGCCACCGAATTCCACACGGTATTCATCAGCGGCATCCCCAAGCTGCAGGCCAAGGATGCTTCCATTGCGCGGCGTTTCACCTGGCTGGTGGATGTGTTTTACGACAATCGGGTGAAACTGATTGCTTCGGCCACAGTGGAAATCGACGATATCTATACCGATGGCGTCCAGGCCAGCGAGTTTTTCCGCACCGCCAGCCGGCTGACCGAGATGCAGTCCAAGAGCTATCTGGAGCTGCCGCATCAGAGTGCCGGCCAGACCCACGACCAGCCGCCGCCGGGTGTGGTGATCTGAGCCACCGTGCTTTGCCATCCACGGCCAGACTTTGTCTGGCCGTTTTGCTGTCAGGCTGCCGGGATGTCGTCGATCAGCGCCAGCAGGTCGGTCAAACCGACCTCGGCACCCAGTTGGGTGAGCAGTGTCGTTGCCTGGCCGCGATGATGGGTCTGGTGGTTGAACAGGTGCAGCAGCAGGGCGTGGAAGTTCTTGCGCTGCGCCACGCCCTTGGTGTTGTGATAGGGGAGGGCTACGTCGAGGTGCGCTTCCTGCAGCTCGGCGCACAGGGTGATGATGATGTGGTCCAGCTGCTGGCGGCGGGCCAGCAGGGCTGGCAGCTCAGCAAACAGCAGGCCGTCCAGCGAGGCCGGACGGGGAATGTCCTGCACCGGCTGCAAGGCAGCAAAAGCCGCCGGATGGCCGGCGTAGCGCTGCAGCCATAGCGTGTCACCCACCACGATATGGTTGAGCGTGCCCAGCAAAGAGCCGAAAAATGCGCCGGTATCGCGTGTGACTGCCTCGGCTGGCAAACTGGCTGCCGCGGCATACAGCTTGTCGTTCATCCACTGGTTGTAGCGGGCTTGCAGCGCAAGCTGTTCGAGTCGCTTCATTGTCCCCTCCTGAAAACAGCACCATAGCGCAGCATCTGCAGGAATGACAGGCAAAACAAAAGCGGCCCGTGGGCCGCTTTTTGCATGACATCAAGCAGGCGATCAGGCGCGCTTCTTGAATTCGCCAGTACGGCTGTCGATTTCGATCTTTTCGCCGGTCACGACGAAGGCCGGAACCTGTACTTCGAAAGTGGTACCAACCAGACGAGCCGGCTTCAGAACCTTGCCCGAGGTGTCGCCACGTACGGCCGGTTCGGTGTATTCCACTTCGCGAACCACGGTGGTCGGCAGTTCTACGGAGATGGCCTTGCCATCGTAGAAGGTCACCTGGCAAACATCTTCCATGCCATCAACGATGTAGTTGAGTGCATCGCCCAGGTTGTCGGCTTCTACTTCGTACTGGTTGAATTCGCTGTCCATGAAGACATACATCGGGTCAGCAAAATAGGAGTAGGTGCAATCCTTGCGATCCAGAACCACGACGTCGAACTTGTCGTCAGCGCGGTAAACGGCTTCGGAGCCGGTGCCGGTCAGCAGGTTCTTCATCTTCATTTTTACAACGGATGCGTTGCGGCCGGATTTGCTGAATTCGGCTTTTTGCACGACCATCGGGTCGTTGCCTACCATGAATACGTTGCCAGCGCGGAGTTCTTGTGCGGTTTTCATTGCTTGTAAAGTCCCAAACTCTTGATTGAACTCGGAAATCGGTTTCCGAAAAACGGACTATTTTAGCCGGTTTTGTATGAATTGCACCAGCCGCATCCCCAAGTCTCCTTGCTTGAGCAACTTGTCCGGCCAGTTGCGGCTGTGCTGGTGCCATTGCGGCAGGCGGTTTTCCAGTTGCTGCCAGGCTGCCACCATGCCCTGGCCGTGGTTCCAGGCATGGCTGGCGGCCTTGATGGCCGCCGCGGTGTCAGTATCCAGCTCGGCGCAATAGTGTGACAAAAAGGCATCAAGCTTCACCATGTGTGCCGCGTCTTCCTGTGGGTAGATGTGCCAGACGAAGGGCCGGCCGGCCCATTGCGCCCGCACGAAGCTGTCTTCCCCACGTACGAAGTTGATATCACACGACCACAGCGTCAGATCGTAGCTGTCCTGGTCGGTCATCGGCAGCACATGCACGGTCAGCGCGCCACGCGTGGCATGCTGCCCGGCCTGTAGCGGCCGCCCCAGCACCGCCTCGACATCGGCCAGCACCTTGCCCTCCGGCACCATGCAGTGCACCGGCATCTGGCTGCGCGTCCAGTACTCCAGCAGCGCGCGTGCGGCCGGGTTTTCATAAGCAAACAGGCTGACGCGCCATTCTTCCGGCTGCTTTTCCGGGATGTCGAACATCTGCCAGAAGGCGCGTTGGGCCAGTTTGTCCTGTTGCCAGCGCTGGCGGGTGGCGATCAGGCCGTCCTCGCACAGCAGGCCGCCGGTGCTGTCGCTAAAGCCGGGAAAGAAAAAGTACTTGGTCAGCGGCAGGCGCGGGTGGGGCGAGGCCATGCCATGGCAGCCGGCCACCCAGTCCTCCGCCGACAGGTATTCCAGATTGATCCACACCGGTGCTGTGGCGGATGCGGCCATGGCCTGCTCAACGGCGTCCGGCAGGCGGCAGCCGAAGGCTTCGATCACCACCTGTGCCGGCTGGTAGTCGGCAAAGCCGTCGTCCTGGCTCCAGCGGCGGATTTCGATGTCGTCCACCTGCTGTAGCGGGCTGGCCGGGTCCAGCAGCGGGGCGATGCGGGAAAAACTGGCCAGATCATCCACCCACAGCCGCACCGGGTGGCCAAAGTCGTGGGCCAGCCGGCGGGCCAGTCGCCAGGCGACCCCAATATCACCGTAGTTGTCGATGACGGTACAGAAAATATCCCAGCTGAGGCGTGCGGTGTGTGGCATGGCGGCATGATGAAATGAGGGCAGGCGCAGCATAGCACGGGCTGCTTTAGCCTGTGCTGGCGTGGCAGCCCTGTCATCCTGCGCACACAACTTTGCTAACAACATGCGGATAACAGTATTTGATAAAACAGTTAAAATGAAAGCTGGTGCGTACAAGAAGAGTGTCATGAGCACAACTGATCAGAATTCTGGAAATCCCCCGTCGCCGGGCAAGCCATCGCGCTGGCGGCGCTGGCTGGCCGGCCTGCTTGGCTTCATCCTGCTGTGCTGGGGGTTTCTGGCGGGCATTGCACCGGGCATCGTACAGAGCCAGGCCAGCAAATGGGCTGCCGGCATTGGCCGCCAGCTGAACCTGGGCGAAGTCTCCATCAATCCGTGGAAAATGGCGGTGGAAATACGCCGGCTGCAACTGGCCGAGGGCAAGGGCGAGCCGCTGTTCGCCGCCGACCGTGTCTATGTCAATTTCGATCCCACCGCGCTACTGCTGGGGCGCTGGCAGCTGTCGGAGTTTTCTGTGGATGCGCCCAAGCTGTGGGTCAAGCGTGATGGACAGGGACAGTGGAACTGGGCGCGCTTCATCAGCGATGCCAGTGGTCCGGCCCAGCCGAAACAGCAGGACAGTGCCGCCCCCAAATTCCTGCTGCAGGCGCTGGCCATCCGCAATGGCCAGGTCATGGTCAACGACCAGCTGGCCGGCAGCAGCGAGCAGTTCAAGGTATCGCCGCTGAATCTGTCACTGACCGATCTGTCCACCCTGCCGGAAGCCGGCGGCTATCGCCTGCATGCGGCGCTGGGTGATGGCACCCAGCTGGACTGGAAGGGCAGCCTGCAATTGCAGCCGCTGCAATCGACCGGCCAAGCCAGCATCCGCGGCTTTACCCTGGCCAGCGTGTGGGACTACATCAAGCCACAGTTCAATATCGCCAAGCCGCAAGGCGAGCTGTCGGCCCAGGCTAGTTACCATTTCGACATGAGCGGCAAGCGCGCCCAGTTGCAGATCAGCCCCTTCACGGCCCAGCTCAAGGGCTTGCTGATGCAGGCACCTGCAAGCCAGCACCATTTTTCCCTGCCCACCCTCAATGTGATTGGTGGCAGCTTTGATCTGCAAGGCAGCCGCCTGGCCATCAAGCAAGTGGCGCTGGAAGGCGGCAGCCTGGACGCAATGCGCATGCAGAACGGTTTGATCGACTGGATGATGGCGCTGCCGCAGCAGTCCTCAGCCGCGTCGGCTACCCCTGCGCGCAAGAGTGCGCCGTCGCCATGGTCGATCGCGGTGGACGATATCAAGCTGGCCAACTGGCAATACCGGTTGACCGATGCCGGTTTTGCCACCCCCTTGCAGCTGTCGGCCTCCTTGCCGCTGCTGCATGCCCGTTTTGCGCTGGACCCGAAACAGGGCTTCAGCGTTGACCGGCTGGCGGCCGAGCTGGCTGACATCAAGCTGGGCAATCACGAGCGGGAAGAGCAGATCACGCTGGCCAAGGCCACGCTGCAGCCTTCGCGCATTGTGCAGCACGATCTGCTGATCGAGCCGGGTGCGCTGGATTTGCAGGGCCTGCGTGTTGCGGTGGAGCGTAACAAGCAGGGGCAATTAAACCTGGCCCGGCTGTTTGCACGCGGCAAGGCCAATCCGCCGGCCAGCCAGCCGGCGCATGCCGACAGCAAAAGCCAGCCCGGCTGGCAGTTGCATTACCCCACGGTCAAGCTGACGGATGGCCAGTTGGGCTGGACCGACCAGACCCTGCCACGGCCAGTCAGTGCCACGCTACGCGCGCTGAACGCAACGTTACAGGCTGATGCGGCCGGACAGCTGGCACTGGAGCTGGCCGGCCAGCTGGAGTCCGGCCAGCTCAAGGCAGCGCTGCAACTGGACCCGGCCACGGCCGCGGTCAAGGGCAAGGTGAATGCCCAGGCACTGCCGCTGGCACCGTTTGCACCTTATGGCCTGTCCGGTACGCCGCTGCGCATGAATGGCGGCCAACTGAATGCCCAGCTGGACGTGGAGTCGGCCAGCAAAGGCTGGAAAGTGGCTGGTACCGCCGGTATCAGCAGCCTGGCCATCATGGAGCCGGGTGAGAAACTGCCGTTGCTGGGCTGGCGCAATCTGCGGGTCAATGGCATCCGTGCGCAAAGCACCCAGGCCTTACCGCTCAGCGTGGCGGTGCAGGATGTGCAGCTGGAAGAACTGTCTGCCCGCTTGATTCTGGATGCCCAGCGCCAGCTCAACTGGCAGCGCATTTTTGCGGCCAAGGCTGCGGCAGCGCCGAAAACCGCCGTGGCGGCCAAGCCGTCTGCTGCCAGCAGCATTCCGCCGGTGGAAATCCGCAGCATTCATCTGAATCGCAGCAAGGTGCAGTTTGCCGACCAGAGCATGAAGCCGAACTTTGCCACCCAGATGCACCATCTGCGTGGCTCCATCCAGGGCTTGTCCACCCGTCCTGGCCGTACCGGCACCATTACCCTGGATGGCGATGTCGACCAGTATGGCGATGTGCGGGTGCGTGGCGCGCTGGCACCGCTGGCGGTAACCGACAATACCGATGTCACCCTGTCTTTCCGCAATATTCCGCTGAACAACCTCAATCCCTATGCCACTACCTTTGCCGGCTGGCGCATCAATGACGGCCGGCTCACTGTCGACCTGCACTACCTGCTCGACCATCGCCAGATGAAGGGGCAGAACCGGGTGGTGATCAACACCATCCTGTTGGGCGACGAGGTGCCGGACTACAAGGGAACGCACCTGCCGCTGCGGCTGGCCGTGGCCCTGCTGGAAGACAGCGATGGCAAGATTGATCTGGACCTGCCGGTCGCCGGCAGTCTGGATGATCCGCAGTTCAGCTATGGCCAGATCGTGTGGAAGGCGCTGGTGAATGTGCTGACCAAGGTGGTGACCGCACCGTTCCGGGCATTGGGCGCACTGATGGGCGGCGATGGTTTCGACAATGTGTTTTTCATTCCGGGTGAAGCCAATGTGGCCCCGCCCGAGCGCGAGAAGCTGGAAAAAGTGGCTGCGGTGATGGCCAAGCGTCCCAAAATGCAGTTGCAGATCGCTGGCAGTTTTGACCCTGCGGTTGATAGCAAGGAGCTGGCCCGCGCCCGTATCGACAGCGCCATCCTGCAGGTAGCCGGGCGCAGCCTGTTGCCTGGCGAGCCGTTGCCGGTACCGGATCTGGCCGATCCCACCATGCTGGATGCCATCAAGACGGTCTATGCCAAACGGCTGGGCCGGCTCAAGCTGATGGGCCATACCCTCAATCCGGGTGGCCCGGCGGCCAGCGCCCTGGCCAAGCTGTTGCGCGGCGAGCTGATTGCGGCCGAGAAAGTGGACGATGCCGCCTTGCAGGCACTGGCGCGCCAGCGTGCCGAAAATGCCCGCAAGGTGATGATGCGGATTGACAACACTTTGGCCGAACGCATCACCCTGGGCGAACCGGCCAAAACCCGCGCCGAACGGGACGGCATCGCCATCGGCATCAAGCTGGGCAGCAAGTAGAGCATCATTCGGCTTGATGTCCATCAATAAACGGCGTAACTACATATGGTGTAGTACGCCGTTTTCTTTTGCCAGATGTTGTGGCTAGTGTGGTCTGCCCGGTACACCCGCTCCAGAGAATGTCAAGGTGTGCATTGCTTGGCTAACAGGCGTAGAGTGCATGAGTTGCCGCAATGGCAAGGCTGCAGAAGTCAGGAAAATTCTCAAAAATTTCAGGAAATCGAGGGGCCGGAATGAAGCGTGAAAACAGTGCGGTCATGCTGGAGCAGGATATCTCGCGTGAGGTATTGCTGGAAAAGTATGCCAAGGGTGATGAGCAGAGTGTCAGCGAAGTCAGACAACGGGTAGCGCGCGCACTGGCGGCGCTGGAGCAGGACCCGGCCCGCTTCGAACCGCTGTTCTTCCAGGCGCTGGACAATGGCTTCATTCCTGGTGGCCGCATCAACTCCGCCGCCGGCACCGACTTGCGCGCCACGCTGATCAATTGCTTTGTGCAACCGGTGGGCGACTCGGTGTCCGAGCCGTCCAATGGCAAGGCCGGCATTTATGAGGCGCTGCTGCAGGCGGCCGAAACCATGCGTCGTGGTGGTGGCGTCGGTTACAACTTCTCGCGTATCCGCCCCAAGGGCGCACGGGTGAAGGGGACCAACAGCCGCGCTTCCGGCCCGGTGTCGTATATGCGGGTGTTCGACCGCAGCTGCGAAACGGTGGAATCGGCCGGCGCTCGCCGTGGCGCACAGATGGGGGTGCTGGATGTCAGTCACCCAGATGTGGAGGACTTCATCCACGCCAAGGACAAGGGCGATCTGCGCAATTTCAATATTTCGGTGGGCGTGTCGGACGCCTTCATGCAGGCGGTGGAGGCGGGTGCCGAGTGGGAGTTGACGCACAGCGTGGAGCCGGCGACCGATGCCTTCCCCGGCCACTACCAACGTGCAGACGGCCTGTGGGTGTATCGCACCATTCCGGCACGCGATCTGTGGAAACAGATCATGGAGTCCACCTATGACCACGCCGAGCCGGGCGTGCTGTTCATGTCCAAGATCAACCTGGACAACAACCTGTCTTATTGCGAAGTCATTGAGTCCACCAACCCCTGCGGCGAGCAGCCACTGCCGGACTACGGCTGCTGCGATCTGGGTTCGGTGAATCTGTGCAAATACGTGCGTCAGCCCTTTGGCGGCAAGCCCAGCTTCGACTTCGCTGCCTTCGACAGCGTGGTGCGCATGTCCATCCGCATGCTGGACAATGTGCTGGACCTGACGGTGTGGCCGCTCAAGGAACAAGAACGCGAAGCGCAGTCCAAGCGCCGTGTCGGCCTGGGCTTCACCGGCCTGGGTGACGCATTGATCATGCTGAAAATCCGCTACGACAGTGAAGAGGGTCGTCGCTTTGCTGCGCGCATCTCGGAAACCATGCGTGATGCCGCCTATGATGCCTCGGTGGATCTGGCCATCGAGAAGGGTGCTTTTCCGCTGTTCGATGCCGACAAGTATCTGGCGGAGCCGCATTGCGCCAGCCGCCTGCCGGACAGCATCAAGGCACGCATCCGCAAGCATGGCATCCGCAATTCCCACCTGCTGTCCATTGCCCCCACCGGCACCATTTCGCTGGCTTTTGCCGACAATGCCAGTAACGGCATCGAGCCGCCGTTCTCCTGGTTCTACACCCGCAAAAAGCGCATGGCCGATGGCAGCACCCAGGAATACCTGGTGGAAGACCACGCCTATCGTGTCTACCGCATGCAGGGTGGCGATACCCAGGCGCTGCCGGATTATTTTGTTTCGGCGCTGGAAATGAGCGCGCTGGATCATATGCGCATGGTGGCTGCCGTGGCCCCGTATATCGATACCGCCATTTCCAAGACAGTGAACGTGCCGGCAGATTACCCGTTTGCCGATTTCGAAAGCCTGTATCTGGAAGCCTGGCGCAACGGCCTGAAGGGCATTACCACCTATCGCCCCAACAGCGTGCTCGGTTCGGTATTGTCCATCGAGCCGGCCAAGGAAACCGCCAAGGAAGCGCCGCAAGACCTGTCCGCCAGCCAGGATGGCGATCCGGACCGCCGCATTACCCTGAATACCGCGCCCAGCCCGGCGCTGGCCAGCCTGAAGTGGCCGAACCGGCCCAAGCTGAAAGAGGGCAACCCGTCCTGGACCTATATGGTGGAAGGCCCCGCCGGCGATTTTGCGGTGGTGGTGGGGCATGTGGAAAACGGCCGCATCACCCCGTTTGAGTGCTGGGTGAATGCCACGGAAGAACAACGTGGCCTCGGTGCCATTGCCAAGACCCTGTCCATGGACATGCGCTGCCGCGATCACGCCTGGCTGTCGGCCAAGCTGGAGGCGCTGTCGCATACCAATGGCGACAAGCGCTATGCCTTCGAACTGGGCGAGCGTACCGTCTATGCCACCTCGGCAGCCGCAGCACTGGGCCAGGTGGTGCGCCACCGCGTGGAGCAACTGGGCGCGCTGACTGCCGAGCAGCACGAGCCAACCCCGGTGATGGATGCGTTGTTTGCCCGCAAGGAGCCCAAGTCCGGCACCGATGGCACCATGAGCTGGTCGGTGGATGTCGCCAACCCGCAAACCGGTGACGACTTCGTACTCTTCCTCAAGGAACTGGTCTTGCCCAACGGCCAGCGCCGTCCCTACTCGGTATGGCTGGCCGGCAATTACCCGCGTGAACTGGATGGCCTGTGCAAGATGCTGTCGCTGGACATGCGCGTGATCGACCCCGCCTGGATCGGCATGAAGCTGCGCAAGCTGCTCAGCTATGCCGAGGCGCAGGGTGATTTCTTTGCGCGTATCCCCGGAGTGGAAAAGTCACAGAGCTGGCCCTCCACCGTGGCCTATATGGCGCAGCTGATGATTCACCGCTACGCCATGCTGGGGGTATTGACCCGCGATGGGGTGCCGCTGGAAGAAATGGGGGTGATGGTGCCGGAGCAGAGCGATCTGTTCAGCCCGGAAACCACCGCCCAGCCGCTGCTCAAGCCGCTGTCCGGCAAACCCTGCCCTGAATGTGGCAACCATGCGCTGATCAAGAAGGATGGCTGCGAGTTCTGCACGGCCTGCGGTCACGTAGGGGCTTGCGGCTAAGGCTTGCTGTTGTCAGACCAAGCAAAACGCCGATC
>NZ_QAJS01000004.1:76828-121270 GCF_003852595.1 Aquitalea sp. FJL05
GATCGGCGTTTTGCTTGGTACCGACTTGGTGACGATGGCACTCATGTCATCAGGCGGCTTGCCCGTGTGTGGGATGCCAATCAACAGGAAGGCGGCAAGCTGCGTACTCAGACCAGCTTGTTGGTGCGGGCAAAGTCGGTCAGGTCCACCACATTGGAAATGCCCAGCTTTTCGAAGATATTCACCTTGTAGGTGCTGACTGTCTTGTTGCTGATGAACAGCCGGTCGGCGATATCCTTGTTGGACAGGCCCTGTGCCAGATGCTGCAGCACAGCCAGCTCGCGGTCCGACAGCTTGTCGATACGGCTGTCCAGCAGGCTCTCGCCATTGAGCTTGGCTCCGGACACCACATCACGCGGGAAAAAGCTGTAGCCGGCCATGATGGCGTCCGAGGCCGACAGGATGGCATTCAGGTCCTTGCTCTTGCTGACAAAACCATCCGCCCCGGCCTGCATCGAACGCGAGGCGTAGACCATCTCGTCCTGTGCTGACAAAACCAGCAGCTTGATGGCCGGATGCTGGCCCTTGATACGCTTGATCAGTTCCAGACCGCTAATGCGCGGAATATTGAGGTCGATGATGATGAGATCGGCCTTGTGTTCCCTGACCAGTTCGATGACAGACTGGCCATTATCGGTTTCCCCGATGATTGAATACCGCCCCGACTTCTCCAGCACCGAACGCACGGCCAGGCAAATGGCCGGATGATCATCAACAATGATGACGCTTTTCATGATTAGTCTCCAGAATGTATCAATTGAAGTAATATTTTTCTAGCATTCGACTGATGGAGAGTAATTATTTTTTCTTAAAAAAGTCATAAGAAAAATCTAGTATTCAATCAGAAATTTCCCATCAGCAATCAGTATGTTGATAAGGATAATGTAACAATTATAAAAACCCAAGTATTGCGTTTCAGGTGATTTGAATGTCCAGCCAGTCCTCCGGAAATACATCCTTTCCGCTAAAGATATTGATTGTAGAAGATCATGCTATTCAGCGCATGGTATTGCGCCAGTTGCTGCATGAGTTGGGAGCACTTTTGGTTGATGAGGCCGAAGATGGTTATCAGGCTTTGTCATGCTTGGAGTCGAATACTTATGATTTGGTAATTTGTGATCTGGATATGCCAAATCTCGATGGTATTCAATTAATGCGGCATTTATGTAATTTGGATAAATTGCCGCAGCTGATTTTCTGCAGCGTGCAGGCTGCAGATATTCTGCAAAGCGTGCAGCGTGTTGGTGGCTACCATGAGTTACCCGTACTGGGCTGCCTGGAAAAGCCGCTGTCGCGCGCCGTGCTGTCGCCTCTGTTGCTACGCGTATTGCAGTCCAGGACTGCTGACGCAGGTAGCGCTGCCAGGAGTTACCATTTTTCCCGCAACGAGCTGCAACACGGGCTGCGCGCCGGGCAGATCCAGCCGTGGTATCAGCCCAAGGTCGACCCGCAAACCTCGCGCGTGGTTTCGGTTGAGGCACTGGCGCGCTGGCAGCATCCCGATCTGGGCCTGCTCGGTCCGGCCCTGTTCCTGCCGCGTATTGATGAAACCGGCCTGAGCGAACAGCTGCTTTGTAGCATGCTGGAACATGCGGTGCGTGATTGTCGTCATTGGGATGTGCAGTTTCCAGAGTTGAAACTGGGGGTGGCCGTCAATATCAATATGCGTGAATTCGATCAGCCCGGCATGCCTGACAAATTGAAAGAGATAATGCAGGGCAGTCATTTGCCACCATCGCGCATTACGATTGAATTAACAGAAACCCAGCCACTGGATAATTTGAGTTACTCGCTGGAAAATGCCATTCGGCTGCGGGTGATGGGTTTTAATCTGGCACTGGATGATTTTGGTGCGGGTTATTCGGGCTTTCACCATTTGCGGGAAATCCCGGCTAATTCCGTCAAGATCGACCGCACGCTGGTACATCATGCGGCGGGCGATCCGACTGCGGAAAAGCTGCTTGGCTTTGCCGTGCGCATGTTGCAAAGCCAGAATGTGGCGGTGGTGGTGGAGGGCGTGAGCCGGCAGCAGGATTTTGATCTGGTCAAACAGCTGCGTGTCGACCTGGTACAGGGTTTCCTGCTGGCCGAACCCATGCCGTCGGCCAGCCTGGCGCAGTTCATTGATAGCCGGCATGGCATGCTGCTGGTTTAGCACCGTGCTGACCCGTCTGCTCAGGCTTGTTGACCGGTAGCGGCCAGTACGATTTCCCGAATCGCCACTCTTTGTGGCTGCTGATAGGCAAAGCGGATGGTTTCCGCCACATCCTCGGCGGCCAGCACTCCGCCCATTTCCTGCTTCCACTGTTGATAGTCCTGCTTGATGGCCTCATCGCTGGTGTGGCTGAGCAACTCGGTTTCCACCGCGCCAGGGGCAATGGTGATGACGCGCACATTGTGACCGGCCACTTCTTCGCGCAGATTCTCTGAAATGGCATGTACGGCAAACTTGCTGCCGCAGTAGGCCACATGACCGGGAAAGGTCTTGCGTCCGGCAATCGAGCTGACATTGATGATGGTGCCGTGACGGCGTGCCACCATGCCTTGCAGTACGGCATGGATGCCATTGAGCAAGCCCTTGACGTTGACTTCCAGCATGCGCTCCCACTCGGCCGGGTCCTGTTGCGTCATCTTGCCCAGCAGCATCACGCCGGCATTGTTGATGATGGCATCGGCCGGGCCGAATTGCTGTTCGGCCTCGGCCACGGCTTGCAGGACCGCGGCGCGGTCGGTGATGTCAATGGCGCGGCACAGGGTGTGCGGCAATTGCAGTGCTTGCAGCCAGTCCAGCCGGCGTGCCAGCAAGAGCAGCGGATGGCCGTGGCTGGACAGCAGGCGGGCGGTGGCGGCACCAATGCCGGAGCTGGCGCCGCTGATGATGATGAGAGGAGGGCGCATGGTTCGTCCTTGTATAGATAATTTGCATGGATAAAAGCTGGATACAGTGTAAAAATTAATCCAATAGCTGAAAAATGATTAATTTCTCTGGTTGGTATCGGTTTTATCTATGGATATACGGCAACTGAAGGCATTTATCGCGGTATTTGAGGAGCGCAGCATCACGGCGGCGGCGCAGCGGCTGTGCATTACCCAGCCCACCTTGTCGGTGACCATCCGTCAACTGGAAGAGGACCTGGCGACCACCTTGTTCGAGCGGCTGGCGCGTGGGGTGGCGGTGACCGAGGATGCCCGGCTGTTTTATCCGCAGGCCCGGCAACTGGTGGATCAGGCCGATGGTCTGCTGCGGCTGTTTCGCCAGCGCCATCATTGCCAGCCGCTGCAGCTGGGCATCGAGGCTGATCTGGGTGCCGTGCAGGTGGCTACGCTGCTGAGCGCGGCACGGGCGGCTATTCCCGGACTATTGCTCAGCGTGGTGGATGGCTGTGCCGGCGATGCCAGGCTGGCGGCGGAAGAATTGCGTTGCGAGGATGAGCTGTTCCTGCCGCTGTGGGAGGAGACATTCGTGCTGGCCTTGCCGCAGCTGCATCCGCTGGCGCAGCGCAGCGAACTGGCCATGGCAGACCTGCACCAGCAGGACTGGATCACCTGTCCGCAGCATGCCTCGCATCAGCGCCTGCTGGCCATGCATGGCGAGGGAGCGGCCGGGCTGATGCTGGCGGCACATGCTGGCTCACTACAGCTGGCGTTGCGCATGGTGGAGGCCGGCTACGGTGTGGCGCTATTGCCGCCCTCCTTGCTGGAAAGCAGTAGCCGCGTCGTGGGGCGGCCGCTGAGCGGCCCTGGGCTCACCCGCCGCCTGGGCCTGTGCTATGCGGCACAAGCGCTGGAAAAGCCGGCGCTGCGGGCTTTGCATGATTATTTGCAGGCTGGCAGGCAGACCGAGGCCGAGTCCGTGTGAAGACTGACTGGCGGGAGGGGTGGTAGGTCTGCAGCAGAAATATTATTGACAAGGTCAACTTTATTTTGCATATTTATTGATATTGTCAATTAATTAAATCGTGGCGACCGTGCTGCGGGATAAGCCACTACATTGCCCACTACAAGGAAAACCATGAATGGCCGATTTAAGCCCTGCCCGTGAACGTGGCCTGCTCTATCTGCTGGCACTGACCCAGTTCACCATCATCATGGATTTCATGGTGATGATGCCGCTGGGGCCGCAGATCATGCAGGCTTTTGCCATCAGCCCGGCGGCCTTTGCCACGGCCGTATCGGCTTATTCCTGGTGTTCCGGCCTGTCCGGCCTGTTTGCCGCCACCTATATCGACCGCTTCGACCGCCGTCGCCTGCTGCTGGTGATTTACGGCCTGTTTGCCTTGTCAAACCTGGTCTGTGCCACCGCCGGCAACTTCCACATGCTGCTGCTGGCCCGCGCGTTTGCCGGCCTGAGCGGCGGCGTGCTGGCCTCCATCATCATGACCATTGTCAGCGACATCATTCCGGTGACGCGCCGGGGCGCAGCTACCGGGGTGATCATGACGGCGTTCTCGCTGGCCGCCATCGCCGGCGTACCGGCCGGCATCGTGCTGGGGGCGCACCTGGGCTGGTCGTCGCCCTTCTACCTGCTGGTGGTGCTGTCCTTGCTGATCTGGCTGGCGGCGGCCTGGCTGGTGCCTTCGCTCAGGCTGCATCTGCAAGTGGCTCCGCCGCCCTTGCGTCAGGTGCTGCCGGAACTGTGGCGCTTGCTGACTGATGCACGCCATGTGCGGGCTTTCGGCCTGACCTTCATCATGATGGTGTCGCACATGATGGTGATTCCGTTTATTTCGCCGGTACTGGTGGCCAATCACGGTATCGCACCGCAGCAGATTGCCTGGATTTACATGGCCGGTGGCGCGGCCACCTTCTTTACCTCGCGGCGCATTGGCCGGCTGGCCGACCGCTATGGCAAGCACCAGCTGTTCCGCATCATGGCCTTGTTTTCCATGCTGCCCATCCTGTTTGTCACCCATCTGCCGACGATTCCCTTCCTGGCCATCGTGGCGTTTTTTCCTGTGTTCATGGTGGCGCTGTCCGGCCGCATGATTCCCCTGCAAGCGCTGCTGACCACAGTGCCGGAACCGCAGCGGCGCGGCGCCTTTCTCAGTGTCAACAGCGCCATCCAGTCACTGGGCAATGGCTGTGGCGCCTGGCTGGGCGGCTTGCTGCTCAGTGCTGGCAGCGGTGGGCAGATCATCGGCTACGGCAGCAATGGCTGGTACGCGGTGCTGCTGGTGGGCGTGGCTCTGTGGTGGGTGGGACGGGTGCATGCTTTGCCGGCGCTGCGCACACCGGTGGCGGCTTCCTGAGGTCTGGTCCTGCCGAGGCCGTGCTTGTAGTCAATGTTTAATAGGGATGTGCTGGTTGTGAGTTTGCATGAACAGCTAGAATGCCGGCTGCGTTTGGTCAGTATTGCCGTGATGCTACGCTCGGGGGAGCTGGCGTCAGCTTAGAACCTGTTCACGATCTGTGATACTTGGGTGATCCTGCGTTGAAAAGTCGTTCAAAATGCTCATGGACTCCCTGTCCATTCCACTTTTTCACGCCCTTTCGCCTTGGCTGACCCTTCGTTCACTAGATCGTGAACACGTTCTTAAGGGTGGCAATGACCGATGTCGTCGAAAACAGCTTACAAGCACAAGTCATGCAAAAAAACAAAGAAATGGCTGCCCGGGCAAACCGGCAAGCCTGGTGGCGGGGGTGTAGCACAATCGGTTTGCTGGGCTTGGGGCTGGCATGTTGTGCCATGCCGCTGCTGGCTGCCGAAATCAGCAATGGTCTGGGCACGGTCAAGCCGGTGCTGGGGCCGGGCATGCAGCTGGAGCTGGATGCCGCCACACTGGATCTGCGTGGCTGGCTGGGTGCCGGTACGGTGTTGCGGGCGGCTAATCCCGACCCGCAGCTGACTGGTGGCACCAATATGAAAAACCTGAATGACGGAGATCTGAATTACCGTAGCGGCGATGCGGTGTCCACTGCGCTGGAGGCTTATCTGCAGGCGGATCTGCAGTATCGCGGCCTGGGCCTGCGGCTGGCCGGCAAGGGCTGGTATGACTACACCCTGTCACGGCAAGGGGTGGCGCATGGCAATGTGCCCAATCATTATCAGGCCGGCGCACCGCTGAGCGACGAGGGCTTTGTCGCGCTGGGGCGCTTTGGCAATGTGGTGCTGGATGATGCCTATCTGTACGGCACGACCCGCCTGGCTGGCCGGCCGCTGTTGCTGCGCGCAGGGCGTCAGACCATTCCCTGGGGCAGCCCCACCGTCGGCGGTGTGCTGTCGCAGGTCAGCGCCACTGACTATGCGGCGCTCAGCCGCGCCAGTTCGGTGTCAGCCGAAGCCGGCATTCCGGATTGGGCGCTGTATGGCAAGCTGGACCTGAACGAGCGGCTCAGCCTGGACGGTTTTTACCAGTTTGCCTTTGCGCCCAATGTGTATCCGGGTTGCGGCACCTTTTACTCTACCGGCGATTATGTGCAGCCCGGTTGCAATGCGCTGACGCTGAACGGTAGCTTGTTGTCGGCCCTTTACCATCGCAACATCAGCACCACCGATGCGCAGTCGCTGGGTAATGCGCTGGATTCGGTCAGCCGCGCGGCCGACCGGCTGCCTGCCGGCGGGCAGTACGGCTTGGGCATGCATTACCTGCTGGACGGCGTGGGCCTGTTCGGTTTTTACGCTGCCAATATCGACAGCAAGGTGGGCTATACCGGGGTGCAGCATAATAGCGCCGGCGTGCTCACGCCTCTGCTCGCCAATACCGGCCAGGCCCAGCCTGGCGGGCTGAGCAGCCAGTACTACCGCAGTTTTCCGGCAGATCTGCACCTGTTTGCCGTCAATTTCAAGACCGGGCAGGCTGCACGCGGGGCGGTGTATGCCGAGCTGGCCTACATCCCGGATCAGCCGCTGGCCTGGAACGGTGCCGACTTTCTCAATGGCCTGCTGCTGGGGCGCGGACCGCTGGCGCGGCTGGTCCAGCTGCCGGCAGGGACCTCGGCAGATGGCTATGATCGCTTCCGCGTGATGAATCTCAGCCTGGGCGCCAGCAAAGTGCTGGGCCAGGTATGGGGCGGGGCGGCCAAGCTGTCGGCCGAGTTGGGGTCGAAATATGTGATTGCTCTGCCGGACCCCTCGGTGATGCGTTATGGTCGCGGTGGCTGGGGCATGGCACCCAGTCAGAACAATCCGGGCTGCACCAGTGATGCAGCCAGCTGCCGAGTGGATGGTTTTGTCACCAGCCACGCCTGGGGCGTACGCGCCCGGCTGGAAAGCCGCTATACCGGGCTTTGGCCTGAGCTCAGCCTCACCCCGGCGCTGACCCTGGGGCAGGATGTGCGTGGTTATTCCTATGACGGCCTGTATTCGCAGGGCCGCTTCAGCGCCATGCTGGGCCTCAGCCTGGAAATGCGCCGCCGCTACCAGCTGGATATCAATTACCTGAAAACCGGTGGTGGCGATTACAACCTGCTGCGCGACCGCAGCCTGTTTTCACTGAGCCTGGGCATGCGGCTTTAGCCAATGTGGCCGCCAGCCAGCGGCGATTTGCCGGGTGCGGGTGGCCTCGTTACACTTGCAGGCTGCCCGGCAGGCAGGATGCGCCGCTTGCTGGCACCGTTTTCCATTTCGATTGCCGCCCTATGAATGAACAACTTGCGCTCAACAAGATCAACCAGGCCATGCAGCACCTGCAGCAAGGCAAGCCGTCCGTAGCCAGAGACGGGTTGCTGCGGGTGTTGAAAGCCTACCCGGACAGCCCGGAAGTCAACTTCCTGCTGGGGTTGGCGCTGGTGCGGCTGAGTCAGGGCAAGGCTGCGCTGGCGCACTTCAACCGCGCAATTGCCCTGCAACCTGATCTGGCCGAGGCTTATGTCAATCGCGGCATCCTGCTGAAAAACCAGCAGCAGTTGCCGCAGGCCTTGCGCGATTTCGACCGCGCCATCGCCCTGCGTCCTGGCATGGCCGAAGCCTACAGCAACCGTGGCAATGTGCAGGTGCTGCTCGACCAGCGCGCAGCGGCACATGAGGATTTTGTCACCGCCTTGCGTCTTGATCCGCACAATAGCGACGCCATGGTGAATCTGGCGGCGCTGCTGGCGGAAAACGGCGAGCATGTGGCGGCACAGGCATGGCTGGACAAGGTCCTCGCGCGCTTTCCTGACGATGTGCTGGCCCGCTACGACTTGTCCTGGTTGCTGTTACTGCAGGGCGACTATGCCACAGGCTGGCAGTACTACGAGGCGCGCAAGCTGGACCCACCGCTGTGTCAGCGCTCTGGCCTGCAGCGCTTTACTCAGCCGGAATGGCAGGGCGAGTCGCTGGAGGGCAAAACCCTGCTGCTCCACCAGGAGCAGGGCTTGGGCGATACCATCCAGATGTTGCGCTATCTGCCTTTGTTGCAGCAGCGCGGTGCTCGGCTGATCATGCTGCTCAATCCACCGTTGCAGGAGCTGGCCGCTCAGGTGGTGAGTGGAGTGCAAGTGTTTACCCGGCGCGAACAGCTGCCGGCTTTTGATCTGCACTGCCCGATGATGTCCTTGCCCTTGCGCTTTGCCACCACGCTGGACACGATCCCGGCAGCCACCGCTTATCTGACGGTGACGGCTGAGCAGCAGCAAGTCTGGGCAGAGCGGCTGGGTGTGCGCCCGCGCCCGCGTATCGGGCTGGTGTGGTCAGGACTGGCACAGCATCTGAATGACCGGCAGCGCAGCCTGAAACTGGCGCAACTGGATCGCCTGCTGCAGCTGGATGCCGAGTTTCATTCGCTGCAGCGCGAGTATCGCGAAGATCCGGCCCAGGTGCGTGCTGCCGGCATCGTCGACCATGCGGCAACGCTGAATACCTTGCAGGACACGGCAGGACTGATCATGCAGATGGATCTGGTGATCAGTGTGGATACCTCGGTGGCTCATCTGGCAGGTGCACTGGGCAAGGCCTGCTGGGTATTGCTGCCGTTCAATCCGGATTTCCGCTGGGGCCTGGGCCGCAGTGACAGCCCGTGGTATGCCAGCATGCAGCTGTTCCGCCAATCGGCAGCACGCGACTGGCAGCCGCTACTGGACGAGGTGGCCAGGCAAGCTGCCCGGCAGCTGGCCGTGGCCGATGGCGGTGTGGACTCAGTCGTCGCGGGTCAGCACTTCTAGCACTTCGATTTCAAACAGCAGATTGGAGTGGGGCGGGATGCGCGCACCGATCTGCCTGTCGCCATAGGCCAGTGCCGCCGGCACCCACAGCCGGCGTTTGCCGCCCACGCGCATGCCCATCAGTCCGATATCCCAGCCCTTGATGACGCGGCCGGTGCCGATCACGCACTGGAAAGGGCGGCCCTTGTCGTGCGACGAGTCAAACTGGCTGCCATCTTCCAGCCAGCCGGTATAGTGGGTGGTGATCAGCGCGCCGCGCACCACGGCCTTGCCCTCGCCCAATTGCAGGTCTTCAATTTTCAGTTGTTGATCCATCGTCATCTTCGCTACGCAGGTCGAAAAAACAGCCGCTGCTGCGGCCATCGCTGGCGCATTCTAGCCTGAGTCGGCTGGTGCTCCCAGCCGCAGCGCAGGCGGCGTGTCCATTAGCGGGTGCTGCGTAGCGTGGTTGGCGGCAGCGGCAGCGCTTCATCTGCATCAAGCAGGCCTGGGCTGTCCACCGCTCTTTGTCGCTTCGCCCGAGGCGGTGGACCCGGCGGGGCGAGCAGGCTGGCTGGGCGGCTCAGGCCGCGATGACACAGTTGCGGCCCAATGTCTTGGCCTGGTACAGCGCATGGTCGACACGCATGATCAGGCTTTCCAGGCTCTCTTCGTCCAGATGTTGCGTGACACCCATGCTGATGGTGATGGCCGGCAGATGTGTCTTCTGGCTGCTGGCCACGGTTTCGCGCAGGCATTCGGCCAGGTGCAGCGCATTGTGCTGACTGGTTTGCGGCAGCAGGATGATGAATTCCTCGCCGCCCCAGCGGCATACACTGTCGACTGCGCGCACCCGTGATTGCAAGCTATGGGCCAGCCACACCAGCACCTCGTCGCCGGTGAAGTGGCCAAACTGATCGTTGATGCGCTTGAAATGGTCGGCATCCAGCAGGATCAGGCTGAAGCCGTTGCCAAAGCGCTGCTTTTCCAGAATGGCGCGTTCCAGCTGTTGCAACAGGTAACGGCGGTTCCACAATCCGGTGAGCGGGTCGCGCAGCGCCGCCTGTTCCAGCTCGGCCTTCAGCCTTTGCTGCTCGGTGATGTCGTGTATCACGCACAACATCAGCCGCTTGCCATGCACCTCCACTGGGCCGGCATAGGTCTGTACATCGCGCAGGCTGCCATCTGCCAGCCGGTGCACAAAGCTCAAGGGCTTGTGGCCGCCCGGCAGCAAGGATATCTGCTGCATCACCGGCAGGATGGCACGGCCCTGGGCGTTGATTTCCCAGGTGTGCTTGGCGGCGAATTCAGCGCGGGAATAGCCATAAAAGCGCATCGCGGCTTCATTCACATTGACGATGCGACCTTCATCATCCGGGTCGATCAACAGCATGGGCGCGCTATTGGTCTGCATCAGCATGCGGTGAAAGCCGTCTTCCGCTAGCGCGTCGGTGGTGGCGCTTGCTTGGGGGGCCGGCAGGGTATGGGAGGGTGGGCTGGCTTCGATCAGGATGGCGTCGGCTTGTCCGGCCATTTCCAGCCAGCGCAGGTGGCAGCAGAGTGGCTGTTGCTGGCCTTGCTGCTGTATGGTCCAGATTTCCACCACCTGCTCGCGGGCCAGAATGGCCGGCGTGTAGTCGGCCAGTGCCGGGTGTACGCAGGCGGACAAGCTGCCGTGGCGCATGTCGTCAATACTCAGGCCCGCGTCCAGCGCTATCGCCGCCGGATTGGCGTGCAGTACTTCCTCGGTCGACGGGCGAATAATCCATACCGGCGTCTTGAGCATGTCAAGCAATACAAATGGGTTCATGGCAGCAAGCTGTGCTAAAGGCCGGGTAGTCAGTATATGTTTGACATACTAGATGGCCTTTGTTGCCACTTCAACATTGGCTCTGTTATCGGGCGCCCTATTGGCATGGCTGGCGCGGTGCTTGACGACCATGGCTGCGTCAACGCCACCGCCGTCATCGCGGATAGCTGTAGAGCAATGTGCATTCGCGTGAATGTGTTGCCGGCAAGGGTCGCAGAGCGGCCGCCGCACTGGGCATGGTGATTGGCAAGCGCGATTGCTGCGTGCCATGCCGTGTTTGATGGCGCTTGTCTTGCGCATCATCGGGCTGCCGGGGAACTGCCGATTGGACGAATTGCAGCGCAATCCGCAGGATGTGGTCTGGCGGCTTCTGCGCGATAATGCAGGGCTGACGGTCATTCTGGCCGCATGGCCGGAGACTTTATGCAACAGGTGGTGGCGCAGCATGGTTTTACCTTACCCTTGCCGGCGGATTATCACGCTGCCACGGTGCTGGCCTATCACGGCCGCGATCCGGCTGGGCCGGCCGAGTGCTGGCAGGGAAATTATCTGCAAAAAGGCTTGTTGCTGCACGGTGCGCCGCTCTTGCTGCAGCTGGAGTTTGATACCGGCTGTGTGCATGTCGTGTTCAGCGGCTCGGCGCTGCTGGACTGGCCGCTTGTACTGAATGAGGCAGAGCCCGTGGTGCGCCGCATGCTGGGGCTGGATGGCCAGCGCGAACGCTGGCAAGCACTGGCAGACAGTCAGCCTGCGGTGGCGCGGCTGCTGGGTGGCCGGCCTGCTTTGTGGCTGCCGCTGACCGCCGAGCCCTTCGAAGCCTTGTGCTGGGCTATCATCGGCCAGCAAATCAATCTTTCCTTTGCTACGGCACTGCGGCGCAGCCTGATTCAGCTGGCCGGCCTGCCGATTGCCGGCAGCACGCTGCTGGCTCATCCCGGCCCGGCCGAGGTGGCGGCCCTGCAACCGGAGCAGCTCACCGGCCAGCGCTTTTCCCGCTCCAAGGCCGCTTATCTGCTGGGTGCGGCGCGTGCCGTGCTGGATGGCAGCCTGCCTCTGACGGCACTAGCCGGGCAGAGTGCAAGCGAGGCCGAACGCCAGTTGCTGGCGCTGCATGGGGTGGGGCCGTGGACGGCGCGTTATGTCATGCTGCGCGGGCTGGGTTTTGCCGATTGCGCCCCCATCGGTGACAGCGGCCTGGCCACGGCGCTGCAACGTTTTCATGCCCTGCCACAGCGGCCGGATGCCCGCCAGACCGAACAGCTGATGCAGGCATTCGCCCCTTGTCGCAGCCTGGCCACCCTGCATTTGTGGGCCAGCCTTACGGAGAACACATGAAATATTCCGCTCCCGATCTGTTTAGCGCGCCTGCGCCGGAGAGTGTGGCCCAGGCCACCGACTCGGCCGCCCGCCATATCTCCCCCGTTGCACCGCTGTTTGCCCAGGGTGGCTTGTGGAGTGACACGCCGCCTGCGGCCCTGCCACCGGCCGCCGCTGATGCCGCCGCAGCCGTGTTGCAGGCGCCGCTGCATGCGGCCTGCCATGGCGTGGTGGCCACCCGTTTTGGCCCAGCCATGGTGTGGCTGGATTTACAGGGCCGGCTATTGCGGCTGGATTTTCATCTGGAACAGGAGTTGCAGCGGGCGCAGCTATCGGGCAGCCGGCGCGATGATGCCGCCGTGGCCGAAGTGGCACGCCAGCTGCACGAGTACGAGCGGGGTGAGCGGCGCAGTTTTGATGTGCCGCTGGCGGCTCGCGGTACGGCTTTTCAGCAGCAAGTATGGGCGGCCTTGTGCTGCATTCCCTATGGCGAAACCATGAGCTATGGCGAACTGGCGCTGGCACTGGGCAAGCCCGGTGCCGCCCGTGCCGTGGGGCGGGCCAATGCCACCAACCCGATTGCGCTGATCGTGCCCTGCCACCGCGTGCTGGGTGCTGATGGCAGCCTCACCGGTTATGCCGGCGGTTTGCCGCTCAAGTCGGCGCTGCTGCGCTTTGAACAGGAAAACACCGTGCCGGGGCTGTTTGGCGCGGCCGGCCGGCTTTGAGTCGCGGGTACTATCCCAGCCGCTGGCTGGGCCGTGCCAGATAAAACCACTCCTGCCCGGTCTGCGCGGCAGGATTGGGAAACACGATGCAGCCATCGTCCAGCGCCAGTACCGGGCTGCCATCATGCCGCCGGCCGATCAGCTCGCCCTTGCCTACCGGGTCGAAGCTGGCAAAGGCACGGCTGAAGCAGTCGTCGTCGTGCAGCTTGTCCACCACCTCGTACAGACTCAGCGTTTCGATAGCGGCCTGCGCTGCCGGCGCGGGGCCTGCCACCATGCCCAAATGGGCCAGCGTGTTGCGAATGGCCTGATAGGCCACAGCGGGAGCTGCCGGGTCCTGATGCTGGCCGCACTCCAGTGTCAGCGCCCAGCCGCCGTTGGCACGCATGAACTCGGTCGTGCCCATGCCGTAGCGGGCATCGGTATTCAGCTGTAGCTGGCGGTTTTCACTGTGGCCAAACTGCGCCAGCCGCCGTTGCACTCCCAGTGCATAGGTCGACAGCCAGCCATCCACCAGTCGGCCCACGCCCAGCCGTGCGGCCAGGGCTTCTTCCTGCGCGGCGTGGGCAAAGGCTTCCAGGCTGTTCTGGTTGTCGCGCGGGCCGATAAAGACAAAGGCTTGGCCGGGCGACTGGAAGGAGTGCAGATCCAGCAGCACCTCATGGCTGGCCAGCAGCGGGCACAGCCAGTTGGCAACGTGGTCTTCAAAATCCTGCGGTGCGACCACCGGGGCCAGATTGCGGTTCAGGTTGCGGTCGGCCCCGCGCTGTCCCCGCTGGTAAGCAAGCGTGTTGACCACCGGTACCAGCGTCAGGCTGCCGCGTTGCAATAGCAGCTGTCCCTGTTCCAGCTCAGCCTGGATGCGCCGGATGCCGGCACTGCCGCAGGTCTCATTGCCATGCACCGCACCCAGCACAATCAGTCTGGGGCCGGTGTCCGGCGCAGTGTAGTGGATGGAGTGAAAGTGCAGCGGCTGGCTCATGATGGTTTCCGGCAATCGTGGTGATGGTGACCTATTCTGCACGGCTGGGCAGGGTGTGTCGCCATGCCTTACAGCAATGGCCCCAGCATGGCCACCGTGTTGTTCCACAGCCGCCGCCACAGCGGCCAGGCGGCCACCTCGGCCGGGCTGATCAGGCTGCAGTGCGCCAGATAAGCCTGCTGGCGCTCGCGTAAGCTGGCCGTCAGCTCGCGGCTGTGGCACAGCAGATTGTTTTCGTAATTCAGCTCGAAGCTGCGGCGGTCCAGATTGGCCGAACCGATCAGGCAGATGTCCTCGTCCACCGTCATCAGCTTGCTGTGCAGCAGGCCACCGTGAAATTCGGCAATCACCACGCCGGCATCCAGCAGCTCGGCGTAATAGCTGCGGCTGGCGGCACTCACTACCAGCGAGTCATTGCGTGCCGGCAGCAGCAGGGTGGTGGCCACCCCGCGCTGGGCGGCGGCGCACAGCGCGCTTTGCAGGGCTTCGTTGGGGACATAGTAGGGCGTGGTGATGGTGAGCTGGCGGCGTGCGCTGTACATCAGCGCCACAAACAGTTCCGGCATGGCCGAGTGACGGGCGGTGGGGCCGGTGCCGATGGCCTGGGCCAGTAGCGGCGGCCCGTCCGTTGTCAGCGGTGGCGGTGGTGCGGCGGCCAGCAAGGGGCCGAGGTCTTCCTGACAGGCCAGCATCCAGTCGGTGGCAAACAGCCGCTGGTTCTGCTGCACCACCGGCCCGTCAATGCGGATGACGGCATCCACCCACGGGGCAAAGCGCGGCTTGATGCGGAATTCCGGGTCGGCACAGTTCTGGCTGCCACAGTAGCCGGTGAAGTGGTCGATGACCACGATCTTGCGGTGATCGCGCAGATCAATCCGGCCGCTGAACGGCCGCAGCAGTGGATTTCCCACTGGCAGGGCGATAGCCAGATGCACGCCGGCGGCTTGCATCTGCTGCCAGAGCGGCGAGTGCAGCAGATCGCGCGAGCCGACATCATCCGCCATCGCGCGACAGTGCACGCCACGGGCAGCAGCGCGCATCAGCGCCTGCGCGATCTTGCTGCCGTTGTGGTCGGGCAGCCAGATGTAAAACAGCAGATGCACATGCGAGCGGGCGGCATCGATGTCCGCCACCATGCTGTCGATGACCGCATTGGAATCAGCCAGCAGCTGTGCCCGGTTGCCGCTGCAGGGCGCGAAGCCGCTGATGGACTGCCCCACATGAAACAGCTGGGCCTGATCTGCCGGCAGGGACTGCACGGGCCATGTCTGCTCCAGCGCCGGCAATGGCGGCAGCTGTTGCTGGATGCGCGCCAGCCGGGCCATGCGGCGGCGGCCGATGCTGACTTCGCCTAGCAGCACATAGGCGGTGATGCCGACAAAGGGCAGGGTAGCGACGACTACCGTCCAGGCGATGCGGGCGGCCGGGTCGCGGTAGGGGCGCAGCAGCACGCGCACGATCAGCAGCAATTGCAGGCTGATGTGTAGCAGCAGGATCAGGGCAGAAGTGGCGCTCATGGCTGGCATCATGCCAGAGCGGTGGTGGCTGCGTCCAAATGCGGCGGCTGGCCGTGCATTGACGCTGGCTGGCGGGCTGCACACAATGGCCGTAACCGGGAAAGAGGCAGACAGATGAAACAGCAGCGCGGCAGGGTAAGGCAGGTGGAAGTGGGCGGGCGCATCATTCATGTGCACCGATTGCCGCTGCGGCTGGCGCACGATATCTATCACGTGAGCATGACCATGAGCTGGCCGCAATTCTACGTGTGCATTGCCGCCTTGTTCTTTGTGCTGAACCTGCTGTTTGCCGGCCTGTACCAGCTGGAGGCCGGCAGTATTGCCAACCAGTTTCCGCAGGATTTTCGCGGCGCGTTTTTCTTTAGCGTGGAAACACTGGCCACGGTGGGTTATGGCGACATGCACCCGCAGACGGTATACGCCCATGCGGTTAGCATGCTGGAAATCTTCATCGGCATGATGAGCCTGGCGCTGGTGACCGGGGTGACCTTTGCCCGCTTTTCCTTGCCGCGCTCGCGCATCGTGTTTTCCCACCATCCGGTGATCCGCCCCATGGATGGCCAGCAGGTGCTGATGCTAAGGGCGGCCAATGCGCGGCAGAACGTGATTGTCGATGCCCAGGCCCAGTTGCACCTGTTGCTGAATACGGTCAGCAGCGAGGGTACCCGCCTGCGCCGACTGCACGACCTGACTCTGCAGCGCCAGCATCATCCCATGTTCGTGCTGAGCTGGACGCTGATGCATGTGATCGACGCGCACAGCCCGCTGTTTGGCCGCAGTGCGGAGGAGCTGGCGCAGCTGCAGGCCGGGTTTATCCTGTCCATCAGCGGCAGTGATGAAATCACCCGTCAGCCCATGGCATCACGGCATATCTTCCAGCATGAGGACATCCGCTGGAACTACCAGTACCGGGACTTGCTGTATACCGATGAGCATGGCGAAGACCATGTCGATTTCGGCCTGCTGCACGATATCTCCCCCATGCCGGACAGCGTGCAGGCGGGTGAGCAAGCCAGCGGCTGAGCCACTGCCACCTCCATCCGCTACAATGACCCGGCCTGTCGCTCAGGACCAGCCGGCCTCGATGTCGGCTGCCAATAACAGTGGCGGCCCACCGGGCCAGCTGCATCAGGATGTGAAGGAAAAATCATGGCGGGAGCCAGCCTGTTAACTTTGCTTGACGATATTGCCACCGTGCTGGATGACGTGGCGGCCATGACCAAGGTGGCCGCGCGCAAGACTGCCGGTGTGCTGGGGGATGACCTGGCGCTGAATGCGCAGCAGGTGTCCGGGGTACGTGCCGAGCGGGAGTTGCCGGTGGTGTGGGCGGTGGTCAAGGGGTCCTTGTGCAACAAGGCCATTCTGGTGCCGCTGGCCCTGGCGCTCAGTGCCTTTGCCCCTTGGGCGGTGATGCCGCTATTGATGCTGGGGGGCCTTTACCTCTGCCTGGAGGGGATGGAAAAGCTGGCCCATCCCTTGCTGCATGACAAGGCAGACGATGTGGCACACGAGGCCGAGCTGGAAGCCATGCTGGCCGACCCGGCCATCGACCCGCTGCGGGTCGAGGCGGACAAGGTGAAGGGAGCGATCCGCACCGACTTCGTATTGTCTGCCGAAATCATCGCCATCACGCTGGGAACGGTCGCCGCTGCCAGCCTGACTTCGCAACTGGTGGTGCTGGTCGGCGTGGCGCTGATCATGACCGTTGGGGTGTATGGCTTTGTCGGCCTGCTGGTAAAGCTGGACGATATCGGCCTTTACCTGCTGCGTCTGGGTGGGCCGCTGCGCAGCATGCTGGGGCGCGGCCTGATTCGCGGCATGCCGTGGTTGATGAAGGCGCTGGCCATCGTCGGAACCGTGGCCATGTTCATGGTGGGCGGCGGCATCATCAGCCACGGCTGGCCGGCGCTGCACCATGGCATCGAAGCGCTGGTGCACCCGCTGTCGCATCTGCCGGTGTTAGGCGCGCTGGCCCGCTTGCTGTTGCCGGCCTTGCTGGATGTGCTGGTGGGCATGGTGGCAGGCACCCTGGCGCTGGGTCTGCTACTGGGCTGGCAGCGTGTGCGCCGTTGAGATTCAGCTGCGTGCGTGCTGTAGCGGCAGTTTGCTACTGTGTTTTATCGCATCCAGAATGATGGTGGATTTCACGCTGCGCACCAGTGACAGCTGCATCAGCCGGTTCATCACGAAGCGGGACAGCGAGGGCAGGTCTTCCACCACGATGCGCAGCAGATAATCGGCCTCGCCGGCGGTGGCGTAGCATTCCAGCACTTCCGGCAGCGCATCGATGGCCTGGGCGAATTCGCGCAGCGAACTTTCGCTGTGGCGCTCCAGGCTGACGTGGGCGAAGGCCATCACCGACAGGCCGATTTTTTCCGGCAGGATGCTCACCTGATACCCCTGCACCACGCCGTGTTCTTCCATGCGCTGGATGCGACGTCCTATCTGCGAGGCAGACAGGGCAATCTGCTGCGCCAGCTTCTGGTGGGTGCTGCGGGCATCCTGCTGCAAGGCCTGCAAAATCTGCCAGTCAAAGCGATCCAGTTCCATCGGTGCAGATTCTCCGCGTAAATTTGCTGTTTGATGCGGCAAGTATGCAAATTTTTTGCTGACAAGGCAAAACTTGCGGACCCGCCGCACGCTGTCGCCTCTACACTGAAAGCATCCCCACCCGCCGGATTTGCCGCCATGAACGACCGCAGCGATTTTGTCGTCCCCGATATCACCACCCGTAAAAACCAGGGACTGCGCCACGATCCTGTCGACTACACCCTGCCGCAGCCGCTGGAGCGCTATAGCGCCGAAGACCACGCCACCTGGGCCACGCTGTATCGCCGCCAGTGCGCCATGTTGCCGGGCCGCGCCTGTGACGAGTTCATGCAGGGCCTGCAACAGCTGGAGGTGGATGCCGACCGGGTGCCGGACTTTGCCCGGCTGAATGAAAAGCTGCTGGCAGCCACTGGCTGGCGCATGGTGGCGGTGCCGGGCCTGATTCCGGATGACGTGTTTTTCGAGCATCTGGCCAATCGCCGCTTTCCGGTGACCTGGTGGCTGCGCGAGCCGCATCAGCTGGATTACCTGCAAGAGCCGGATGTGTTTCATGACCTGTTCGGCCATGTGCCGCTGTTGATCAATCCGGTGTTTGCCGACTACCTGCAGGCTTATGGCCAGGGCGGGATGAAGGCGAAGAACCTGGGTTTTCTGCCGGTGCTGGCGCGCTTGTACTGGTACACGGTGGAGTTTGGCCTGATCAACACACCGCAAGGCATGCGTATTTACGGTGCCGGCATCCTGTCCAGCAAATCGGAATCGCTGTACTGCCTGGACAGTGCCAGCCCCAACCGTATCGGTTTCGATTTGCAGCGGCTGATGCGCACGCGCTATCGCATCGACACCTTCCAGAAAAGCTACTTTGTCATCGACAGCTTCCAGCAGCTGTTTGAGGCCACCGCCGTCGATTTCACGCCGATCTACCAAGCCCTGCAGGCCTTGCCCACGCTGGGTGCGGGCGATGTGGATGCGGCCGACAAGGTGTTTCACATTGGCAATCAAGAAGGCTGGGCGGATACCGACGATCTCTGATCATTCTCTGGATGGTGAACACGTGCTGAGCGCCACGCTTGGCATGGCTCAGCACAAGGCCGGCCCCCAGGGGTGCCGGCCTTGTGCGTTTGGCGGCTCCAGCTAGCCGATGCGGCGGCTCAGAGTGCGGCTTCCACCCGGTTGCGTCCGGTGCGCTTGGCCTGGTACAGCGCCTGATCCGCCGCCTTGATCAAGGCCTCGACATTGGCCTGGGCCGGCTTTTTCTCCGCCACGCCGATGCTGACCGTCAGGCACAGCGCCAGCCCAGAAGCCACCATGCTGCGGTTGGCCAGGGTGGAGCGGATGCGTTCGGCCACCTGGATGGCGGTGGACAGCCGGGTATCCGGCAGGATGATGAGAAATTCCTCGCCGCCAAAGCGGCAGATGATGTCGGAGCGGCGGCAGAACAGCCGCAGGATGCCGGCAAATTCCTGCAGGATGATGTCGCCCACATCGTGGCCGTGGTCGTCATTCACCACCTTGAAGTGGTCGATATCCAGCATCAGTGCTGACAGAGGCTGCTGGCTGAGCCGGGCTTCGTCCCAGATCTGCGGCAGATAGCGCATGGCATAGCGGCGGTTGTACAGGCCGGTCAGGCCGTCGGTCTGGGCGGCTTCCTGTGCCAGCTGGTTGTCGATGGACAGCTCTTCCAGGTGGCGGCGCAGCAGCTCCTGTTCCTGGCGCAGGCTGCGCTGTTCCTGGATGATGCGCTGGCCGGCCTTCAGCCGCGCCTGCAGGATGCGTGGCGGAATCGGCTTGCTGATGAAGTCGTCGGCACCGCTGCTGAACACCTCGGCCAGATTGTCTTCATCGTCCAGAATGGTCAGCACGATGATGTAGAGCTGACGGCCTTCCGGAATGGCGCGCAGGCGGCGGATCAGCTGCAGGCCGTCCAGGCCGGGCATGGCCAGGTCGGTAATCACCAGCTGTGGGCGCTTGTCAAGCACGATGTCGTAGGCTTCCTGGCCATCGGCGGCCACTTCGACCTTATGCCCCAGTATCTGCAGCAGGCGTTGCAGCATCATGCGCTGGCTGGGCTCGTCTTCCACCACCAGAATATGCAGCGCTTCCTGCTCTTCCTCGGCTTCCGGCAGGCGCGGCACCATGCTGTTGCGGCGTTCCAGCAGGGCAAAGGATTCGACTTCCGGTGTGGTAATGGCCAGTTGGGCATTCCATTCGCGCCATTCGCGCACCACCTCGTCGCACAGGCGCGGGAAATGACTCGGGTCGATTTCCATCTTGGCTGCCTGCTTCTTAACCGTTTCATAGGCATGCAGGCGGGCTTCGCCATCCAGAAAACACAGATCGGCCACTTGCGCCGCCAGGCGCAGGCACAGTGCCAGCCGTGCGGCGCGCGAGCCGTCGCTGGCACTGGCGGCATCAGCTTCTTCGTGCAGGGTGACGGCATCGCAGAACATCTTGGGCAGGCCCCAGTCGCGCAGCAGCGCGCTGGCGATGTCCAGGTGGTGATAGCCGAACTGATCAGCCTCCAGCCGCGCCAGTACCGGGGCATAGGGGCCGCCGTGGCTGGCGATCAGCTCGCCGTAGGACTCCGGGTGCAGGGTGGCCATGGCCAGCTGGCCGATGGAGGACAGCATGCCGATGGTAAACAGCTCGCCGGGTGGCGCCAGCCGCTGCGGGCTGCCCAGCAATTGCATGGCCGTACCGCAGGCCAGGGCACGTGACCAGTAGTGGTCGTAGTCGAATTGCCGGCACTGGCCACGGCGATGCTCGGCCACCAGGGCAAAGGTGAGGGCCACCTGGTGTACCGCGTTCAGGCCGATGGCCATCAGCACGTCGGGGGTGAGTGCCACAGCAGGCCGGCTGCGCAAGAAGGCGGCGGAATTGGCCACCTTGAGCAGGCGGCCTATCATCACCGGGTCGGTATTCAGGACGGCGATCAGTTCCGGCAGCGGCACATTATTGTGCTCGCTCAGTTGCATGACCTTGAGCACACTGCCCTTGGGCGAGGGCAGGTTGCCGCTGATCTTGAGTTCATTGAAGGTTGCGGTTTCAAGCATGGCCAGCTCCCCGGCTGTCGGCCGGTAGCGAGGGTGGATCCTGCTCATCCGCATAGCGTTGGCGAATGGTCATGACTTCGGGCCAGAGGGCGAACAGGGCATCGACACAGTCCGGGTCGAAATGTGCTCCCTTCTGGGCTTCCAGATGCTGCCTTGCCCGCTCCAGCGGCCAGGCTTGTTTGTAGGGGCGGGCCGAGGTGAGGGCATCGAATACATCGGCGACGGCGACAATGCGGCCCCACAGCGGGATATCCTGGCCGGAGAGGCCGTGCGGGTAGCCGCTGCCATCGAATTTTTCATGATGGCTGAGCGCCACCACGGCGGCGCATTGCAATAGCGGCGATACCGAGTCGGCAAGGATTTCATGCCCGAACAGCGGGTGCTGGCGCATGATGGCCATTTCTTCCTCGCTCAGCTTGCCGGGCTTGAGCAGGATGGCATCAGGAATGCCCACCTTGCCGATATCATGCATGGGCGCGGCTTCCTGCAGCATTTCCTGCTCTTGCAGCGGCAGTCCCAGCTGGCGGGCGATCAGCCGGGTATAGGCCGACATGCGCAGCAGGTGGGCACCGGTTTCCTGGTCGCGGTATTCAGCCGCCCGCGACAGGCGCAGGATGGCTTCCTTTTCACGGGCGCGGATTTCCGCCGTGGCCTGCTTGACCTCTTCCAGCAGCCAGGCCGCGCGGTTGGCCAGTTTCTGGGTACTCTTGCGCAGTGCCAGCAGGTTGCTCACCCGCACCGTCAGTTCCACCTTGTCCACCGGCTTGGTCAGGAAGTCGCGCGCACCCTGCTGCAATGCCAGATGGCGCACATCGCGCTCGGTATCGGCGGTGACCATCACCACCGGCACATCCTGGCGCTGCGGCAGGGCAAAGAAACGGCGCATGAATTCCAGGCCATCCATCTCCGGCATCATGTAATCCAGCAGGATAAGATCGGGCTCGTGCTGCCGACACCATTGCAGCGCCTGCAGCGGATCGGCGAAGGTGTCTACCGTGACGCCGTCCAGCTTCTGCAGGATATGGCGCAGCAGCAGCAGGTTGGTGTCGTTGTCGTCCACCACGATGACGTGCGACATGGCTCAGTCCTTTCCGTAAGCGGCGATGAAGACGAGCAGGGCCTGCATTTCGCTTTCAATCTGCGCGGCAATGCTGCGGATGCTGTCCTGCTTGTTGTCTGCCGCCGCCGCGTGCAGTTGGCCGGCGAGGGCTGCGAGGGCATCGGCACCGACATTGGCGGCACTGCCTTTTAGCTCGTGCGCCAGCTGTTTCAGCCCCAGGCCGCCGCTGTGGATGTCCAGCCGCAGTCGTTCGCGCCAGCGCAGCAGCGAATCGCGGAAGATGTCCAGCATTTCGCCAATACTGGCCGGGTCGTCGCCAAGGAATTCGGTCAGGCGCTGCACGGTGAAGCTGCCCGGCGCGCTGTTATCGCGGCTGGCCGGTGCGGCATGGCTGCTGGTAGCCATCTGCTGGGGCAGCCATTGCAACAGCAGTGCCTTGAGCCGTGCAAATTCGATGGGCTTGGCCAGGTAGTCGTCCATGCCGGCTTCCAGGCAGATGGCGCGGTCGCCCTCCATGGCATTGGCGGTCATGGCGATGATGGGCAGGTGTCCACCTTGTGCGGCTTCGCTTTCCTGGCGGCGTATGGCCTGGGTGGCCTGGTAGCCATCCATTTCCGGCATCTGGCAGTCCATCAGGATGGCGTCGTACTGTTGTTGGGCGATGGCTTGCAATACTTCGCCGCCGTGGCTGACCACGTCCACCCGGTAGCCCAGCTTGTGCAGCATGCTGGCGGCCACGCGCTGGTTGACCGCATTGTCCTCGGCCAGCAGCAGGCGGTAGTGCTGCACCGGGCGCAGGCTGACCGGCACCACGGCGGCTTCCGGGGTATGCAGGCGTATGCTGCCTGGCGTCCATTGCACGGCCAGTGCGTCCAGCAGCGCCGACTGTTTCATCGGTTTGTGCAATACCGCAATGCCCTGCTGGGCGAGGCTGGCCTTGCGCGTGCCATCTGGTTCGTTCAGACAGACCACCATGGGAATGCCTTCCAGGCTCAGGGTCTGGATGGCTTGCTCCAGCGTGGCATCCGGTAGCGGCTCCACCAGCAGCAGTACATCGGGCTTGTTACCGCTGGCATCCAGCTGGCGCAGGGTTTCCAGCATGCTGGCCAGGCCTGCGGCGCGCTGGTGGGGCAGGGCCCAGCTGTCCAGGTAATGGCTCCATAGCTGCTGGTTGTTGTCGCTGTCGCCCGCCACCAACACCAGGTGCTGGCTTGGCGTGGCCGTTGCATGCAGGCAGCTGTCGCTGCCGGTGGCTTGCAGCGGGATGCTGACCCAGAATTCCGAGCCGACATCCGGCGTGCTATCCAGCCCCACGCTGCCGCCCATGGCTTCGGCCAGCCGTTTGCAGATGGCCAGCCCCAGGCCGGTGCCGCCATATTTGCGCGTGGTGGAGCTGTCTGCCTGGGAGAAGGGCTGGAACAGCCGGCTCTTGGCCTGCTCGGTCAGGCCGATACCGGTGTCCTTGACGCACAGGCGCAACTGGATGCCCTGTTGCTGGGGCTGTTCCAGCGTGGCGGAAACCAGCACCATGCCCTGTTCGGTGAACTTGATGGCATTAGACAGCAGGTTCAGCAGGATCTGCCGCAGGCGGGTCGGGTCGCCTTGCAGGCTGTCCGGTACTTCGGCCGTGGCAAAGCTGGCCAGGGTCAGGCCCTTGCCATGCGCCTTGTTGGCGACGATGTCGACCGTGCCTTCCAGCAGCTGACGCAGCGAAAAGTCGATCTGTTCGATTTCCAGCCCGTCGGCTTCGATTTTGGAAAAATCCAGAATGTCGTTGATGATGGACAGCAGGGTGTCGGCCGACATCTTGATGGTGCGGGCGAAGTCGGATTGCTCGGCGTCCAGCGGGGTGTCCATCAGCAGATCGATCATGCCGATGACGCCGTTGAGCGGCGTGCGGATTTCATGGCTCATGGTGGCCAGGAACTCGCTCTTGGCGCGTGCCGCCGCTTCGGCCGCACGGGTGGCCTGCAGCATCTGCTGTTCGCGCAGCCGGCTGGCGCTGATGTCGGCAAAGGTGGTGACGCTGCCGGCCAGTTGCTGCCTGAGCAGCAGCGGGGTGTTGCTGACCCGTACTTCCAGTGGCTGGCCGTCCTTGCGGAAAAATACTTCGTCGCTGGAGCGGTAGCTGGCCTTCTGCTGTACCGATTGATAGATGGGGCAGTCTTCCAGCGACAGTTCGCTGCCGTCCGCGCGGTGGTGATGGATGTGCTGGTGCACATTCAGGCCATGCAGCTCGGCGAAACTCCAGCCCAGCAGGCGTTCGGCCTCCTGGTTCATATAGGTGAGCCGGCCCTGCATGTCCATGGCGATGATGCCGTCGTCCATATTGTCCAGCAGGGTGGTCAGCCATTGTTCCTGCTTTTTCTGCTGGGTGATGTCGCGCAGCAGCAGACGCAGTGCGTCATCCCCGTCTTGGTCCCCGTTTTCCCTGGGCAGCGGACTGAAACTGGCCAGTACCGACAGGGCCTGGCCGCTGCGATCGCGCATGAGCAGCTCGATGGCCGGGGGGCGCTGGCCGCGGGCGATCAGCGCCGCCTGCTCACGGAAGGCGGCATGACTGTCTTCCGCCAGCAGCTGGAATACATTCAGCGTTGACAGCTCGCCGGCGGTGTAGCCCAGCGTGTGCAGCCACGTCGGATTGGCATACAGCAGTTGTCCCTTGCTGTCGCAGTCTTGAACCAGGTCACCCAGTTGTTCCAGTTGCTGCAGCAGCGCGCCATCAATGTGGTGGCTGGTGTTGCTGTCGCCGGCAGTGGCGGCGACATGGTTGCCTGTTGGCTTGTCTTGCTGTCGCACCGTTAACTGTGCTCCGCGAGGGATGTCGTGTGGCTTAGGGCATGCATGGTGCGTGTGCTCCGCATTTTTGTTCGGGTCAACAACAGCTGGCTGGCGGCTCAGTCTGTCGGGGCAGCCAGTGCGGCGATCAGGCTGTCGCGGGTCAGCGGTTTGGTGACGATGGCGTCAAAGCCGGCCTGCAGCATGACTTCCTGCTCGTCGCTCATGGCGTGGGCGGTGTAGGCGATCAGTCGCAAGTCGTGCCAGCGCGGGTTGCCACGCAGGTGGCGACACAGTTCGATGCCGCTCATGCCCGGCATGCTGATGTCCAGCAGGACACAGTAGTATTCATGTTGCTGCAGCTGTTCCAGGGCTTCGAAAGCACTGACTGCCTGGTCGGTTTTCCAGCCCATGCGTTGCAGGAACAGGCCAGCCACCTTGCGGTTGATCTCGTCGTCGTCCACGACAAGAATGGTGTCCAGCACGCTCATTCTTGTTTTCCTTCCAGGGGAATGCTGACGTGGAATACGGTGCCCACGCCGACTTGTGATTCAAAGCCTACCTTGCCGGACATCAGCCGGACCAGTTCCTTCACCAGGGCCAGCCCCAGCCCGGAGCCACTCTGGGCGCGGGTCAGGAAGGCATCGGCCTGGCGGAAGCGTTCGAAGACCAGTTGTTGTTGCTCAAGCGGAATACCGCAGCCGCTGTCGCGGATATCCAGCTGTAATTCATGTGCGCTGACGCGGGCATCGATCTGGATGCTGCCGTGCTCGGTAAACTTCACCGCATTGTCCAGCAGATTGTTCAGTACCTGGGTCAGCTTGGTGCGGTCGAGCCGGAAGCGGTCCGGGCAGCCCTCGGCCTGACGGTAGTCAAGCATCAGCTGCAAGCCCTTGCCCTCGGCCTGTGGTCGGTACAGTTCGACGGTGTCGCGCAGCATCGCCGCCAATTGTACCTCGACAATTTCCATTGGCATGCGGCCGGCTTCGATACGTGCCATGTCGAGAATGGAAGTGACCAGCTTCAGCAAATGCTGGCCGCTCTTGTGGATCATGCCGGCGGTTTCCAGATCCGCCGGATCACTCAGGGTGGTTTGCAGGAATTCCGAGCAACCCAGAATGCCGTTCAGCGGCGTGCGCAACTCGTGCGACATGTGGGCGAGGAATTCCGACTTCATGCGGTTGGCAGACTCGGCCTGTGCCTTGCTGTTTTTCAGGTTGGCCGCCATGTGGTACATCACATAGCCGGCCAGGCATACCAGCAGCGACATGATGGCGGCGACGGTGAAGTAGGCATTGCGGTGCTCGTAATAGTCCGCCATGGCTTCCTGTTCGCCCACGCCCATCAGCACCGCCAGCGGGTAGCCTTCCACCGCGCGGAAGCTGACCGTACGTTGTATCTGATCGATGCTGCTCAGTTGCTGGTAGGCACCGTGGTCATGCCCGGGCCATTGCTTGAACAGCCCGCTGCTGTGAATATCCATGCCGATGCCGGTAGTCTTGGCACTGGTGCGGGCGCGCACGATGCCATCCTGGCCCACCAGCGTGACCACACCGGCTTTGCCCAGATCGAGGTCTTTGTAGAAGCTGGTAAAGTAAAACGGGTCGACCGACACCACCACCACGCCGCCAAAGCTGCCATCCGGCTTGTTGATGCGGCGGGTAAACTGCAGCGACCATTTCTTCGAGGCGCGGCCCTGTACCGGCTTGCTGATGAACAGCTGGCCGCTGTCCTTGGCAATATGCACCTTGAAATGTTCGCGGTCGCTCAGATCAACCCGCTTGAAGTTGGGCACGCTGGACATTTCCAGCATGCCATCCGGCCCGATGACGGCAATCTGCACAAACAACTGGCTCTGGATGATGCCCTGCTTCAGATAGTGCGGCAGGTCCATCTTGTTGCCTTCGGACTCGTACTCGTATTTCAGGAAGAGCACCGACTGGTCGACGGCGCGGATGGTGCGCGAGATGTGTTCTTCAAACACCCGCACCATGTTTTCGCTTTGCCGCTGCATTTCCAGCCGGCTGCGGGCATGGTCGGTATTGACCTGCCATAGCACCGCACTCCAGATCATGGCGATCAGGAACAGGCTGAATAGTGGAATCACCCATTCCAGGCTCAATCTGCCCAGGCTGTGCTGGAACAGCCCGGCCATGCCGTGTTTCTCTTGTTTCATCTTTGCCCCGCTTGCTGCTTCTGCCCGAAGAAACAGCCATGTCTTTATTTTTTGATTATTGGCCGCGAAGCTGGCCGCTGGCAGAGGAGTGCCTGTTGTCGTAGCTGGTTCCCGCGCTCAACACCCCTGTGCCCTTGGCTGCGGCTTTATCGGCCATCCCGCCATGCCAGAATGGTAGTGGCTGCCGCTAAATCGAAGTTTGATTTAAGGCATGCCCATGTCTTTTTATAGAGTTTAACTTTAAAAACCGGTAGGGATTAAACCGGCTAGCAGCTTAAATCAAGGCCCATAAAGCCAGCATCACCCCAAGAATCAGTACCCCCATCAGGATTTGCGAGGTATTGCGCTCTCTTTGCAGGGCCGACTTGATGCTGCTATAGGACGACTCCAGCCGGTTGACCTTCTCTTCCAGCGCGGCACGGGTTTCATCCTGCAACGCCAGCGATTGCAGCATGGCTTCGCCGCCCACTTCCTGAATGTGCTCCTTGTCCCACACGCCCAGCAGGCGGCTGACCTTGTCCTTGAAATACAGGCCGGTGCGCTGTGCGGCATCCTGCCAGTCAAACTGGAAGCCCTGGCTGGCATAGAAGGCATTGCGGCGCAGCTTTTCTTCTTCGCTGGCATTGCCGGTGATGCCAATCAGGCCCGGGCTGATGGCGTATTCAGGGTAGGCACCCTTGACCCAGCTGATGGTCTGGGCAAACAGAAAGGTATCCAGCCCGAGCCCGGTAAAGGCTTCCGTACAGTTGACGCCGTTTTTGGGGCCGAAGGTGACCGAGCGGCTAGGGTGGTCCACCCGCACCCAGGCGCAGTTGTAGCTGGTGTGAAAGCGGGCGTCGTCATTGGCGTAATGTAGCCACTGGTTGCCTTCGGTACGGGCAAAGCCACGGAATTGCAGGCGGAAGAAATCTGATTGACCTGTCATGGCGCGGCTGCGGTGCAGAATGCCGTATATGGGTAGCCCGCTGGCGGTCAGCGTCAATACCGTTTCGCCCAGCGGCATGGCCAGGGTGGCGAGGGTGCTCTCGTTTTCCGGCGCGCGCAGTTCGACTTCGGGCTGCGGCACTGGTTTGCTGGTGTTGGCAGGCGTATTCATGCGCTAATCATAGCGTAATCATGCTACAGCGTTGTGCAGGAAATCCTGAATTCGGTGCGCTTACGGCTAGATTTTGGTGCGATGCAGCAAGAAATGGCCGGCCACACAGTTGAAATACTCTGAAAATCACGGGGAAAAAGCTGGCACGGTGTTTGCATATAGCACAGTGCATCCCCGGTGGCGCCGGGTTTGCGAGTGAGTCTGTCCCGTTGCAATCTGCGGCTTTAATCGTGCATCAAGCCAGGCCTGGGTAATATTGCCCAGGCCCTTTTTTTATCCACGCCGTGGTGGAGCAGGGGGTAGGTCCTGGTCCGAGCCGATTCCCTGTCTGGCCAATTCCTGTCATCTGCGCAATCTGCGCGACTTGGCGCATGGCGAGCTTAAAGCAAACATAGGTTCTGTATCCGCTGACGCGGATGATGATTTTCCTGCCGCGTCCGCACGGCGGCGGAGAAGGAGCCTTTGTTTGGCCAAAGGCCCCTTCCAACCCCAAATGCCACCCCACAAGCATGGCCTGCGGCTGCCCGACAGGTCCCGACCGCCGCGAGGCGCGCCTGAACTCGCGATTTGCTAGCGTCAAATCGCTTAAACAGGGCAGGTGCTTACTTAGTTCGCACCAGTCACCCGTCGGCATGCTTGACGGGGCCCGTGGCGTATTGATGCGCTGCTTGCGATAGCGAATAACTGCGTAGATGGGGTACTGATACAGGTCAGGATTTTTCCATGTCAATGCGCTAGCATGACTGGTATCGGCCAAGAGCAGTCACCCACCACCACTGACTAAACTCAAACGAAATTACTCTTTCATTAAATCCAGAAATCCAGCGAGGGTAGGTATGTATTGTGGAAGCACCATTTTGGGTTGGTCTGATTTGATTTTTGGTGTGTTCGGCATTGTGGATGATAGCGATATTTTGATTCGTGGTGCAATTCATGCATAAGGAAGCAGTTGCAAATTTATAAGTGGCCTCTCGCTTCTGTTTTTGCGATTTTTTAGCCCAGCAGTTGGGTTGGTCGCAGCAGGAATTATCTATTTTTCACTAGGTGTGCGTGCAGTTTTTATTGATTGCTTAATGCTGATGGATAAATAAAAGTTTCCGCTGTATTGTCCATCTGAACACAAAAATTCTTATTTTTCATTCTTGTTAACTGCTAATTTATTTTCGGCAATATCAATGAAGTTTGAATTTCATTTTGGTTGGGAAGATGATGAAAGAGCTATGTTTTGTTTTTTTACTATTTTTTGGCTATGCTTTTCTTGTCAATAAAAGCATTACCCTTGCAAGCAATAATTTCACAAATAGGGCGCTGCAATTTATTGCAGTTGTGATTGCATTGGTGATTGCATTAACTGCGATCCTTATGCTTGGCTATGCATTTTTCTGGGTAAAAACTCCACCTGTCAGACCTAAGTCTGTGCTAATTATTTTTGCAGAAAATGTGCAACTACCGATTTTTTTATTTTTCCCGACTTCACTAGCATTCATCACTGCATTTGTTCTTAGAAAAAAAGAAAAATACACTCGTCAATACTGGGTGCAGGTCATTACCATCTTTGCAGCTATTTTCTCACCTATTGGCCTGGTTGTTTCTGGTAGTGCTTTGGCTGGTACTTGGTTTTGATTATGCAATCGACATATTTAGACTGTTGTGCTCTGGTAGACTGCAGTTGGCCGGAAAGGAAGTTCAGATTATCTGTTCGGAAAAATAAATGCTTGTAAGGCTTGAGCTGATTTTTTTGTGGTTGGAGTCAATTTTTTGCAATTGGCAACACCTAAGATAATTAAGTTGTTGATTCTAGGTATTACACTTAGATATTAAGTTCTCAATTGGCACGGTTCAATATAGGCCAGGTAAGTGCACGGGAGGGAATTCTAGAATTTTATTGATTGATAATAATTTTTATGATTACAAGGACGCTGTGGCTTGTGGCTACTCCGACTGTAGCTTGCGTTTTTTCAAAGAACACCGCGATTAGTCTGTGGAAAAATTTTTCAGACAAAATTGGTTCCAAAGTAAAATTGGGCTGGGTTCGTATGAGGGGTGTCAATGGTAGAGTGGTATTTTCCATTGAGGCTGACGGTGTTGCTGTAGAGTCTTATGATAGTACGATTTTAAAGTATGAAGTGCGGCGTCAGAAAGCTCGTGACTCAACGGCCAATTATGCTATTTTTATTATTTTTGCAATTGTTATTGGTTTAATATTGTTATATTTGTCTGGGGTGGACGATAATATTAATAAGTAAGTTTCATGTGCGTGATCGATAGTCAGTCACTTTGGGTCGTTTCCGGTCACTTCCAAGGCGCTGCATGTGCAGCAGCCTTTGCACATCCATAGCTTTCGCGTTGCCCCTTTCTACAGGGCAATGTCCGTCTACGGCCGGATGTACACAGTTATGAAAGACTCACAAGGGAAAGCTGCGAGCCGTTCTGGTGTCAGTGTTCAAACACCTAGCCGCCTTGAAGGAAAATCAATATGATTACTCGTAATTGACATATCAAAAAACCAACCACGGATTCAGTTATGTTGCAACTACTTTTTGGGTTTCTGTCTTTCGCTTACTTGATGTTATTGGGCGAGCGACTTATTCCTGGGCTTTATAATATCGACTGGAAATACGATAGGTCACGCTGGCGATTCAGCCGAATGCTTGAATTTCTACCCGCTAACAAAATTGTGAGAATAGTCTCACTGCCAGTTATCGGGTTTATCACGCTTCTCACGCTGCCATTATTTCTTGATTTCCCCTATGCTTTCATTGTGACCATAGGCATGCTGGTGCTGTTTTTTGTCACATGAAGCCATTTCAACATTAGGAAAAACTGCGTGTGCTAATGCTCCGTGTTCAAGCAGCCAGTCCCTTATCTCATCTTTGTCAAAAAAATCAAGACGACACTAATCGTAACGTATGCCACCACCAGCCTCTGAAGCAGGGTAATCAGTTTGGCGAGCTGATTCCCTGCTTTGGCTTGCTGGCGAATGTCTTTTTCCAAACTGTAGCCAGGGCGTACGACTTTGCACTTTTTGGTATCGGGCAAATAGAGCAGTATGAGTAGTGCGTACACCACGATGAATAATGCCATCAAAATCTTGCCCATGCTGGAATCTGCCTAACATCAAGTCGAAAGCAGAAATCCCATTTTCAGTAATTCGACTTTGGCACACGAAGTCACCCACATCTCCCGACTTTTCCCACTTCACCTACGCCACCCTTGGGCCCCGTCAAGCATGCCGACGGGTGGCCGGGGCGAGGTGTTAAGCGCCTGCCCTGTTTGAGCGATTTGACGTTAGCAAATCGCGAGTTCAGGCGCGCCTCGCACCGGGCGGGACCTGTCGGGCAGCCGCAGGCCATGCTTGTGGGGTGGCCTGGGAGGTGAAGGAGGGCTTGGCCAGGCAAGCCCTCTTTCCCGTCCGCCGCGCGGAAGCGGCACTCAAATCATTATCCGCGTGAGCGGATGCAAACTCTGGTGATTTCCACCGCGTATACCGATACATCCTGGCATCCCCCTGCCTGGCGGCGGGTGCTGTCCGCCTTGGCAGGCTTGATTGGTGTCCGGGGCGAGCTGGCTCAGGCCCGCAACAGCGGTAGTCGCTCGAAATGGCCGCCGAATAGCTGGCGGGCGTCCTTGCCCCACCAGTCTTGCACCACGGTGCTGTACAGCTGGCGAAAGTCGATGGCATAGGGCAGGTTGCCATCCGTCACGCCCGCCAGTAGCGGTGTCTGGCCGTACAGGCCGCCCTTGACCCGGCCGCCCAGCATGAAATGACTGTTGGCGGTGCCATGATCGGTGCCGCGATTGCCGTTTTCGCGTGGCCGGCGGCCAAACTCGGCATAGCTCAGCACCAGGGTATCGTCCCAGCGGCCCTGTGCCTGCAAACGGTGTTGCAGCAAGGCCAGGCCGTCGGCCAGTTCGCCCAGCAAGCGGGCCTGGGTGGGCTGCTGGTTGCCGTGGGTGTCAAAGCCGGTGAGGGTGATGCGTGCCACCGCGATGCGGGTGCCGTTTTGCAGGATGTCAGCGAGAGTGTTGATGGCCTGGGCAAAGCCGCCTGCTGCCTTGGGCGGCGCGGTGGGGGCATCGGCCGGATTGGCCGCTGGTTTCATTGCGGGTTGTTGCAGGGCATTGGCTGCGGTACGGATATCGCCCTCCACCTTGAGAATGTGCGACAGCGCGCCGCTGTGTGCGCCGGCCTGCTGGTCTGCTGCCAGCTTGGCCTGACGGGCGAAGTCCTGCGGGTTACTCAGCACCACGGCGCGCGCTCCGCCATCCAGCGGCCCCAGGTTCTGGCTGGACAGCACGACGCCGTCGGCAGCAAAGCCGGCCGGTACCGGCTGGCTGCGAAACAGCCGGGTCAGCCAGCCTTCGCCCAGATACTGGTTGCTGGCCGAGGCCGTTTCCCAGATTTCGATGGAACGAAAGTGCGACAGATTGGGCTCGGGATAGCCTACGCCTTGCAGCACCGCCAGCTGGTGGTTTTGCCACAAGGGCAGCAGGCTGCTCATGGCCGGGTGCAGGCCGATCTGTTCATTTAGTTGCAGTACTTGCGGCCGGGGAATACCGATGGCGGGGCGCAGGCGATAGTAGTCATCGCTGGCGTAGGGGATGACCGTATTGAGCCCGTCATTGCCACCTTTTAGCTCGATCAGCACCAGCAGGCGCTGGTAAGCGGCCGGTGCCAGTGCATAGCTGAGATTCGGCAGTACTGAAACCAGCAGGCCGGCCCCCATGGCCTTGAGAAATTCGCGGCGTTGAAACATGGCAGAGTCCCTGGTAGTGGTTTCAATGAACCTGGTAAGCCGGGTCCAGCAGCAAGGGCGCAATGGCTTGTGCGCCGCTCATGCCTTCCGGCAGCGGCTGGGCCGGTGGCACGGCCAGTAGCAGGCGGGCGCTATCGGCTGCAGTACGGATATGGTAGATGGCGGTCCACTCGTCTGGTTGCAGCTTGATCGGGCGCAAGCCGGCCTGGATCATCCGCTGGATACGTGCCTCGCGCCCGCGGGCTTCGTCCATCTGGCTATCGGCTTTGACGAAGTTGTTGCGAATGGGCGCGGCATCATGACTGAGGCGGTCCAGAAACTGCTTGCGCGTCAGCAGGGTGGCGCTGTTGATCCATACTTCGCCACCGGGCCAGCCTTTGACATTGGGCGGGTTGAACACGTCCTGGCCCAACTGGCGGTTGAGCCCGGCCAGCGCACGCCAGTCCGGCGGGGTCAGGTCGAAGGTCACCAGCGTGCCCACGGTCAGTTCCAGCGGGGACTTGATCAACTGGCCCTGGCTTTGCCAGAAGGCCGGTGTCAGCAGCATGGCGCGCAGCAGCGGACGGATTTCGTAATTGTCGCGGTAGAACAGCGCGGACAGGCGCTGGATGTCGGCCTCGTTCGGGGTGGGCGACACCAGGGTTTTCCACAGCTTGATGGTGACAAAGCGCGCGGTCTGCGGTTTGCGCAGCAGCATGTCCAGCACGTCGTCGCCATCGAAATTGCCTTGCTGGCCGAAGATGGTTTTGTCGCCGTTGTCATGCTGATTGGGGCGGTAGACAAACTGGAAGTCCTTGTCCAGCGACCAGCCGGTAAAGGCACGCGCGGCTTCGCGGATGTCCTGCTCGCTGTAATGGCCTTCGCCCAGGGTGAACAGCTCCATCACTTCGCGGGCAAAATTCTCGTTTGGCTGGCCCTTGCGGTTATTCACCGTGTCCAGATAGCGCATCATCGCCGGATCGCGGGCGATGGCGTGCAGCAGCTGGCCGAAGTTGCCCAGTGCCTGATGGCGCAGCAATACATTCTGCTGATACATCAGTTGCGGCACGCCCACCTTGTCCAGCCCGGAAACAAAATGGTTATGCCAGAACAGGGTCATCTTTTCCGTCAGCGGGCTGGGCGTGCTGCGCATTTCTTCCAGCCACCAGCCACGCAACTCTTGCGCATGTTCGTTGCGCTCTTTTTGCAGGGCTTTCTTTTCGTCTTCGGTCAGATTGGGTTTGCCGGGGTGGTCGAATGGTTCATTGACCCAGGCGGGCGGCGCGCTGAGGGCGCTGTACACGGCATGATCCAGCAGCCGGTCCACTGCCTGTTGGCGGCCCAGTGGGGCATACAGGGCGATTTGTGCCGGATTGGCACCAAAGCCGGTGCGCGACAGCAAGTGACGTGCCCCTTCTTCGCCAATGCCGGCCCAGGCGGTGAGCGGCAGCAGGCAGAGCAGGATCAGGCGGATGGCTGTTTGCGCATGCGATTTCATGGAAAAGGCTCGCTCTTCGGTATAAGGCAGGCCGGCCAGAGCGTGCTCGGCCACCGTGGCCGGCTAGCTTCTGGCCGGTAATTGCTTGGAATATGGCTGAAGTTTACTTGCCGATTTCCTTGCTGACCTTGTTTTCTTGCTGATTCAGGTTTCTTTGTTCCTGCTTGCTGATGTGGCCATGATTTTTACGGGCATCGGCACGTTCCTGCTGGCGGATGGCGTGGTCCTGTTGGTGCAGTTCGCGGGCTTGTTGTTTGCTGATTTCACCTTCCTTGCGTTCCTGGTGGATGCGCTTGTCCTGATTGGCCAGACGGTGGTTCACTTCAGCGCGGCGCGGGTGCTGCTTTTGCCATTCGGTTGCGGCCGAGGCAGTGCTCGACAGGGTGGCGAAGGTGAGAGCGGACAGGCTGATCAGCATGATGTGAGCGGACAGTTTCATGATTTTGTTCCTTGGGTTATCGGCGAGTGCTGCGGTTTGAACAAGCGTGCTGTTGTTGTGAATTCATCATGGGGGGAAAGTGTGTACAATTCGTTTTCTGTTTGCTGCGGGCTGTTAATTTTCGTGAATAAACGGTAACGCCTTGTAAGCAAGCATGTCGGCAGGTATCTGTAAGGATGCCGCCAATCACCAGGGGTGCCCCTAGCGGGCTGAGAAACACCCTAGAACCTGAACTGGATAATGCCAGCGGAGGGAGCGTGATGCAGAAGGCCCCACCATCTGTTGTTCCGCTTGCTCCGGCGATTGCGCCTTGTCGCACGGAGAATGTCATGCAGTTGTTCAAAACCACTAGTCTCATCAGCGCGCTGCTGCTGGCCGGCCTGAGCCATGCCGCCGAACTGCGCGTGCTTACCCATAGCTCGTTTGCCGTGTCCAAGCCCTTGCTGGCGGAGTTCGAGCAGCAGAATGGCGTCAAACTCAGCATCATCAAGGCCGGCGATGCCGGCGAGATGGTCAACAAGCTGATCCTGACCCGCGCCAATCCCATTGCCGACGTGGTGTACGGCATCGACAACACCATGATGGGCAAGGCCGCTGCTGCTGGTGTGTTGTTGCCGGAAGCTGCAGAGCGCAAGTCCGGCCAGCCGCTGCTGCCGGGTGCCACCAGCATCGACTATGGCTATGTCACGCTGAACTACGACAAGGCCTGGTTTGCCAAGAAGCAGCTGCCGCTGCCCAAGACCCTGGACGACCTGACCCGTCCGGCCTACAAGGACCTGCTGGTGGTGGAAAATCCGGCAACTTCCAGCCCCGGTCTGGCTTTCCTGCTGTCGACCATCTCCGCCATGGGTGAGACCAAGGCCATGGCTTTCTGGGCCAAATTGCGCGACAACGGCGTCAAGGTGAGCAAGGGCTGGACCGAGGCCTATTACACCGACTTCTCGCGCAACGGCGGCGCGCGTCCCATCGTGGTGAGCTATGCCACCAGCCCGGCGGCAGAAGTGTTCTATAGCAAGGAAAAACTCAGCACCTCGCCCACCGCCAACCTGCTGCTGCCTGGCGCGGTATTCCAGCAAGTGGAAGGCGCTGTGCTGGTGAAGGGCGGCCAGCAAGCCGCGCTGGCGCGCAAATTTGTTGCCTTCCTGCGCTCGGACGCCGTGCAGAAGGATATCCCCACCACGATGTGGATGTATCCGGTGCAGCCTGGCATCGCGCTGGATCCGGTATTCCAGCATGCCGAAAAGCCGGCAACCCACACTACGCCTGACCAGCAACAGATTGCGGCCAAGAGCGCCGGCTGGGTCGGCAAGTGGACACGCATCGTGCTGAAGTCCGGCCAGTAATGCCCACCGCGAGCACGGTTCCTGACATCCTCAGCCCGCGGCTGATCCTGCGTCACCTGACGCCTGCCATGCTGCAGGCCAGCATGGAAGCGCGGCTGGCCGAGGCGGCGCGCTGGCTGGGTGCCCCCTTGCCCATCAGCTGGCTGGAAGAAGCGGCGGTGATGTCGCTGCGGCTGGAACAAATGGAAAACGAGCCGGAGTATGCGCCGTGGTCGATGCGCGCCATGCTGCGGCGGGAGGATGGCCAACTAGTGGGCCATATCAATTTCCATACCTGTCCCGGTCATGCCTATCTGCGGGGGCGTGGTGATGTCGAGCTGGGCTATACCGTGCTGCCGGCTTTCCGGCGCCAGGGTTATGCCACCGAGGCGCTGCTGGCCTGCGCCGGCTGGGCGGTGGAAACCGCCGGGGTGAAGCGCTTTGTGCTGTCCATCAGCCCGGATAATCTGCCCTCGCAGGCGCTGGCCGCCAGCCTGGGTTTCCAATGGCTGGAACGGGTGGACGACCCGGAAGACGGTCCGGAAGACGTGCTGGTTGCCGACTGGCCTTTTACCCGGCAGCGCCATGTCTGAGCGCGGCCGTCGTGCAGGGCTGGCGTTATTGCCGCTGGCCTTTTTGCTGCTGATGTCCATCCTGCCCTTGCTGCGTTTGTTGCAGGAAGGGCAGGGCGCGGTGTCCGCCGACCTGTTTGCCGACCGCTATCTGCAATGGCGCGTGCTGTGGTCCTTGCTGCAGGCCGCTGCCAGCTGTGTGGCCGCCTTACTGATCGGCCTGCCGATTGCCTGGTGTCTGGCGCGCTATCGTTTTCCTGGCCGCAGCCTCAGCCTGCGCCTGCTGATGCTGCCCTTTGTCATGCCCACCCTGGTGGCGGCCATGGGCGTGCTGGCGCTGTTCGGGCCGCAGGGCTTGCTGGGGGTGAATCTGCAGGACACGCCCTGGCTATTGCTGTATGGCAATCTGTTTTTCAATCTGCCGTTGGTGATCCGCGCCGCCTGCGAAGGGCTGGCGCAGATACCGGCCAGCCGGCTGGCTGCCGCCCGCACGCTGGGTGCCACGCCATGGCGGGTGTTCTGGCGGGTGGAATGGCCGGCGGTGCGGCCCTGGTTGTTGTCCGCCTTGTGCCTGGTATTCCTGTATTGCTTCTCTGGCTTCGGATTGGCGCTGCTGCTGGGTGGGCAGCGCTATGCCACGGTGGAGGTAGAGATCTATCAGCTGGTGTCCTACGAACTGAACCTGGCCGATGCCGGCGCACTGGCGCTGTTGATGCTGCTGGTGACCGGGGCGGTGGCCATGCTGTATGCCTGGCTGGAGCGCCGTCTGGCTGCGCCGCTAAAGGTGGACCCGGTGCTGCCGCGCCGTCCGCAGGGTCTGGAGTGGCTGCAACTGGCGGCGGCGCTGGCCTTGTTGCTGCTGTTTGCCGGCCTGCCTCTGCTGGCGGTGCTGTGGCGCGCCATGCAGGCGCTGGCTGCTTCCGGTTTCAGCCTGCTGCACGACGAGGAAGTGCTGCTGGCACTGGGCAACTCGGCCCGTTTCAGTGCCATGGCCGTGCTGCTGGCTGCGGTGCTGGGCTGGCTGCATGCCCTGGCGGCGCGCGGTAGCTTGTGCTTGCGGGCACTGGCCTTTCTTCCTTTCGTGGTGTCGCCAGTGTGCGTGGCGTTTGGCCTGTTGCTGCTCTACCCGCAGTGGAGCGCCAGTCTGCCCCTGCTGCTGGCCAGCTATGCCTTGCTGGCCTATCCCTTTGTGGCGCGCAGCCTGGCTGGTGCGCTGGACAGCCTGCCACGTCACTGGCCGCAGGCCGCACGCAGTCTGGGGGCCAGCCCCTTGCGGGTGTTTGCCCGTATCGAATGGCCTTTGCTGCGGCCGGCCTTCCGCCGTGGCTTGGCCTTTGCTGCGGCTACCGCATTGGGTGAATTTGCCGTGACGCTGTTTTTGTCGCGGCCGGAATGGCTGACCCTGACCACGCTGATCTACCAGCGGCTGGGCCGGCCAGGGGCCGACAATGCCGCCAGCGCCATGCTGCTGGCCTGTCTGTTGATGTTGCTGGCGCTGCTGGCTTTTCTGATGATCGAATGGCCGTCTGCCGCCGAACGGCAGTTGCGCAAGGAGTCCTGACATGTTGCAACTGGATGGCGTATGCAAGCGTTTTGGCCACAAGCTGGTGGCCGACCAGCTCAGCCTGACCCTGGAGGCCGGCGAAGTGCTGGCCTTGCTGGGGCCATCGGGCTGCGGCAAAAGCAGTTTGCTGAAAATGATTGCCGGGCTGGAGCAGCCTGATGGCGGCCGCCTGTCGTTTGCTGGTGAAGACCTGGCCGGCGTGGCGGCCGAGGCAAGGCGTTTTGCGCTGATGTTTCAGGACTTTGCCCTGTTTCCGCATCTGGATGTGCTGGGCAATGTCTGCTTCGGCCTGATCGAGCATGGGGTAGCGCGAGCGGTGGCCCGGCAGCAGGCGCTGGCCTGCCTGCAGCAACTGGGGCTGGCCGGCATGGAGGCGCGCAAGGTGTGGACGCTCTCCGGCGGCGAACAGCAGCGGGTGGCGCTGGCGCGGGCCTTGGTCACCCGGCCACGGCTGTTGCTGCTGGATGAGCCGTTTTCCAGTCTGGATGCGGATTTACGCCGGCAGTTGCAGCAGGAATTCCGCCAGCAGTTACAGCAGGCGGCCATTCCGGCGCTGTTGGTCACCCACGATAGGGAAGAAGCATTCGCCCTGGCCGACCGGGTAGCGGTGCTGCGGGAGGGGCGCATTGTCCAGTGCGCCACCCCGGCTCAACTGCTGGCGGCACCGGCCACGCCCTGGCTGGCGCGCTTTATCGGTTACGAAAACGTGCTGGCGGAGGGCGTGGTGCCAGAGCAGGCCTTGCGGCTGGGGCCGGAGCAGCCGGCGACGGCGGTGCGGCGCATCATCCAGCTGGCGGACGGCGTGCGGGTGACGGTGGCCAGTGCGGATGGCGAGCTGACGCTGACCCTGTCTGCGCGCGAAGTGCAGCAGTATGCGGCCGGGCTGAATATCGGCAGCCTGTTGCATGTCGGTATCGACCGTGCCGCCATGCTGCCTTATTCCGCAGCCTGCTGATTAAGAGCGGCGAACAAAATAGCGTAGCGTCCCTGGGGCAAGGCGCGCCGACGCAGACAGTACAAAGAGTACGGCAAGGAGGCGCAACGCAGCAGCAGGGTTTTTGTTAGCGGCTCTAACTGGCCAGCTCGGCGACCGGCTGGCATACATCTACCCAGCTGCCAGCGGTGATGTCGGCCATCAGTGCCGGGCTGATGCGCACCGCGCTGTGAATGGCACCGGCGGCGGGAAGTACTTCGTCGAAATCCTGCAAAGAACGATCCAGATATACCGGCAGCGGCTGCGCCAAACCAAAGGGGCAGACCCCGCCCACCGGGTGGCCGGTCAGCGCGACGACCTCTTCCAGTGCCAGCATCTTGCCCTTGCCAAAGGCTTCCTTGAATTTGCGGTTGTCGATGCGGGCATCGCCACGGGTGACCAGAATGATGACCTCGCCGCTGTTCAGGCGGAAGGACAGGGTCTTGGCGATGCGCCCCGGCTCCACGCCGTGGGCTTCGGCGGCCAGCGCCACGGTGGCGGTGCTGACTTCCAGTTCGATGATGAGGATATCCAGATTGCGGGCGGCGAAGAAATCGCGAACGGATTGCAGGCTCATGATCAAAGGCTAAATAGCATGGTATTGACGGCACTCCACACTAAACGCTGACCGGCAGGCTGGCAAGACGCGCAGCCAGCCGGACGGGCTTCAGTGCCTGGCGACTTCACTCAGCTTGTCGCTGATGTCCTGCGCGGTGGCAGCCTGCTCTTCTGCTGCATTGGCGATTTCGACCACGAAATTCCTCATCTGGTGGATCTCATCGACAATGGCCACGATGGCGTTTTCGGCATTGCTGAAGTCCTGTTCGGTGGATTTTACCTGCAGGCGGCCGCTGTCCATCGAGTGGATGCTGGTGTTGACCTCCTGCTGGATGTCGCGAATCATGCTGCCGATTTCCTGGGTGGCCTTGGTAGTGCGCTCGGCCAGTTTGCGTACTTCATCGGCCACCACGGCAAAGCCACGGCCCATTTCGCCGGCGCGTGCCGCTTCGATGGCGGCGTTTAGCGCCAGCAGATTGGTCTGATCGGCAATATCCTTGATCACGCTGACAATCTGGCCAATGGTTTCCGATTGTTTGCCCAGCGATGTCAGATTGTCAGCGGTGTGGCTTACCAGTTCGCTCACCGATTTCATGGCGGTAGCGTTGTTCTGGATCATGCTCTTGCCATCCTGCGATCTTCTCAGCATTTCTTCCGATGAGTCTGAGGCCGAGGCCGTGCGCACGGCCACCATTTCAATGGTGGCACTCATGGCCTGCATATTGCCTGATAGTTCTCCTACACGTTCTTCCAGAAAAGTGCGCCGCTGGTCATTGGCATCACGCAAGTTCTGGGCTTCTATCTCGGATGAAATGTCCTGAAAACTGGCCATGAAACAGAGCAGCTTGCTGCTGTCCTGATCATCCCAGATGGGAAAGACCTTGGTCTTGAAGGTGACGCTGCCTACCGGAATCAGTGCTTCATGGTGAGTAATACGACGTGCGGCAATGTCTTGCAGGATTTGGCGGATGCGGTCGGGGTCGCGATGAAACTGGTGGATGCTGTGCTTGAAGGCATTGTTGACATCCACGCCAGCGCGGAATTTCTTGTTCATCATGCTGCGGTGACTGGCCAGCACATCGCGCGCGGTGCGGTTCATGTAGAAGATAGTGTTATCCGGCGTGGTGTCTGCCAGCATGATCAGATTGTCGACATAGTCCAGCATTGCCGTGAACTGGTGTAGCTGTTGCTTGCTCTCCTGCTGGTCCTGCTTGGTGGTGCCAAATCCGAACATGATGCACTCCTGTCAGTGACTTGCCGCTGAGCGATCATGCCTGCCACACAGTGCTGGCCATGGGCAGCTCAAGCAGCTGGCTGATTTAGATGTAAACAGCTTTAATTAAAGTGCTGCGATAAAAGCGTACTAAATTAATCAGGTATAAGGCACTGCTTAATTGAAAATCAAGGTTGAATCGTTGTGGCCTCTCTGCCGGTACAGGTTGACAGCGCCGCCTTGCCGCTTGGCAAGATGGGGAGGGCGTCATTCCGGCAGCGCCAGCATATGGGTTTCCTTCACTTCTTCCATCACCACATAGCTGCGCGATTCATTGGCATTGGGCAGTTGCAGCAGGATTTCCCCCAGCAGCTTGCGGTACATCGACATGTCGGGGATGCGTGCCTTGATCAGGTAGTCGTATTCGCCGGATACCAGGTGGCATTCGAGGATTTCCGGGATGTTCTGGATTTCGCGGCGGAAGGCGTCGAAGATATTGCCAGACTTGGCCGACAGCTTGATCTCCACGAATACCAGCAGCGATGCGCCCATGGCATGGGGATTGAGGCGGGCGTAATAGCCCTCGATCACCCCGTCGCGTTCCAGCCGGCGCACTCTTTCCGTACAGGGCGTGGTGGACAGGCCCACCTTTTCCGCCAGCTCGGTCATGGCAATGCGGCCGTTTTTTTGCAGCCATTTCAATATCTTAAGATCGATCTTGTCCAGCTCGCGCTCGTGGGTGTGTTTTACTTTCATTATTTCACTGCCAATCTTTAATTTGAAAGAGTTATTAATTAGCAAATTGTTTTATTTTGGTGAAAAAAACTGCATTGAAATAAATATACTACACAAAATCACTAAGCACATGATGCGTAGCACGGAGAAAGAGGAAATGAAGGTAATCGTACTGGGTGGCGGCGTAGTAGGTGTGTCTACTGCATGGTATCTGGCCAAGGCCGGCGTTGAAGTCACGGTGCTGGAGCGCCAGGAAGGTGTTGCGCTGGAAACCAGCTTTGGCAATGCCGGCCAGATTTCCCCTGGCTATTCCGCCCCCTGGGCTGCGCCTGGCATCCCGGCCAAGGCGGTCAAGTGGATGTTCCAGCGTCACGCCCCTCTTGCCATCCAGCCGGATGGCAGCGTTTACCAGTTGCAGTGGATTGCCAAGATGCTGGCCAACTGCAACGAACAATCCTATGCCCTCAACAAAAGCCGCATGATGCGCCTGGCTGAATACAGCCGCGACATGATCAAGGAGCTGCGTGCCGAAACCGGCCTGGATTACGAAGGTCGCCAAGGCGGTACCCTGCAGCTGTTCCGTTCGCAAGCCCAGGTGGAAGGCATGGCCAAGGACATCGCCGTGCTAAAAGAGTGCGGTGTGGACTTCAATGTGCTGGACCCGGACGGCTGTGCCCGTGTCGAGCCGGCGCTGGCCAAGGTCAAGCACAAGCTGACCGGCGGCCTGCAACTGCCGAACGACGAAACCGGCGATTGCAATCTGTTTACCAGCCGTCTGGCGGATCTTGCTGCGGCCAAGGGCGTGAAATTCCGCTTTGGCGTGAATATTTCCGCTATCGAAACCCATAACGGCCGCATTAGCGGTGTGCGCATCGGCGACGAAATGCTGACTGCCGACCACTACGTGGTGGCGCTGGGCAGCTACTCGCGCGATCTGCTGCAAAACCTGGGCATCGACATTCCGGTGTACCCGGTCAAGGGCTATTCGCTGACCGTGCCGATCACCAATGCCGCCATGGCACCGGTATCCACCATTCTGGACGAGACCTACAAGGTGGCCATTACCCGCTTCAACGACCGCATCCGCGTGGGCGGCATGGCCGAGCTGGCTGGCTACAATCTGGACCTCAATCCACGCCGTCGCGAAACCCTGGAAATGGTGGTGGGCGACCTCTACCCGGATGGTGGCGATATTCCCGCAGCCACCTTCTGGACCGGCCTACGCCCGATGACCCCGGATGGCACGCCCATCATCGGCGGCACCCGCTTTGCCAACCTGTCGCTCAATACCGGTCACGGTACGCTGGGCTGGACGATGAGTGCAGGCTCCGGCAAGGTGCTGGCCGACCAGATCGTCGGCGTACAGCCGGACATCAGCGTGGATGGCCTGTCCATCCAACGTTATGCCAAACGCGGCGAAAAGCTGGTGGTACCAATGCACAGCAGCACCGCCGTAGCCGGAGCCTGAGCGCATGCGCCCGCTGATTGCCAGCATCCGTCTGGAAAACCTGCGTCATAACTATCTGCTGGCCAGGCAACTGGCCGGTGGTCCGACCCTGGCCGTGATCAAGGCCAATGCCTATGGCCACGGTGCGCTGCGCTGTGCCCAGGCACTGGCCGATGTGGCCGACGGTTTTGCCGTGGCCTGTCTGGAAGAAGCCATCCAGCTGCGCGAAGGTGGAGTGACCCTGCCCATCGTGCTGCTGGAGGGTGTGTTCGAAGCGGCCGAGCTGGCTGATGTCGAAGCGCATGACCTGTGGTGCGTGGTGCAAAGCCCGCAGCAGCTGGACGTGGTGCTGCAGGCCAATCCGGCCAAGCCTTACACCGTGTGGCTGAAGATGGATTCCGGCATGCATCGCGCCGGATTCTTCCCGCAGGATTACGCCGCCGCGCACTGCAAGCTGATGGCCAGCGGCAAGGTGGGCAAAATCGTCAAGATGAGCCACTTCGCCCGTGCCGACGAGCCGCAGCTGTCTGCCACCCAGGCCCAGCTGGAAGCCTTTGATAGTGTTTGCCGCTATCTGCCGGGTGAGGAAAGCATTGCCAACTCCGCCGGCATCCTCTGCCATGAGCGCGCCCATCGCCAATGGAATCGCGCCGGCATCATGCTGTATGGCGCTTCGCCGCTGCCTGCCGGTTTCGAGCAGGGCGCAGCGCTGAAGCCGGTGATGCGGCTTACCTCACAGGTATTTGGTGTGCGTGAGCTGGCGGCTGGCGAGCCGGTAGGCTACGGTGCCAGTTTTGTGGCCGAGCGTCCTACCCGTGTGGGGCTGATCGCCTGCGGTTATGCCGATGGCTACCCGCGCCTGGCGTCTACCGGCAGCCCGGTGGCCATCGATGGCCTGCGTTCGCGCGTGATTGGCCGGGTGTCGATGGACATGATGACGGTGGACCTGACCGACCTGCCGCAAGCCGGCATCGGCAGCGAAGTCGAGCTATGGGGCGACACCGTACATATCAACGAAGTGGCGGCCCAGGCCGGCACCATCTCCTATGAAGTGCTGTGCAATGTGAAGCGTGCCCATTTCCAGTACTGCTGAATTTCCTCGTGCTTTGTGTAGTGCTTTGTCTCTCGCCCGGTGATGCCGGGCATTTTTTTGTCTGCTGCTGTGGTGTACCGCGTAGCGCTGCTGATGTGAGCAGGTGATGGCTCATGCTTTTTCTGGCGGGGCAGGCCAGGCAAAAGCTCAGTAGAACTACGCATT
>NZ_QAJS01000039.1:0-1143 GCF_003852595.1 Aquitalea sp. FJL05
ACGCCGGCGCCAACAGTACGGCCGCCTTCACGGATGGCGAAACGCAGACCTTCTTCCATAGCGATCGGAGCGATCAGTTCTACGGTGATTTCTACGTTGTCACCCGGCATTACCATTTCCACGCCTTCGGACAGGGTTACTGCACCAGTCACGTCGGTAGTACGGAAGTAGAACTGCGGACGGTAGTTAGCGAAGAACGGGGTGTGACGGCCGCCTTCATCCTTGCTCAGTACGTATACCGAAGCAGCGAACTTGGTGTGCGGGGTGATCGTGCCCGGCTTGGCCAGAACCTGGCCACGCTCTACGTCTTCACGCTTGGTGCCACGCAGCAGTACGCCTACGTTGTCACCAGCCTGACCTTGGTCCAGCAGCTTGCGGAACATTTCAACGCCGGTGCAGGTGGTCTTCGCAGTTGCCTTCAGGCCCACGATTTCCAATTCTTCACCAACCTTAACAATGCCACGCTCTACACGACCCGTTACTACAGTACCGCGACCGGAGATCGAGAACACGTCTTCGATCGGCAGCAGGAACGGCTTGTCAACGGCACGTTCCGGAGTCGGGATGTAGGAGTCCAGAGCATCGGCCAGACGGAAGATGGACGGTTCGCCCATTTCGGATTGGTCGCCTTCCAGTGCCAGACGAGCCGAACCGATTACCACCGGAGTGTCATCGCCCGGGAAGTCATAGGAAGACAGCAGATCGCGCACTTCCATTTCAACCAGTTCCAGCAGCTCAGCGTCGTCAACCAGGTCAGCCTTGTTCAGGTAAACGATGATGAACGGTACGCCAACCTGACGGGACAGCAGGATGTGTTCGCGAGTTTGCGGCATCGGGCCGTCAGCAGCGGAACATACCAGGATAGCACCATCCATCTGGGCTGCACCGGTAATCATGTTCTTAACGTAGTCAGCGTGACCCGGGCAGTCTACGTGAGCGTAGTGACGTGCTTCGGTTTCGTATTCTACGTGCGCGGTATTAATAGTAATACCACGTGCCTTTTCTTCCGGCGCGCTGTCGATCTGGGAGTAGTCCTTGGCTTCGCCACCGAACTTCTTCGACAGAATGGTGGTGATCGCTGCGGTCAGGGTGGTCTTACCATGGTCAACGTGACCGATGGTGCCGACGTTTACGTGCGGTTTG
>NZ_QAJS01000040.1:0-443 GCF_003852595.1 Aquitalea sp. FJL05
CGTCGTTGCCCAGCAAGCCGCGCAGGCTGCTGGCCAGATCGCCCGGCAGATTGTTGTTGGCGCGGAAGGTTTGGCCTGTCACCACAAATTCGCGCTGTTCGCTGCTGTCGCCCTCGTGCGCCGGGTGCTCGTCCAGGCGGAACCATTGGCCGGCCTGCAGGCTGCGCACCGAGCCGCTGCCGGAGAATTGCTTGGCCTGCACATCGTGCGCCTGCTGGCGTAGCTGGGCGTACTGGCTGAGCTGCTCGGCATCGCTGGCATAGTACAGCGACTGCGGGTCGTAATCCTGCAGGGTGGATTGCAAGGCATCACCGCTACGGCCTTGCTGGATGCGGGTCTGGTCGCCGGTGTGCTGGGTGGACACCGGTTGATAGTCGAAACTGGCCAGTGCGACATTGCCAGATACCACCTGACGGGCGCTGCTCCAATCGGTCAGGCCGTCT
>NZ_QAJS01000041.1:0-266 GCF_003852595.1 Aquitalea sp. FJL05
AAAAAAAAATTCCATGTCCACCGTCCTGCTGTCTTTATCAACCAACACCTTTTGTGGTTTCTCATGAGCGTGATGTTAGGCACCTTAACCAGATGTTTGGTTCATCCCACATCGCCAGTTCTGCTTACCAAAAATGGCCCACTAGACATTTGTATTCAATGCACATCTTCAATAAAGAAAGACGCTATCATTAAAAAAAAAAAGTTTGAGAATAAGTTGAGAACATTTCGTCCCCAATACTTCTAATCATTCGCTTTACCAGGTAA
>NZ_QAJS01000042.1:0-260 GCF_003852595.1 Aquitalea sp. FJL05
ACGGCGACTCATTAAGTGTAGTATAAGTGGGAGACGCAAGTCGACAGTGAAATACCACTACTCTGATTGTTTCTTTACTTACTCAGTAATGCAGTGCAGTTGACTTTGGTCAATTTATTGTGGAGAAAAGGTAGTAATCTTCGGATGCTACCGAACTGTTCTGAGGACAGTGTCAGGTGGGGAGTTTGACTGGGGCGGTACATCTGTCAAATGGTAACGCAGGTGTCCCAAGGTGAGCTCAACCAGGACATATTTTTTTT
>NZ_QAJS01000043.1:0-267 GCF_003852595.1 Aquitalea sp. FJL05
GAACATGTGGACCAACGAACGGAGTTGAGTAAAAGTCCCTCAGATACCCTCAACAAATATCTGAAGCAGTGGCTCCCTAAGCGACGCCAGGACCTAGAGTGGAAGCAACTCTAGACTGACGGATTCGCAGCTCGGCCTAATCAGGCAGCGAGGGCGAAATCGGTGCGGTTATTAGACTTAGCACCTATTGTTTTGCAGAGGACATTAACGAGATGACTCTACATTCTCGGCCCGCTTCTCCCGTCGCAGTGTCCGACGTCGAACCCG